>DATKLX010000185.1:0-6725 GCA_035542155.1 Anaerolineaceae bacterium
GGGGCTACAAGACCTGGCCGGGAATGACCAGCGGCTTGATGGTGGCTGGAGTGGGTGTGGCTTAGCCCACCATCCTCTTTCATGGAGAAAAACTGCCTGGCCGATTTTTCCCAATTCGCCTACCAATCTTGGGACAAACACTGATATATTACCGGATTGAATTCCAGGGAAAAACCTTTATAATGATTGGAAACCTGAGTCTCCTTGCGTTTGCGGTATCTCCATCCAGGCGGGAAATGACAGTTGAATTCACCCTGGTCCACGGCCCAGACCGGCTCCCTCCGGGCTAGATCGCTAACCGTGGTTTGAAAGAGAAATCTCTTGAGCAAAATTGGAGCAGTATGGAACAAACTGTTCAATCCCTCCGCGGGCGATCCAGCGATCGACAGTCACCGCCTGTACCAGTACCTGGTCATTTTGCCCGTGGCGATCTCTCTTATCATCCTCACCAACCTGGTGTTGTACGTCCTCTTAAGAATATCGCCCGCCATCCCGCTGCGTGAATCGGGCCTGGTCTTCCTGGTTTCACTTACCGGCTGGCTGGGCGTATACTGGCTGGTCCACCGCAAGCAAGACGGCGCGGCGCGAAAATTGAGCCTGGCCATCGTCACCCTGGCGGTCTATGCGATGGCGCTCTTCGACCCCGGGCTGTATTCTTTCCATTACCTGATCATCCCGATTCTCTTCACCAGCGTCATCTTTTCCATCCAGACCACCTTCTTTTTTATCTGCGCCAACCTGGTCGTCTCCTCTTTGCTGATGTGGATCCGCCTCGGCGGGCAGTTCACCCCCGCTGCCTGGGAGGTTTCCTTTTTCCTGGCAGCCTCCTCAATGGCCCTGTGGATCGTCGCCTACTTCCGCCAGGAGATGGAGAGCGACCGAAAGGAGCGCATCGCCGGCATCGAAGCGGCTTTCCAGAACCTGATCGAGCCCTCGGCCCTGCGCTCGCTGGTCAAGTCAGACATCTCCCCCGAAGAGGCCGCCCGCGCGCTGAAGCTGAGCGAAGAGCGCTACAAGGCCATCGTCGAAGACCAGACGGAGCTGATCTGCCGCTACCAGCCGGATGGGACGCTCACCTTCGTCAACGAAGCCTTCTGCCGCTATTTCGGCAAGAGCCGCGAGGACCTGATCGGCCAATCGTTCCTGCCCTCGATTTACGAGGGAGATCGCAGCGACGTGCAGAGTTGGATCTCACAGATGAGCGCGGGAAACCCCACGGTGACCTACCAGCACAGCGTCACCAACCCCGGCGGCGAGATCCGCTGGCAGGAGTGGACCGACCGGGCACTCTTCGACGCGCAGGGCAACCTGACCGAGTTCCAGTCGGTAGGGCGGGACATCACCAGCTTTAAACAGGCCCAGGACGCTCTGCGCGAGAGCGAGGAGCGCTTCCGGGTACTGATCGCCGCCCAGGGCGAGGGGATCGCCCTGGTCGACCAGGAGCTGCACTTTACCTTTGCCAACCCGGCCGCGGAGACCATCTTCGGCATGCCCCCGATGAGCCTGACCAACACCACACTGGAAGACTACGTCGACGCGGAGCAGATCGCCACGATTCGCAACCAGAACCGCGACCTGCAGCGCGGGAAGAAGTTGACCTACGATTTCCAGATCACCCGCCCGGACGGGCAGGTGCGCAGCCTGCTGGTGACCGTCTCGCCGTGGCTGGATGGTCAGGGCAACGTCACCGGCTCGCTGGGCGTCTTCCGCGATATCACCGAGCGCAAACTGTTGGAAGAGCAACTGCGTTTCGTGGGCACGCACGACATCCTCACCGGGCTGTATAACCGCAGCTACTTCGAGGAGGAAATGGCCCGCCTGGAGGGCAGCCGCCAGTATCCGATCAGCGTGGTGATGATCGACATGGATGCGCTCAAGGACACCAACGACCGCTTTGGCCACCAGGCCGGGGATAACCTGCTCTACCGTACGGCGCTGTTGCTGCGCTCCTCCTTCCGCACCGAGGACCTGGTCGCGCGCATCGGCGGCGACGAGTTCGCCATCCTCCTTCCTGAGACTACTTACGAGGCGGCTCAGAACGCGATAGAGCGCCTGAAGAATAACCTGGAAAAGGCTGCCGCCAACCCAAAGGCCATGCCGCTCAGCCTGTCAATCGGCTTCGCCACGGCGCTGGCCGGAGATTCGCTCGAAAAGGTCCTCGCCGAGGCCGATCAGGCCATGTACCACCAGAAACGCGCCCGCAAACACCCCTCGCGCCAGCCCAAAGCGGAGAGCCTGCTATCCGACTAGAGATCCTCGCCGCCTGGGGTGTGTATGGGTTGCTGCACTCCTGGCTGGCTTCCCTGCCCGTTAAAAGCTGGGTCCAGCGCAGGCTCGGACCCGGGGTTTACGCCTGGTACCGCCTGTTTTTCAACCTGATCGGCGTGTTGACCTTCCTGCCCCTCCTCGCCCTGGTGCGCCTCCTTCCCGACCAGCCCCTCTATCAAATTCCCTTCCCCTGGAGCATCCTTGCCGTTTTGGTCCAACTGTCCGGCGCGGCGGTCGTCGTGGCCGGCGTGCTGCAGACCGGGTTGCTCGCTTTTCTCGGGTTGGACATGCTCACCGGCCGCGACCCGGCCGGGCCGCCCCGCCTGGTGACCGGCGGGCTGTATCGTCTTATCCGCCACCCGCTCTACGCCGGAGGGCTGCTTTTCCTCTGGGCGTCGCCGGTGATGACCACCAATCTGCTGGCCTTCGACCTCGGCGGGAGCCTGTATCTGATCATCGGCGCGCTCTTCGAGGAGCGCAAGCTGCTGGGCGAGTTCGGCGCGGAATACGCCGAATATCGCCGCCGGACGCCGATGCTGGTGCCTGGATTGACAAGGGGGAAAAAGGATATACAATCTCATTAGATTTGTTGGATCTAATTAGTAAAGTATTGTTTGGCGAAATCCCTGGGGAACGTTCCACTTTGAAAAGCATCCACCCGATTTTCATTGTTTTACTGGCGGTCTTCCTGCTCCTGCCCGGCCTGGCGTATTTCGCTCTTCGCCTGATTCTTCCGGCCGACCCGAGCAGCCCGATGGTGGATTTTTTGAAGATTTCACCCGATGGCCTGGTCGCCCGGCCGGTCTCGCCCGATCCGCAAAGCCTGCAGGAAGGCGATATCGTGGTCGGGATCCAGGGCCAGGCTGTCGGCGAGCGGATCCGCGATTTGTTTCCGCCTGCCGGACCGGCGGACAGCGTCGAGTATACGGTGCGGCGGGGCCGCCAGACCTTGCGGGTGGTTTCTCCGCTGGCCGTCATTCCATTTTCCCACTTGATCCGGGAGAACTGGAGCATTTATCTCTACCTGATCTACCTGGAGCTGGTCAGCCTGGCCGTGTTTCTTCTGCGGCCCCGGCTGCCTGCGGCCCAGCTTTTTTTCGTGGTCAGTAGCAGCCTGTTTTCGAGCGGCCTGGTGTATTTTCTCAGTCTCCGAGTGAACGACCTGCTCCACCGCTGGCTGGTCACCCTCTACCTGTGGGGCGCGGTGGTGTTATATGGGTTTTTGCTGGCCGGACTGGTGCACTTCTCGCTGATTTTCCCCAAGCGACACCCTCTCCTGGCGCGCCGGCCCGGGTGGGTGCGGTTGATTTACCTGGGGGTCTGGCTGCCGTGGTTCGTATATCTGGCGGCGCGCTGGCCTTCCATCGGTAATCCGGCGTCGGGCCTGGTGCTGATCGTCCAGGGGACCGCGTTCATGTCGCTCGTTTATTTTCCCCTGCTGCTTGTATCCACCTACGGCAGCTACCGCACCGGGAATGAGCGGGAAAAACGCCAGGTTCGTTGGATCCTGTGGAGCCTGATGATTTCCTTGATCCCCTACCTGGTTCTCACCGTGCTGCCGTCCATTCTGGGGGTCAAATCGGAGCTGGCGAAACCTTTCCTGGGCATCCTGTGGTGCACGGTGCCCACCTCTTTCGCGATCGCCGTCTTGCACGAGCGGCTGTTCGATATCGACGTGATCATCCGCCGCACGTTAATGTTCTCGGCGCTGACTTTTACCCTGGGCCTCGTCTTTACCTCCAGCATCCTGCTGCTCCAGCGGCTCTTCCAGTTGTTGACCGGACAGTACCAATCCCCGCTGGCGACCGTGCTGTCGACCCTGGTGGTCGCGGCGTTGTTCAATCCGCTGCGCAGGCGCGTACAGGACGACATCAACCGGCGTTTCTATCGCCGCCGGTACGATGCCGAGAAGATCCTGAACAGGTTTTCCAACCAGTTGCGCAGTGAGGTGGATATCGACAAAATTACCGCGAATCTGTTGAGCGCTGTAAAGGAGACGATGGAGCCGCAAAGTCTCTCCTTATGGATCCGGAAATCCTGATCACTGCGATACGATCGGCAAGTACAGCGAATAAATGACCGGGGACTCGACGGCGCCCACGTCGCAGCCCATTCCCTGCGGGCGGGCGACGCCGCGCTGGTCCAGGCCGCCCGCGCCGAAACTGGGCGATCCGGCCGCCGCCGCGCAGACGGTGTTATCCCCGCTATCGATGGCGAGGCTGCCCGGCAAGGGCGAGATGACCGGCGTGGGTCCCAGATCGTAGTGCAGCGGGCCGAGGTTGAGCTGCACGGGGGTCACGACCGTGGCGCTGCCGCAGGCGCTGTCGGCGGCCAGGTTGGCGGCATTGACGTCCAGGGTGGCGCCCATGCCGATCGTGCAGTTGGGCACGCTGCCCCCGGCGGCGAGGATCGTGTTGCGCAGCGTCAGGCTGCCGCCGGCGGAAATGCTGCTGAGCGAGACGGGCTTCGCGTTGGCCAGAGTGGAGTTGGTGATGTGAACGGTTCCGCCGACCGAGAGGTCCGCCCCTTCGCCGTTGGCGCCGTTGTTGTCGAAGGTGCTGTTGGTGATGACCAGTGTCGCCCCGCCCTCGCTCAGGATCGCTCCGCCGGGCGTCTGGGTGGAATCGTTGCCGGTGAAGGCGCTCCTATCGATCGACAGGCTGGCGCCGGTGTAGTTGTGGATCGCGCCGTTGACGCGGGAAGAATTATCCTCGAAGAGGCTGGTGGTCACCGTCAGCGTCCCCAGGTTGCTGATCGCACCATCGTGGAAGGAATGATTGCCGGAGAAGACGCTGTGCGTGATGTGGACCACGCCGCTATCGTTGTAGAGGGCCGCGCCGGTCCCGCTGGAGAGGTTATCCGCGACCAGGCTGTCGCTGAGGTCCAGCCTCCCGTGGTCGACCAGGATCCCGCCGCCCTGGACCAGGTCGTTCCCGCCGCGGATGGTCACCCCGCTGAGGGTCAGGTGGGCGGTGGAGTTCACAGTGAGGACCCGGCGCCCGGCGCCATCGATGGTCAGGTTCCCCGACCCCGGCCCGGCGATGATAACCGCGCCGGTGACCGCCGGCAGTGAGCTGGCCAGGGTAATCGTGGCTGTGAGGGGCAGGTTGAACTGGATGGCGGTCCCACCGCCCGCGTTGGCCGCGATGATCGCCGCGCGCAGCGAGCAGGTAGCTGCGCAGGTTGCCGGGCCCGGGTCGGCGGTGGTGTTGACCATGAAGATCACCGTCGTCGCCGGCGCGGCTAGCGCGGGTCCGGCGGTTTGGGCGAGAGAAACGATCAAAATCAGGGCGGCGAACAAAATCCCGATCTTCTTGAGCGATACCCGTAAGTCGATCATAACCTTCACTCCTATTCCGTACCGATAAAGCGCCCCAGCCTGTGCAGGGGGCCAGGAACCTGGATCAAATTCGTCTCTATTATGCCACGCGTGTCAAGGGGATACCAGATCCATTGGCAAGAAATCTATTCCAACAGGGTACTGATTTTCTCCAGAACCGACCTGACGATGTTAGGTTGCAACGATATTGTTTGTGACCCGCCTGTGGATTAGCGGTTTTGTTCCCGATACCATTTCCCTGACAAACATGCGATAATAGAATCCTCCGCTGTTTGGCCCGTTCTCCGCTCTCTGCTCTCTTCGCCATGCCCCTCTTCTGGATCTCGCTCTCCTTCGCCGCCGGCATCCTCCTGGGAGCCTGGGTCCGCCTGCCCTGGAGCGCCTGGGTGGGGGTAGGGGGGCTGGGGGTGGGGCTGGCCTTCCTCGCCAGCCGGCTGCGCTTCCCCCATGCGGATTGGGCCTGGAAGAAGCTGCCCACGCTGGGACTGGCCCCGGCCGTGCTCTGGGCCGGGCTGGCGCTGGGCGCGGCGCGCTACGAGATGGCGCAGCCCACTATGGGGCCGGATACGCTGGCGTCCCACAACGGGCAGGGACCTTCGATCCTGACCGGCGTGATCGCCGCCCACCCCGACGTGCGCGACCAGGCGGCGTACCTGCGGGTCGAGGTGAGCCAGATCGCGCGGGTGGGTGATACAGCGCAGGCCGCCCACGGGACGCTGCTGGTCCGCGCAACGCCCGCAGTTCGTCCCGCAGCGGCGATAGCCGCTGACGGGAGCAGAGATTGGGCCTACGGCGACGTGATCGAGATCGCCGGCGCGCCGGAAGCCCCGCCCGAGAGCGCCGACTTCTCCTACCGCGAGTACCTCTCTCGCCAGGGGATCCATACCTACCTGTCCTTTGCCTCCATCCGCCGCCTGGACAGCGGGCAGGGCAGCCCGGTCCTGGCCTGGATCTACTCTTTGCAGGACCGCGCCCTGGAGCAGGTGGACCGCCTCTACCCGCCGCCCGAATCGGCGCTGCTGGCCGGCATCCTGCTCGGGGACGACAACGCTATCCCCGACTCGGTCCAGCAGGCTTTCAAGACCACCGGCACCGCTCACATCGTGGCGATCAGCGG
>DATKLX010000186.1:0-4622 GCA_035542155.1 Anaerolineaceae bacterium
AGGCTGGTTTCTAGTGCTATATTCATTCTGGCTCTGCTCCTAACGATAAATTTGGTTTCGCAACCTCAATTTACCACGTTCGAGCAGAGCTTTCTATTCCCTTCCTATTTGTGGGTAATCACCGATGAATCCCTTATTGAAATCCGCACTTCAAGGTGCTATAATCTCGAAGTAATATTATAATACAAGTCTATTTTGTAATAATAATGGTTCATTGGGAATACACGTGAAGAGGGACATACCACGGCGGATCCCAAAGCGCCATAATAATTGCCTGCCTTTCACGTTTTCGCTGATAACGGCCTTTCGGGTGCATGAAGCTTAGTGATTGGAATTCGTGGAGAGGGAGACTATGAAACCCAATGCTTTCCGAATGTCGATTTTGCTGCGCTGCCTGGCAGCGCTTTTTCTTTTAATAGCCACCCTGTCCGGAGGAGGCATCCAGAAGGCCCTTGCCGCCCCACCTCGCGTGGCCTACGTCTACGGCAGCGACCCTGCCCATACCGCTAACGCCTTCAACACGATGCTGACCGGCCGGGGGATAACAGTTGACCTGTACAGCGACCAGCAGGCCGCCCTCGCCGCCACCGATTTCACCCCCGACCAGGCCATTATCATCAGCGACGACCCCGACAACACCGGGGGTTTCGATTCTTTCAACAACATCTGGAATTCGGGCAAACCGGTGGTGGCGATCGGGAACTGGGGCTCGCAGTTCCTCGGCATGACCACCCTGCCCACCTTCGCCGGCGTCCCCATTGTCCCGACATCCAGCTACCAGGCCCACGTGGCCGACCCCACCGCGCCGGTCTGGTCCACGCCCAGCCCGGTCAGCCAGATCAACCAGACCCTGGCGCTTTACACCCTGGCGGTTTCGGTCAATGCCTACAGCAACCCGGCGCCGTTCCAGTTCTCGACCCGCATCGCGCGCGTGCCCGGCGACCCGAACCACTATAGCCTGCTCACCGACTCCAGCAGTGGGCGCTGCTACGCCTACTGGGGCTACCGTGGCCTGCCCGCGGCCATGACCCCCTCCGGCGTCAATCTCTTCCTCAACATGCTCTTCGGCAATCCCTGCGCCCCGGGGACCTACAGCGTCAATGCAGCCCTGGCGACCAACCCGCCGGTGATGGATGGCGTCTTCAATTACGGCGAGTGGTCGCTCACCCCCAACCGGTACGAGATGGACCACGGCTTCTTCCTGGTCATGAACGATAACATTCGCCTCTACCTGCTGGTGGATGTGCTCGAATCGGTGGTCAACGACATCCAGAACGATTTCTGGGTGACCTTCGACGTCAACGGCGATGGGTTCACTCCAGGAGTCGACCTCAATTACGGCCTGGAGGGCGGCACACGCAACATGCGCTTCCGGCACTACCTTGCTCCGGCCAATTGGGATTCGCTCTCGACCACGACCAAATCCAGCCTCGGCCCCGGCTTCGACTGCTACACCCCGGACAACACCAAAATCCTCAACATCAACACCCAGATGTTCGATTGTGCTCCACACCAGCTCTGGGAGATCGCCATCGACCTCAAGGAGATCAACGCCGCCCCCGGGCAGACCATCCACATGGGCCTGCGCACGAATGCGCCGGTCCCGCAGGCCAGCCAATTCGTGGATGAGCTGCCCAACAGCTTTGACGTCGACTTTTCCAACCTGATCGCCGTCCACCTGGCCAGCCAGGCCATTCCGCCTCACGATCCGAACGCCGATATTGCTTTTGGCGCCCCGCCCCTGGAGATCACCCAGGTAATTCAGAACGCCAACAACACCATCCCCCTGGTGGGGGATAAAGACACCGCCGGCCGCGTGGCAGTCATCACCACCGGGGTCAGCTCACCCCAGCCGGTCCTCGAATACCTCTACGGCCAGCGCGGCGGGAATGACTTGCCCGGCTCGCCTCTGGTCCAACTGGTCAACGCTCCGCTGGCTTACAACCGCGGAAAGCTCAACAACTCCGCCAATTTCCTTCTCCCCTCCTCCTGGATCACCGTGGGCGATGTGACCTTTCACGCCGAGGCCAGCGATTTCAACGGCCACAATATCGCTTCCTCCCCCCTGCCGCTGACCTTAGGCAGCCGCAAGGTGCCGGTCTACTGGATCATCCAGGAAAACAACGCCGCCCCCAACGCGAACCCGGACCTGCCGGCCCAGGCGACCATCGACACCTACGAGAGCTACGTCCGGGCTACCTTCCCGGTCCCCGACGTGACCTTCGTGCAGAAGCCCTGGACGGTGCTCGGCGCGCTGAACGGGGCGACGCTTCAGAACAACGTCAACGCGGTGTCCAAGTACTACAACGCGATCGCCGCCGCCTACTGGAACGCGATCCTGCAGAACAAGCAGCCGCCCTACGCCCTGCCGGAATTGATCTTTGGCGCGGCCAATGTGGGCGGTGGTCTCTCTGACCCGACCTGGTTCAACAACGGGGGTGGGCATGCCGCCGCCGGAGGGAACGCTTCCTCGGGCGAAGGTGTGGTCGCCCACGAGTTCAACCACGATCTCGACCGCAGCTCGAGCGGCACCTGGGGACGGCACGTCAATGCCTGCGGCGCCACCGGCCCCGATCCGAACTGGCCCAATAACCCCCAAACCGACCCGGCCATCAAAGAGTACGGCTTCGATACCCGCCTGCCCTGGCAAGATACCAGCTCCAACAAGACGGTCGTTCCCTCCAGCACGCCCGACCTGATGTCCTACTGCGGCAGCGGTTTTCTGCCCACCAAGTGGATCCACCCCTACCGCTACCAGGCCTGGCTGGGCAGTCCGCTCTTCCCGGCCGCCCTGCTGGCCGGACCAGGCAATTCGATCTACATCACCGGCAGGCTAAACCTCGATGGGACCGGCTCGCTCGACCCGGCCCTCTTCGGCCCCGGGATGCCCATTACGCCCTCGGCGACCGGCGGCTATTCCGTGCGCGTGACCGGCGGCAGCACCATCACCCACTTTTTTGACGTGCTATTTGAGGATCTCGAAGGCGGCCCGCTGGACGCCGTCTCCTTCAATTTCACCCTCCCGGATCCGGGCGGCGTGAGCAAGATCGAGCTGCTCCACGGCGCACAGGTGCTGGCGACCCTCGAACGCGCCACCGACGCGCCCTCCGGGTCGTTTACCGCGCCCGCGGCGGGGCTGCTCGTGGGGACGGTGACCGTAAATTGGTCGCTCACCCCCGGCACGGTCCCCCTGGCCGGCCTGGTCCAGCAGCTCCAGTTCTCGGCTGATAACGGCAGCACGTGGACGCCCGTCGCGGTGGGCCTGCCGGGAACTACATCTTCCTACGGCCTGGACTCCAGCCTGCTGCCCATGACCACCCAGGGAAAGCTGCGCCTGCTCGTCTCGGACGGCCTCAACAACGTGACCATCGACTCACCCAACACCTTCAGCGTGGGCAACCACCCCCCGATCGTGGATATCCTCGCCCCGCTGGCGAACGGCTTCTTCCCCGGCGGCTCGCCGGTCCCCCTGCAGGGCCAGGCCAGCGACGTGGATGAGTCCTCCATCCCCGGCAGCCACTTCCTCTGGACCCTGGACGGCAGCGAGACCCTCGGGGTTGGCAGCAATCTTCACGCGGTGCTTCCCAATGGGAAACACACCCTTACCCTTACTGTCCTCGACAGCAACGGTGGGGTCGGATCAGCCAGCGTCACGATCCGCGTCAACCTCTACGAGGTGATGCTGCCGTTAGTGCGAAAATAAGGGACCGATCGGCTCACCGGAAAAGAGCTCCAGGTATTGCAGGCTACCCTAGCGAGCGGGCGGGTAAGGAGCAGTCGTAGACGTTGCGGGTGGCGGATATGGCAAAGTAAGTGGCGCTGAGGTCCCCACCAGAGGTGCAAGATAGGTTGGGGTTATAGTGGGCTGGCGGGAGGGGGCAACGATGGTTTCAAAATTGGGAACATCGGTTGGGTGAGGAGTTCCTGGGCCGTACGCTGGCGAGGTAACATTCGGGGTATGGATCGGTAAAGGTGTACCATTTTGGGCAATATATACTCCATTTTTTTCCAGAAGTATATCCAAACCATCAGAAGCATCAATAATTCGCCCTGTATTGACCACTTCCACATCAACTGAATAATAGCCTTCTTCAGCCGGGAAACGCAGCACTCGTTTAAAGGCGAGGGTTTGGCCCGCTTTGATGGCAAAATTCCAATAGGCCAGACCCGGCTCGTTGGCTGCTTTGGTCAGATAGCTCTCCCAGGATTCCGGCCCATCCACCGTGATATCACTATGAGTCGTTATGGAAACATGTAGATCTGTAAAATCTTTTGTGCTGCTCACAATGATATTCAGCGGCATTGGTTCGCCCATGGTGAAAGGCTGAATCTTGTCTATCGTGATGCAGACTTCTTTTCCTGCACTGCAGTTGATCGCGTTGGAGGAGGCCCCGCTCTGCGTGCAGGAAACCAAAAAATTGATAGCAAGGATAACCAGTATGAGAAAGGGAATGTGGAGCTTTTTCATTTTTGCCGCCCTTCTAACGTAACTTTTGTGCAAATAGAGCGGAAAACGCTCAAATTCGCAAATTTAAATTTTTGTGCGCAAACGGCAAGGCCAGTTGAATGGCCACCGGTTTTTTCACCTGAAAAGACCGACCAGCGAAAACGCTGTGGTCTGT
>DATKLX010000187.1:0-26098 GCA_035542155.1 Anaerolineaceae bacterium
TTTGCCCAAAAACGCCAATTGATTGAATGGTTGGTTGATCGGGTGATTGTGTCAGATAACGATGTGGAAATTCGGTATGTGGTTCCTACCCATCCAGAAGATCCACACATCCCTTTTTGTCAATTGCGTTCAGACTATCGAGTTCAATTTTCGAGATGCCAGACAGTTCTGGGGCTTGGAAGACTTTATGAATGTGAACCAAACGGCTGTTACCAATGCGGCTCAACTGTCTCTGTTTATGGTGAATGTATCGCAATTGTTAATGAGCAAGTTTCGGCAATCCGATCCCGATTTTAGCGTTCTTGATCTGAAAGCCTATTTTCGAGGATGCAAATATGCGACTGAGTTGATAAAAATGCTTCCACAAAAACCCGATGCTATTTTTATTTCCCAGCTATTTCAAAGAATTGCCACTTTAGGTAGCATTCATACCGCTAAATTTCCCATTCCATCCGGCTAATTGGCGAAGGTATTGATCAAGGCGATAAAAAAAATTCAAGACTTAACCAACAAAGAGGTACTCGGAATAACCGGGCACCTCTCACGTATTTAGTAATTCTAGTGGCCGTCAAGTACCAAAACCTTCACCAATCTCCCCGTTATTTGATGATTTATACTTTTTCCACGCTTACGATGGATTCCAATACTTTTTCCACGGATAAAATGGATTCTTCCACGCTTGGACCGTCAAAAAGGCCATAAATTCACGATTCTATTCTACGCTTACGCTAGACAGCACAAGTATTATGCTGTCTAGCAGTCTGTCGGAGAGACAGTGATTTTCTTGACCCAAACTGCCCCACAGGGCCGAAAAGGGCGATGATTACGGCATAAAAGGCAAAAGAGAGCATGTTTCAAAAGCACTCCTCCCTTTTCTGGCTGGTTTCCGATGCACTAAATCAGCCCCTTGGCGAGATACAAAGTATGAATGCGCTTGAGATTGAACGCCAGACACACCAGGCACCACTCTCCCGCCGCAGCCTTCAGCCCACGTAAGGAAAATTGGCGGAACCCCAAGATCTCCTTGATGATCCCGATCACGGGTTCCACGGTACATTTGCGCAAACGATAGATGGCCTGCCCGATCTCGGTCTGGAGCTTGTAGGCCATTTTGACCTTCGCGCTCGCGTCTTCGGCAGGGGATTCTGGCTGGTCTTGAAAAAATGTGTGCCAATCCCGATGATGGGGTTCTCGTCCCGTGGCAATATAGGCTTCGATCCCTCTTTTTCCACGCTATCGTCACAGGAATTTTCCTTCTATAATATAGGATATTTATGATTGATTTTAGCTATTTTCGGTGTTACTATGAAAGATAATCATTAGAAATGCTCTCGGAAAACAAACGCCCGGAGCGAAAAAAGGGAACAGATTTTTTGGGATGACGAAATTCTGAACAGGGTTGGAAGAGAGGGGTGGAATGATGGAAGCGAAAAATCAAAACGGGAAAAAATGGTATTCTGATCTTTCCAGCAGTTGGGGTTCTTTCTTGTCCGTTTCCCTGAATCCTCTGGTGATCATATTTTTTCTTGTCTCTTTGTTGCTCCTATTTTTTTCATCCAGACAAACTGATCCTCAACTCACGATCCTATTAACTTTGATGTTAAGCGTAATTACGAGTTTATTGGGTGGTATTGTTGCAAGTAAATGGGGTGACTTAACCCAGGAAAAAGTACTGCTGACCCGTGGAAAATCTGCAAACAGAAATCTTCAATTATTACTTGAAAGATCCATATCGCTTGAGAAAAGAGTACTGGTTTATTTGACCCGGTTTTCCGATAATGATTATCGAGGAAATATAACCCCTGAGGTGTTAGTCACTTATTTTGAGGAGACCATCCAGGAGTGCTTATCCATAGAAAATTTTATCGTCAATTCGATACAAGATTGGACTGATATTTTGCCTGAAGCAGATATTAAATCTGTCATAAGCTATATCCAGGAACAGAAAAACAAAGTCGAAGAATATCAAAATAAATTAGAAATGGTTACCAGGGAATTGAGCATGAGTATCGAGCAAAACACAGAATCGAGCGCCAAGGCAGCATCTTTGTTGGAGGAGAGGAATAAACTGATCACGGAAATTAATCAGATGCGTGAAAATATGCAGATTTCTGCATCAAGAACCGGGGTAGCAAATATCCCCAGTTCATTTTTATCCGGCGGCACAGCAACCACAAACGCCATGTTCAATCATACTGAAATCGATTTAAGATCTCAATATGACCTAAATGTTGCCCTTCAAAAGGATACCCAGCTTGGCTCCAAAATCAATAATGCAATGACTACGTTCCACGAGATCCCAGAAGAGATTATTCGTCCGTCATCTGCAGCCAATAAGGCCGTTGAGGTAGAAAAGGCAAGTGTTAAGAAAACACGCAGTAATGGCTGAAGATTTTATCGCTCACTCGAGTGAACCCGCCAGCTTCATTTCCACGCCGGAGATATTCTCACGGCGGGTGATCCGCAGGCTGCTGGCAATAAACTGGATGGTATATTCCACATCCATCATCTGGCCGGTATAGATATCCTGGATCAGGAGGGTATCCTCGCTGACCCACTGGCCGCGCACTCCGTGGGGGAAGATCGGATCGGTGCCCGGAACGTAGCGGAAGACGTTATCCATCCCGATCAGAAGTGTGGACCCGTCGACAGTTGCCTGGGCTTCCTCGGCGCCATCCTTGAAGGTGAAAACGATCTGGCGCCAGCCAAGGGGATTATCGGCGAGAGTAAAAGTTTTTCCAGAGATCGCTGCGGCAACGGAGGGCAGGGGTTGAACGGCGCGCTTCGGTTGGGCCAGGGCCGCAACGCCAGCCTGGTAACGGGACAGAGCGGTGGGATTGGCCTGCAGAGGCCGGCCAGATTTCACCGCCGGGAGGATATACTGGTTGAGAAACTTCTCGAGGGGGATATAGTCGGCGTTGTTACTGGCGGGAAGGCCCGCGGTGAAAACTACGACCAGATTCTCGGCCGGGAAGACAAATATATGCTCCCCACCGCGCCCCAACGCGGAAAAATACTTCCGGTGCGGATCGATTGTCCACAGGTAACCGTAGCCGTTGCCGTCATTCTTCTGGATATGTGTAATCGTCGAATCGCGCACCCAGCCTGGGGAGATGATCGCCTTTCCGTCCCATTTTCCCTGGTTGAGGATCAAGAATCCGAACTTCGCCATCTCGGCCGGGGTGAGGGCGAGACCGTAGCCGCCGATCGTAATCTCCTGTGGATCCGAAGGCCAGCGCTGCTCGGGAATGGGATCGATGCCCAGTGGGGCGAAGAGGTTTTGATTGGCAAACTCACGCGCGGTCATCCCGGTGGATTTCTGAAGGATCGCGGAAAGGAGATGTACCTGGTCGGTGCAGTAGTTGAAGCGGCGCCCCGGGGGATCGACAACCGGCTGATTGAGCACGTAGTCCACCCAATTCGCGCCCGGTTTCAGCATGGTTGTGCCGGGGGCCGGGTTTTCCTGGCAGGCGATCCCGGTGGTGAGGGTGAGCAGGTTTTCGAGGGTGATCTCTTTTTTATCCGGCGCGAGGTTTGGGAAGAAATCATTGAGGGGCTGGTGAACGTTTTTAATGGAGCCGCGATCGATGGCGATACCGACCAGGGCGCTGACCACCGATTTGGTCACGGAGGCGATCCAATGGGGTTGGCTGGCCGTGTAGGGATAGGGATAGATCTCACTGACCAGGTAGCCATTGCGGACGACCAGCAGGCTGTGGAGCTTGAGCTGGTCCGCCTGGATCTGCTCGACCATTTGCGCCAGGAGCTGCGAGTCCATCCCCTGCTCTTCGGGGGTGGTGGTCTTCCAGCCCTGGGTGGGCCAATAGGCTGGCGAAACGGGCTGACTGGCTGACCCGGCGCAGGACGCCAGGAAAACCACCAGGAAGCAGACAGCGATCCAGCTTCGACATGTTGCGTTCATGATGTTAAACTCCAAGAGCCGGGTTCGCCGACGCCCGGCTCTCTTCATAAGGAGGAGAAGAAAAGAGTTTTGCCCTGTCATCAGTTTAGCACGGGGCGGTGCGGTTTGCTTGACGATTAACCGATGACTTCCCTCCGATTGCGGAATGCGTAGCGGAGCCCGAACTCCAGGTTGAATTACTTCGTGCTACACTTAAGCCGATGGAACCGGTGGAGAAGGGATGGAAGTTCCCATGTGAGATCGATTTGAACAGCCCGCAGTTGATCGAAGGACTGTGGGCGCGTTCTCCGGCGGCGTTCGCCTGCCTGTTTCGCCTGACGGCGGCGTGGGTGTACCGCTACCACCTGGTGCGCAGCGGGGATACGCTCGAGGCGCAGGAACGGACAGCGACGACGTTCCAGGCCGCGATCGAGTGGATGGCGGCCTACCAGCCAAATCAGGAAGGATTGCTGACCTGGCTGTTCAGGCTGGCGCGGCGGAGCCAGATGGGCGTCCATCGGCGCGTGTCCGCTCCGCCAGTGATGGGGGCAAGCGGACCGGCGGCGGAGGAACAGGCCGTGCGGACTTTGCAGGCGGTGCAGGTGAGCGGCGTGCTGCGCGGGCTGCGCTCTGAACGGGCGGAAGCGTTAGCGCTGCACCTGTTCGGCGGGCTGGACCCAGCGGAAACCGGGCGCGTCCTGGGCAAGTCCAGGGCAGCGGTCGAGAAGATTCTACGCGGCGGTCTGGCGGATCTGCAGGACCAGGCGCTGGCCTTTGGCGCGCCGGGCGCGGCGAGTCCGGAGGAACTCGCCGGGCGACTGGCCGGGCTGGCTGCCGGGCTGCAGACCGACACAGCATTCACATCCGGCCTGTGGGCCAGGCTGGAGCGAGATCTGCTCAGCCAGCGGAGCGGCAGGCCGGCCTGGCAGGGTTGGCTGGCCGAACTGGGGTTCCGGGCGCGGACCCTGCTCACCTCGCGGGTATTTACCGGGCTGGTCATCGCGGCCCTGCTGACCGGCGGGCTGGCTGCCAGCCTGAGCTTAATCCCGCAGACGACGCGCGAGCCGCCCCCGCCGGCGCAGCCCACCGAGGAGGGCGTGCTCTCCGCACCCAATTCGGCGGGAGGATACCTGGTGCCGCCGCCGCTGGCGGTCTGCCAGGAATGGCAGCGACGCCTGGCCAGCAGGCTGCAATTGGAGATCGATCTCGTCCCGATCGTGTACATCCACAACCGGGGCGATTACGGCAATGATACCTACGGCACCGGCTGCCAGTTGAAGGCCAGCGGGGATGGGTCGAACTTCGGCAGCACGCAGGAGATGAGCGACCGGGTCGAGGCGATTCTCAACGCGGAGGCGAGGTTCAAGACCGCCACCTCCACCCGAGGGCTGCCGTATATCATGGAGCCCGCTGAAATCCAGGATTGGTACGGCAGCGGCGCAGTCTACTCCAACCAGGAGCTGAGAGCCATCGTGACGGTCGGCTGGCGCCCTTCCCAGGCGGCCGAGAGGCTGTGCAACCCGGGAATGGCAGAGGCGCAGTGCGCGCTGCACCCGGCCGACAGGCTGTTCCACCTGAGCATCCTGCTCGGCGCGGACCTGTTCCACCCGGTGGTGGAACGATTCATCCAGCGCTGGGAGCAAGGGCAGAACTCGGCCACGGAGCTGTTCTCCACGGGGCTGCTGGCGCGGCTGCCCAACGCGGCAGCGCTCGACCGACTGGCCGGCCTCGAACGGAACAAGATCCCTTCTCCAGGGCTGTCGTGGCAGGTGATCGCCAACAGCGGGGACGCGGCTCGGGTCGAGCTGGTCCTGTGGGACGGGCCGCCCGCTCACGCCACAACCCACGCGCTGGCGACGCTTCAAATGCTGCTCAAACCGACAGAGCCGGAGAGCAGCGCGTGGCAGATCACGGACCTGATCCACGGGGTATTCTTCGCCCCCTCGGAGGACACGCTGGTCCTGGCGGACGAGCACGGGCAGGTCTACCTGCTCGACCTGAACACGCTGACCCGGCGGAACATCAGCGAGCGCGGGGTTTACTCGCCGGCGCCGGCCCTGGACCCGGTGGCGCAGAGCACGACCCACGCCTGGCTCTCGCCCGACGTGCAGCGGCTGCTGGTCTCCGGCGAGCGCGGGGCATGGTTGATCTGGCTGCAAAAACGAAGCGCGGTGATGATCGCGGGGCCGCTGGCCCAAGCGGCCTGGTCGCCGGACAGCCAACGCCTGGTGTATACGGAGACGGGCCCTTCGGCCGGGACGCTGGTGCTGTACACGACCGGCACGGGAAGCAGAGAGCTGGCCCGGATCGACCAGCCGGTGGTGGATATCGCCTGGTCGCCGCGGGGGGACCGGATCGCGGCAGCGGAACTGGCCTCGGCGACCAGCCAGCAGGAGACCCTGATCACCGCCGACCTGAACGTCTGGCTGATCGACGCGGCGAGCGGGCAGGCGGCCCAGGCAGCTAAGCTGGGCCGGGTGGCGTATTACTCGCCGCTGACGCGCCTGCTGGCCTGGACGATCGATCAGAGCGAGGTCTGGCTGCTGCCGGCGCAGACCGCCATCCATCTTGCCGACGGGTCGCTGCGCCTGCTAGCGGCGCGGCCAGTCAACAACCAGAACGTCCCGATGCAGAACATCTTCCAAACGGTGCAGTACAGCCTGCTGGGGATGAGCTCGCCGTGGTTCGGGCAGCCGTCGATCCAGATCCTCTCACCGGACCACGAGCACGCCGCGGGCGGGGTGCTCACCGCGGATGGCGAGGTCGATTACCTGGGGGTGAAGGAAGTCGACAAAGGGCAGGGCAGCTTTTCGGACAGCTATACCTGGTCGCACAGCGTGAGCGGGGTGCAGAGCCTGGCCTATACACTGGAAGGGAATAGCCTGATCGCGGCGCGAGGGGTCAACCGGCTGGGATCAATCTGGAGGTTTAACGCGCTGAGCGGCGACGGGCAGAAGATCGTCGAGGGAGCGGCGTACCTGGGGCTGCTCTCGCAGTTGCAGAAAAACAGCCTGCGCCTGGCGCCGGAGGTGAGGAAGACGCACCTGCCCGATCCACAGCCTGGGGAGACGTGGACCACCTTCTCGCTGGACCTGGACCCGAAGATGAGCTTCCAGGTGCCACCGGGGTGGGCGTGTGATACACGGCTGGATTATTACCAGGGGATCGCGACGATCCGCAACGTGGATTTTTCGGACCTCTTCGGCTGGGCGAGCCTGGACCAGAAAGACCTGATGATCGAGATGTATCTGGAAGACCTGTCGCACGACGATCCGGCCAGGCAGTGGCTGGTCCAAATCCAGGCCGATCGCAGCGGCGAGTGGGAGCAGGTCACGCTGGCAGGGCGAACCGCTTTCCGCATGGCCCACATCGGGCAGGGCCGGTCCCCACAGCGGATGATCATCCCACTCGAAAAGGACCGCATGCTGCAGATCCTCAAGTACCCGGCGACCTCGGCGGAGGATGGGGTTTTCGAGCAGATCCTGGGGAGCATCCGGTTTCCGGGGGAGTAAGGAAGTCATCCGGGGCCAGTAAATTGCAACCTTTCGGTATAGGAATCGTATATAGGATGAAAATTCATCTCCAATTGTTATAAAGGATTCTGGGACATGAACGAGAATAACGCGATTTCACTTTCAGATACCCATATTGCTGACGCACGTTGGAAAGACTTATACATCGTTGGGGGGATTTGCGGCATACTGACATCCATCCTGATATTTCTAGCCATTGTCATTTATTTCATATGGCCATACCAGCCTGGGCTTACTTCTCCGGCTGAAATTTTTTCAACGATTCAAACCAACCCATTCAAGGGACTGATGTCTCTTGATTTTATGATGGTGATCGCTACGTTTATCCTGGTCCCATTCTTCCTTGCCATATATTTTTCTACCAAACAAGCAAATGAATCCTATGCATTAATTGCTCTGGTTTTTGGACTCATATCTTGTGTATTGGCTTTTTTCATGAGGCCAATTGCGGAAATGTTTTATCTCAGCAGCCAATATACCGTAGCAACAACAGATGCTGCACGAAATCAGTACCTGGCAGCTGGTGAGGCGATAAGCGCGCTCTTTAACGGAACGGCCTGGATACTGTACTTTATTTCATTTGGTGTTGAACTCCTGTTATCCTCTTTGCTCATGCTGAAAATAAAAGCCTTCAGTAGAACAACCGCCTGGCTGGGGATTTTCCTAACCATAGGGGTATTTTCAGTTTTTGCCGTAATTATTCCGGAGTTAGCACAAATTGCAACAATATTGAATCTTGTGAGTACCCTTATCTGGACAATTTGGAACATCCTAGTAGCCCGAACTCTCTTCCATCTGGCTCGACGTTCGGAAGTGAAGTTTGCTGGCCAAATCGCAAATCAATGATTGCATAACCATTGCATCCGTTCACGCCACAAGGGCCTATTTTGCGTTGATGGGGAGATTGATCTCGCAGCCGCCGGGCTGGAGGGAGAGGCAGTGGAGGCCGCCGCAGGCATCCTGGAGGTAGCCGCCAGAGCCGATGAGGGTGATCCCTTCGCCGGCGGACGGCTCGGCAGGGCGCACTTCGCGGATGACGGGCGGGACGAGGGTCTGGGGGCAGGCGGTGGGAGGAACGGCGGTCGAGGTCGAGGCAGGCGGGGGAAGGATTTCCGCCCGCGAGCAGGCGGCCGCCAGGAAGGCCAGCGCCGTAGCGAGGATGAGCGGGGCAATTTTGAGCGCCGCCCGGCTCTCTTTCCACAGCTCGGGCAGGGCGCACATGGTGAGGCCGTAACCGGTCCAATGATCGAGGAGGAGCCACTCTTTGCACAGGGTTTCGCCGGGGGCAACCGAGAATTCGAGCATTTTCCCGGAGTAGCGCAGGGTGGAATAGTCGGCGAGGGATTTCTTCTCATAGAGGATGCGGCTGGAGGCGCGCTCCTCGGCCCATTCGATCACGCGTTGAAGCGCATCCACGGGGTAGCGCATGCGGGCGATGGAGAAAGTAGGGCTGTCGCCCAGGCCAGCGCGGACGGCGAAGAGGATGACATCCGGATCGCCCCGGACGGCGCGCCCGTCTTCGCTGCGGAACCAGCCGCGCGGCAGGGAGAGGGAGAAGGAACGGTCGCGGCTGGTGAAGTCTTCGAGGACGACGGCCAGGCGGCCGGAATCGGCCTTGAGATAGCGGTAGCCGAGGTAGAAGAAAGCGATCAGGGCGGCGAGGCCGAGGAGGATGCCGGCGACGAGGAGGAGGAAGCAGGTCCGCGGGCTGCGAGGGGGCATGTTCATTATGATTCTTGCATCAAAAAAGCCGATCGTTTATGGGCTGGCTGTGGGTCCCTACATTAAAACGATAAGCGCAATCAAAATCGCTTAGTGGTCTTCTCACGAAATCCTCGACTTTTGAAAAGGGGTGTTGGGTGCAGGCCAAGCGTTGGCCCCCCTTGGTGTGACAGGCTTGCCACCCGTCCGGGTAGGGGCGGACCTGCCGACCGTAGGGATGGTCCGCATTGGGCCGCGGTGCGGGTCGATGGGTAATCAAGGCGCCGGTTGATTAGCGCCGGGCCCGCGGCGCGGGAAGGGAGGATTGGCTATCCAAATGGGGGAGGGAAGATGTAGGGCAAGAAGAAGACCCTAAGGGTTTTAAAAACCCTTAGGGTCTGGCCTGGTACAGGTCTCGGATCTCTAATAGCGCAGAATTGCGCCGATCTTGCCGGCTTTTTCGAGCTCGGGGCCGGAGTGGATGACTTCGACCTCGCCGCCTTTGCGCATGACGTCCTGGACAGCCATCTCGACGGCGTCGGGGATCTCTTCGAAGGGCTTGCCGCAGTAAGAGCAGGCTTTGAGCTTCTCGGTGGTGAGGAAGCCGCAGCCGGTACAGCGGTAGCCGGGTTCGCGGTAGCCCTCCATGATGAGGAGAGTCTGGACGCGACCATCGTGCAGGGCGCGGAGGGTATTATTTAATTGAACCACCCCGTCGTTGCCCTTGGCGGCGGCGGTGATCACCGATTTAATCAGGCGGGTCTCGCGCTGCTGCTCGGCCTGGCGGCCCAGCTCGAGCGCTTTTTGGAGAACCTCGGTATGGCTGGCAGTCATGCTCATCGGGAAAGTTCCCACGACGAGGCTCTGCCAGGCTTTGGGGAGCAACCCGCGGAAGTGAGAGATATTCTCATCGGTCCCGCCGATGAGGATGCGGCGGACATGGTTCTCTTCGAAAAAGTGGACGGCGAAATCGACGGCTTCCTTCATGTTGCGATCGACCGTCTCCTCGGTCGCGCGGCCGGTTTTGCCAGCCGTGCCGCTGCGCCCGCCGGGAAGGGTCGAAGCCCCTCCACGCTTGGTATGGCGCACCTGCTCGCCGACCACACCTTCTTGCTCGCGCAGCTCTCCCAGGTGGAAGGAAAAGACGCGCGCGCCCTGTTTATCAACCAATACGACCCCATACCCACCATAGGCATCCAGCAAATCAGCCAGGCCTTTGACCGCCGGGCGCTCCCCCTTGCGCACCCGGCTGCGGACAGGTACGGCGATGGAATAAGCGCGAAAAAAGCCCCGAGGGGCGCAGGAGAAAATGGCGACGCTCTTTCCAGACCAGTCGAATTCGCGGCTGAGATACCGCTCAATCGCCTGCTGGTCGTCCGGCAAATTGACTTCCTTGAGCATGGATCGCAAACGGAGTTTGTATGCATCCGCGTTGCCTTCCGCCGGGTCCGTGTTCAGGTATACGCTGAGCACGGGCTCAGATGCGGAAAATTCCAGCAACTCCCGCAAGTCACTTTCAGACAACATGGCCACCTCCTATCGAATGGGTCAGTTTTTTCAGTTTTTCAAGAACAGGACGGCTACGGGCGCTTCCCGAGTGTGAGGGTTACCTCCTTCTTCTGGCCATCACGGATGACTGCCAGTTTGATCTGGTCTCCAGGGGATTTGAACTCCATCAGGTAGCCGATCAAATCTCCATAGACGAGGACGGGCTGGCCGTCGGCGGCGACAATCAGGTCTCCACCGGCGGGCAGGTTGGAGATGCTGGAATTTCTGGAGCCGCCCTTCAAGCCGGCCTTATCAGCGGGACCGCCCTGGGTAACGCTGATCACGTAGGCTCCGGTGGACTGGGGCAGACCGAGCGCCTCTTGCTCGTCGAGGGACAGGTTCTGGCGACTGGTGATGCCCATGTAGGGATAATCGTATTTGCCATTAGCAATCAACACCGGCACGACCTTTTTGACGATGTTAACCGCGACGGCAAAGCCGATCCCGGAGTTGGAGGGCTCACCGGTACTGGGGTCGACGTTGGTGGTGCGGATGGCGCGGTTGATGCCGATCACCTCGCCGTTGAGGTTAAGCAGCGGGCCACCAGAGTTGCCGGGATTGATCGCCGCATCGGTCTGGATGACATCACCGGCACTGAAGGAACCGCTGCCGTCAGGCGAAGTGCGGATGGATGAGAGGGTGCGGCCCAGGGCAGAGACGATGCCTGTGGTCATCGTGCTGGTCAGGCCGAAGGGGTTACCAATGGCGACCACGGTCTGGCCAACTTCGAGCCTGGAGGAATCGCCGAGGGGCACAGGGTGCAGCTCGGAGGCGGGGGCTTTTACCTGGACCACAGCGAGATCCGAGTCCAGGTCCGTGCCAATCACGTTGCCACGCGCCTTGAACCCAGAGGTGAAATCGACCTCCAGTTTGCTGGCGCCCTCGACCACATGGTAGTTGGTGACGATGTGCCCGTTGGCGTCGATCACGACCCCGGAACCCAGGCCTTCCCCCTGGTCGGTAACAACCTGAATCGCGACGATCCCCGGGCTGACCTTCTTATACAGGTTCACCAGCACGTCCTGGTTGCCGGCGAGATCCACGATGGTCGGGGAAGTCGCGTTTGGCGAGCTGGAAACCGTGGGCAGGGCCGCGGTGGGCTGCTGAAAGCTCGACCCAGGCGGGCTGGAGAGCGTGGCGACCGAGTTGTTGGATGGCGAGTTGTTCGATTGAGGTGGGGTCCGCGCGCCAGGCGAGGCCATCTGGCAGGCGAGAGTAGCCAGCGCCAATATGACGAGGGGCATCCATAAAACAACTTTTCTGTTATTCATCGAAACCCTTTCAATAATTGACAACTTTCCAGTCAAATGAGTCAGGTGCGAGCAGCGACGTTCGGGCCCGGGCATTCAGCCGGAAAGCGAAGCGCCCTGTTTGACCGTTTTCGAGAGCTCTTCAAACAGGGATTTCTGCTCGGGGGAGAGGTGGCGCGGGATCTGGACTTTGACGCGCACGTAGAGATCCCCATTTTTCTTGGGGTCCTTGAGATGCGGCATGCCCCGGCCGGCCAGGCGGAAGGTCTGCCCGGGCTGGGTGCCGGCGGGGATGGTCAGGATCACGTTGCCGCCGGGGGTGGTCACGGTGGCCTGTCCGCCGAGGACGGCGGTATACAAATCGATGCTGGCGTCGGTATAGACATCCTCGCCTTTCACCTCAAAACGCGAGTCGGGGACTACCTCGATCACCAGATAGAGATCGGTTGGCTTTCCGTCCGGGCCAGCAGGAGCTGCGCCGGGGACGCGGACCTTGGTGCCGGTCTTCGAACCAGCGGGGATTTTCACTTCCAGGCGGCGGTCGTCGAGCTGCAAAGTGCGCTCGGTGCCGCGGTAGGCCTCATTGAAGCTGATCTGGACCGGCTGTTGGTAGCCCAGGGCCGGCTGCGCCTTCTGCCCGCGGGCGGTGCGGGTCGAGGTCTGGCGGCGGGTCTGGGCGCTGCGTCCGCCGATGCCGCCAAAGATCTGGTCGAAGAAATCGGAAAAACCTCCCCCGAACAGGTCATCGAGGTTCCCCACATCGACGCGAGTGCCCCCCGCGTCGCCCTGGTTCTGCACGAACCAATCTTCCCAGTTAAAGCCACCGGGAGCGCCGCCCCCTTGCTGCCAGCGGTTGTAGGATTCACCCAACTGATCGTAGCGAGCCCTTTTTTCGGGATCACTCAAAACCTGGTAGGCCTCGTTAATCTCCTTGAACTTTTCTTCGGCTTCTTTGTTGCCCTGGTTGCGGTCGGGGTGGTGTTTCAAGGCGAGCTTGCGGTAGGCTTTTTTGATGTCGGTATCTTTTGCGCCGCGTTCCACACCCAGGACTTTGTAGTAATCTTTGTATTCCATAGCAGTCTGCTCCATTCGATATTAAAATATTGTAAACTTTGCGAGGCAGCGGAGTCAAGGGAATCTTATAAAGTTCTAACGTGTTGTTGATTGTCCCCAGCAAGTCATCAATTCCGTAAGGACTCCCCATTTCATTATATCCATGCTATGATATACGTATCATGGGTAATTTAAGAGATCGAATACTCGTCGTCGAACACGACCCAGTCATCAGCGATCTAATCGGACGGCAAGCCCTGCAATCGATCGGCTACCAGGTTCAAATGGTGGGCGACGCGACTGCAGCCATACCCCAGGCAATCCAATTTTTACCGGACGTGCTGATCGTGGACCTCAACCTGCCCGGGCTGAGCGGGAAAGATCTGCTCGTGGCGCTCGCTTCGCAGGGGATCGAGATTCCGGTGATGGTCGTCGCGCAAAAAGGGATGGAGAGCGATGTGATCCAGGCCTTCCGGCTGGGAGCGACGGATTACATGCTCTGGCCACTGCGCGATGCGGAGGTTGTTTCGGCGGTGGAGCGGGTTCTCAAACAGGTCCACGAGCGCCGCGAGCGCGAGCACCTGTCGCGCCAGCTCCAGCAGACCAACACGGAGCTGCAGTCGCGGGTGCGCGAGCTGACCACGATCTTCTCGGTTGGAAAGGCGGTCACCTCGATCACCGACCAGAAGACCCTCTTCGATAAGATCGTCGACGGGGCGGTGCGGGTCACCGAGGCTGACCTGGGGTGGTTCCTGATGCGGGAAGATAACGGCAAGAACTACATTCTGACCGCATACCGCAATCTGCCCATCTCGCTGCAGGCAAAGCTACACCAGCCCTGGGACGACGGGATCAGCTCGCTGGTGGCGATGTCGGGAGAGACGCTGTCGATCCACGGCGAGCCGCTCAAGCGGTTCAAAGTCTCCAGCCTGGGCCAGTCGGCGATGATCGTGCCGGTCAAGGTGCAACGCCAGACGGTAGGGCTGATGGTGGTGATTCGCAAGACGCCGCGGGCGTTCACGGCCAGCGAGCAGAACCTGCTCGAAGCGGTGGCGGATTACGCTTCGATCTCTCTGGTCAACTCACGGCTTTTCCGCGCTCTGGAAGAGCGGGCGCGCAACGCACAACAGGCGGCGGAGGCCGCGCAGGCTGCGGATAAAGCCAAGGACGACATCTTACAATGCCTGGTCCAGGAGCTGCGCGGGCCGCTCGACGCGGCGAAGAACAATCTGAACCAGCTCGCCGAAGGACAGAAGAGTAAGATCACCCCTGACCAGCGGCAGATCCTGCTGACTGCGCTGGACCGGATACAAAAATTGGGCAAGGGGATCGATCTGGTAGCCTCGCTGGCCAACCCGAGCCGGGCGGGGGCGCCGATCAACCTGAGCGACCTGGTGCGCCAGATTCTGCCGCGCTTCCAGCGCCTGGCGCAACAGAACGGGCTGGCCCTGATGACCGAACTGCCGGCCGAGCCGGTGCTGGCCCGCGCGGATTCGGCGCAGATCGCCCAGGTGCTGGACGGGCTGATCTCCAACGCAGTGAAATATTCCCAACCGGGCGGGCAAATCCTGATCCGGGTGGATAAGAACGCAGAAAATTCTGCGCACGTTCTGGTGCGCGACACGGGGGCGGGCATCGATTCCAAGGATCTTGCCCAAATTTTTAACCGCAGCTATCATAAGGAAGATAACCTGGCGCGCAAATCGGGCCAGGCGGGTATTGGCCTCTCATTGATCAAGGAAATCGTTTCAACCAATGGAGGCAATATCTGGGTAGAAAGCAAGCCTGGCCAGGGATCCGTGTTCCACTTTACATTACTCTCGCCAAAATGAGCGGCGACTCCAGACCAAACCTTGCAGGATAAGTCAACCAGGATGTCAACCAACGCTAAAGAACAAATATTCGTAGTCATATCTGACCCCCAGGTGAACTACCTGCTCGAACGGATCTTACGTTCGGCCGGTTTCATGGTCACGGTCACCCGAGAGAGATCCAGCGCCGAGAAAATGCTGGAAAAAGCCTCGCCCAGTCTGGTAATTGTCAGCGAGAAACTGGTGGACGGCAACGGGATGGAACTGGCGCGCAACCTTCTCGACCGCTTTCCGGCGCTGCCGATTTTGTTGTTCGTCAGCCAGGATACTCCGGAGCTATTAAAGGAGGCGCTGCGAGCCGGGATTTCGGATTACCTCTGCCTGCCGCTCCATTCTGAGCAGATCCTGCTGGCGGTGAACAACGCGCTACAGCGCTCGCAGCGCCGCCGCGAGTGGGTGATCGTCGAATCCAAGCGCGCCACGCAGGGCTTGCAGCGGCGGGTGGACGAGCTTGAGTCGCTGATGCGCCTGGGGCGGTCCATCACTTCATCGCTCGACCTGGACAGCGTGCTTTCGGCGGTCGTAGACGCGGCGGTCGAACTGACCGGGGCTGAGGAGGGCAGCCTGCTCTTGCTCGACGAATCGACCGGCGAGCTGTACATGCGCGCGGCGCGCAATTTCCAGGAAGAATTTGTGCGCACCTTCCGCCTGCCGATCAAGGACAGCCTGGCAGGCAACGTGATCCGCACCGGGCAGCCAGTGATCCTGGATGAAAAGACGCCGCAGAAGATTAAGACGGCGTACCTGGTCCAGGGACTGCTGTACGTGCCGCTGCAGATCCACGGGCACATCTTCGGCGTGCTGGGGGTGGACAACCGCCAGAGCCGGATGCCGTTCACCGACCACCACGTCAAGGTGATCACCGCGATGGCCGATTACGCAGTGGTGGCCATCGAAAACGCCCGGTTGTACTCGCACACCGCGGTGGAGCGCAACAAGCTGGAAACGATCCTGACCCAGGTGCAGGATGGGGTGATCGTGATCGACCTGGACGAGCGGGTGGTGCTGATCAACCAGACCGTGCGGGCGGCTTTCAACCTGGGGGATGGCAACCTGACCGGTAAGCTGATCAACGAAGTCTTCGACCACCAGGACCTGATCGAACTGGCGCAGTCGCCCGAGAAGCGCCTCTCGAACCGGGGCGAGATCACCCTGGAGGATGGGCGCGTCTTTGGGGCACAGCTTACCCCGATCCCGGATGTGGGGCAGGTAATCACGCTGCACGACATCACCTACTTAAAGAAGCTCGACCGGATCAAGAGCGATTTCGTCAGCACAGTCTCGCACGATCTGCGCTCACCGCTGACGGCCATTCTGGGATACGTCGAGCTGCTCGACCGGGCGGGGCCGATCAACGAGCAGCAGCGCGATTTCATACGCCGGGTGCAGATGAGCGTGCACAACATCACCGCCCTGGTCGACGACCTGCTCAACCTGGGCCGAATCGAAGCGGGGTTCGACACGCGCAAGGAAATGGTGCTGATGGACCAGATCCTGCAGTATTCGATTGACAGCTTCAAGAACCGGATCGCGGAGAAACAGCAGCAACTGCTGATCGAAGTGCCGCAGGAGATGCCGAAGATCTTTGGCAACCCGGTCCACCTGCGCCAGATGACGGATAACCTGATTGATAACGCGATCAAATACACCTCGACGGGTGGGGTGATCCAGGTGCGCGGGCAGATCGAGGGAAACCAACTGATTTTGCAGGTGATCGATTCGGGGGTGGGCATTCCGGCCCTGGACCTGCCGTATATTTTCGATAAATTCTACCGGGCGAGCAACGTCTCGACGGAGGTTTCGGGCACGGGTCTGGGGCTGGCGATCGTGAAGTCGATCGTGGAGAGCCACCAGGGACGGATCTGGGTGGAGAGCAACCCGGGAACAGGGACGACGTTCACGGTGGTGCTGCCGTTTGTGGAGCCAGAGACCGAGGGGTAACAGAGAGGAACCCCCTCCGGGCGGAGGGGGTTTTTGTATTTAGAAGATGACCGATTCCGCGCCAAACCAGCGCCGGTCGATCCGGCTGAAGGAGTACGAGTACACCCTTCCCGGGGCGTATTTTGTGACGGTGGTGGCCTGGAAACGAGAAGAGGTGTTTGGCCGGATCCTCAACCAGGCACCTGTGTTGAATGACGTGGGAGAGATGGTCTCTTACCAATGGGAAAATCTTTGCAAACGATTCCCCCAGGTAGAATTGGATGAGTTCATCGTGATGCCAAATCATTTCCATGGCATTCTGATGATCGTCGAGCCAGATTGGCGTAGGGGCGCAGGGGGCACATTCCAGGATGCCCGATTCGCAACAGAACCCCTGCGCCCTGTCCTTGGCAGCGACCAATCTGCCCACCAGGGCGCAGGGGTTCCCGCCAAGAACCACAGATCGGGTAAGGATCCCCTGCGCCCCTACGCGACCAAGGTCGTCCCTGGATCGTTGGGGGCGGTTATTCGTGCGTTCAAGGCCTCAACTGCCTACCGGTAAAACCGGATGAGATCTTCCACTGGATCCCCTCTCTGGCAGCGCAATTATTACGAACATATCATTCGGAATGAGACCGAATTGGATCGGATCCGGGAATATATTCGGGCCAATCCAATGCAATGGGAGAACGATCCCGAGAATGGCGCGCAGATCAGGCGCACGGGGTAGAGCCTGGGACCGGGATCCCGGCGCGTTCACCCTGCGCACCTACAAAGAATGGAGAGTTTCATGGACCAAGACAAAACCCTTCGCCGGATCGCGATCGTCCTCAGCATCATCGGGCTGGGGGTGGCGCTGTACTTGTTGAGCATCAAGCTGACCCCGGTTCCGCCGTACTGCTTCGGGCTGGGCGACTGCGAGACAGTGAACACCAGCAAGTACTCGGAGATTCTGGGGATCCCGATCGCGCTGCTGGGAGGGCTGGCGTACGCGACCATACTGGCGCTCCTGCTGCTGGAAACCGGGTCGAGCTTGATTGGGAAATGGGGGATACTGGTGGAATTTGGGATGACGCTGGGCGGAACGCTCTATTCGGCGTTCCTGACGTTTCTCGAGGTCGCGGTGATCAAGGCAATTTGCCCGTACTGTGTGACATCAGCGATCGTGATGACGCTGCTGTTCGTGATCACGATTATCAGGATGGCGCGGCAATTGTGAATTTAATTGAAATGCAAGCCTCCGCTGAGGGCGGTGAGGGAACTCATGCTCAGCGGAGGCTTTCGCCAAAGGAGGAGGCCGGGATGAGTCACCGGAGGTAATCCCGTCTCCATTTTTATGATAACCGTTACCATACCCTTTTCATAGGGAGAAAGATACTGGAAACGGATGATTTTCCTCACCTCTCATACTTCATCCAAGAAAGCGCTGACAGCAGCGACGGCTTCAGCCTGCGTCGAATAGGCGGCGCGGGTTAGGCAGGGGTGGTCGTTGCCGGTAATCATTTTTGAAACCCGCACATCCGAGCGGTAGCAGCAGAGGACAGGCTTGCCCAGAGTCAGAGCATAGGCGATTTCATAGCCCACGCCGTGCGAGGGGGTGCTGACCTCGGCGACCAGGGCGTCACAGCCTTCGACCCAGGCGATATCCCGGTGGTAAACCTCCCTGGGAGAGACGACCCTTTCCAGATCGAGGACTTCGGGACTGGCCAGGATGGCAGTGGGGACTTCATGGCCACGCTCGAGCAGGGCAGCGACGATGGCGGTGTAAACGGCTTCGTCCTGGCGCCCGCCGGTGATCGAGCAGCTAAAATAGACGTTCATAGGCGGCTCCTGGAGAGGAAATGGGGTGTTCAGGTGGGTATTTTACCCGAACTGGCACGAGATTTGCAACGACAAGGGCAGGGCTTAACGCCTGGAAATTCATTCAGCCCTGTCCATCGTCCCCGTTCCAGGCGTTAGGCTCTTCTGTCCTATAAATATGGTCAATTTCGCATAACCGCTTGACGCATTTAATGGGATATGCTACTATCAATCAGAACAAACATCCACAAGCCAGCATTCCTGCACAGGCATTCCGGTAACAGTGGCAGGCCTTCTAGAGGAGGTCAACTCATGTCGAAAAAAGTTTGGTTCATTGTCGTAATCGCGATCGTGCTGATCCTGGCAGGCACTGGTTGCTTGCGGTCGGCTTCCACGCCCGCCAAGGCGACCGCGACCACCTCCGGCGCGCTGCCTTTCCCGGTGCCGGCCACAGACAACGCCCTGAAGACCATTCTGACCCAGACGGCGATTGCCAAGGGAGGCGTACCGTCATCCGCCGGCACATCCGTGATCATCCTGCCCTCCGCGACTGCCCAGGGTGCAAATGCACAGCCCCAGGCAACTGCGGTTCCGGTCGCGACTCAGGCGCCCAAACCGACCACCCAGCCGACCGCTGTTGTGCCAAAAGGTTCGTTTAACCCCACCCCAGGTATTCCCACCTCCTACACGCTGAAAAAGGGCGAGTTCCCCTACTGCATCGCTCGCCGCTTCAATCTGAACCCGGGTGAGCTGCTCTCGATCAACGGGTTGGGGATTAATTCCCGTCCAGCCGTCGGCACCGTGCTGAAGCTGCCCACCACCGGCAACCACTGGAACGCCGGCAACCGGGCCCTGGTCGCGCACCCGGCGACCTATACGGTCAAGTCTGACGACACCGTCTACAGCATTGCCTGCAAATATGGGGACGTGGATCCCAACGCGATCATCGCGGTCAACGGCCTGAAAAGCTCCGGCGACATCACCGTTGGGCAGGCCCTGGCGATCCCGTAAATCGCCGGGGAGATGCCTGGCAAGACACATCGCGGCTTTGAATAGGTGCAATTTCAAGGCGAGGGAGACCTGTCGGTTCCCCGCCTTTTCTATTAAGCGAGCGAGGGATTATGTCCTTTGAGATACTCCATTCGGATATCGTTTTCACAGGCCGGGCTTTCGCAGTGAAGCGCTACCAGATGCGCCTGGAGGGGGGACGGACGACGAACTTTGACATCGTTCAGCATCCTGGGGCGGTCACGCTGGTGCCCGTGGACCAGGAGGGGAATCTTCTCTTCGTCCGCCAGTACCGCTTAGGAGCCGGGAAGGAGCTGCTCGAGCTGCCCGCGGGGACGCTCGAACCGGGGGAAGACCCACAGGTCTGCGCGGCACGGGAAATCCGTGAGGAGACGGGGATGGGAGCGCAGGAACTGGTCAAGCTGGGTGAATTCTTCATGGCTCCGGGTTATTCCACCGAGCACATGTTCGTTTACATGGCCAGCGGGCTGTACGAAAGCCCGCTGGCGGGGGATGAGGACGAGTTCATCCGCGTGGAAGCGATCCCGGTCCGCGAAGCATTTCAGATGGTCGAGAAAGGCCAGATCGAGGATGGGAAAACGCTGGCGTGCCTGTTGATGGCCAGGCGGCGGCTACTGGAATTATGACAGGTCGCGGGGGAATTATATGACCTATATAACTATGTAGTTTAGACAATGCAGGATAGACTCTTAGATTGAGCGCCGTGGAACGGCTCTCAATCTGTTTGTGTTTTCGCGGAAACAGCCGCCTCCTCGATCCTTTCTTTACGGAGTAACCTATCATGACGCGTCAAATGGTAACGATTGATGCAAACGAAGCCGTGGCCTACGTGGCTTACCGGCTCAGCGAAGTGGTTGCGATCTACCCGATCACTCCCTCTTCGGCCATGGGCGAATTTTCAGACGGCTGGATGGCCGCCAGCCAGCCCAACCTGTGGGGCACGGTGCCCTCGATCATGGAGATGCAGTCGGAAGGCGGCGCAGCGGGCGCCGTCCACGGTGCGATCCAGACCGGCGCGCTGACAACCACCTTCACCGCCTCGCAAGGCCTGCTGCTGATGATCCCCAATATGTACAAGATTGCCGGCGAGCTCACCCCCACCGTGTTTCACGTGAGCGCCCGGGCGCTAGCCTCGCACGCGCTGTCGATTTTTGGCGACCACTCGGACGTGATGTCTACCCGTTCCACCGGGTTTGCCCTGATTTCTTCCCGGTCGGTGCAGGAGGCCCACGATATGGCCGCGATCGCTCATGCTTCGACCCTCGAAGCGCGGGTGCCCTTCCTGCACTTCTTCGACGGCTTCCGCACCTCGCACGAGGTCAACAAGATCGAGCAGATCAGCGATGAAGACCTGCGCGGCCTGGTCGACGATGCGTTGGTGTTCGCGCACCGCGCGCGGGCCATGTCGCCCGATCACCCCGTGCTGCGCGGCACGGCCCAGAACCCGGATGTGTTCTTCCAGGCCCGCGAGACCGTCAACCCCTTCTACGCCGCGACCCCGGCCATCGTCCAGAAGGTGATGGACAAATTTGGGAAGATCACCGGGCGGAAGTACCACCTCTTCGACTACAGCGGTGCGGCGGATGCCGAACGCGTCATCGTGGTGATGGGCTCGGGCAGCGAGACCGCCGAGGCGACCGCGAACTATCTGAACGCGAAGGGCGAAAAGACCGGTGTGCTCACCGTACACCTCTTCCGGCCCTTCTCGGTAGCCGATTTCGTCAAGGCCCTGCCGGCCACCGTGAAGGCAATCGCAGTTCTCGACCGGACCAAGGAACCCGGGGCCGCCGGCGAGCCGCTCTACCAGGATGTGATTACCGCGCTCAATGAAGGCCTGACGGAAGGCACCACGCCCTTCAAGAGCATGCCGGCGGTGATCGGCGGGCGCTACGGCCTGTCGTCCAAAGAATTCACCCCGACGATGGCCAAAGCCGTCTTCGACGAGCTGGCCAAAGCGGAGAAGAAAAACCATTTCACCGTGGGCATCAACGACGACGTTACCCACACCAGCCTGGATTACGACCCCAACTTCAACATCGAATCCGCCGACACCGTGCGCTGCCTGTTCTTTGGGTTGGGCGCGGATGGGACCGTGGGCGCGAACAAGAACTCGATCAAGATCATCGGTGAAGAGACCGACAACTACGCGCAAGGCTATTTCTCCTACGACTCGAAGAAATCCGGCACGGTGACCATCTCGCACCTGCGTTTCGGGCCGCGCACCATCCAGGCGCCGTACCTGATCAGCCACGCCAATTTCGTCGCCTGCCACCAGTTCAGCTTCCTCGAGCGGGTGGACATGACCAGGTTCGCGGTCCCCGGCGGAGTCTTCCTGCTCAACAGCATCTACGGGCCGGAGGAAGTCTGGGATCACCTGCCCTGCGAGGTCCAGGCAGATATCATCGCCAAGAAGCTGCACTTCTACGTGATCAACGCCTACGAAGTAGCCGAGAAGACCGGGATGGGCGGGCGGATCAACACGATCATGCAGACCTGCTTCTTCGCCATCTCCGGCGTACTGCCACGGGATGAGGCGATACACCAGATCAAGAAGAGCATTCAGAAGACCTATGGCAAGCGCGGCGAAGCCGTGGTGAAGAAGAATTTCGATGCGGTCGACCAGACCCTGGACCATCTCTTCGAAGTCAAGGTACCCGAAAAGGTCACCTCGCAGTTCTCACGGCGCCAGCCCGTGCCGGACGCCGCGCCCGGGTTCGTGCGCAACACCCTGGGCCCGATCATCGAGTTCAACGGGGATAACCTGCCGGTGAGCGCGATGCCCAAGGACGGCACCTTCCCGACCTCAACGGCTAAGTGGGAGAAGCGCAACATCGCCCTGGAGATCCCGGTCTGGGAGCCGAGCCTGTGCATCCAATGCGGCAAGTGCGCCTTCGTCTGCCCGCACGCCGTCATCCGCCAGAAGATCTTCGACCCGGCGCTGAAGGCCGGCGCCCCTGAGACCTTCAAGTCGATGGATGCTAAGTTCAAGGAGTTCCCCGGGATGGCCTATTCCATCCAGGTGGCCCCCGAAGACTGCACGGGCTGCGCGCTGTGCGTGGAAGTTTGCCCGGCGAAAGACAAGACCCAGGTAGGGCGTAAGTCGCTCAACATGGCCGACCAGCCCTCGCTGCGCGAGAGCGAAGCGAGGAACTGGGATTTCTTCCTGTCCCTGCCCGAAGTGGACCGGACCACGTTCAACCCGACGACGATCAAGAACTCGCAACTGCTCGAGCCGCTGTTTGAGTTCTCCGGCGCGTGCTCGGGCTGCGGCGAGACCCCCTACATCAAGCTGGCCTCGCAACTGTTCGGCGACCGGATGATCGTCGCCAACGCCACCGGCTGCACCTCCATCTTCGGCGGCAACCTGCCCACCACGCCGTGGTCGGCGAACAAAGACGGGCGCGGACCGACCTGGTCCAACTCGCTCTTCGAGGACAATGCCGAATTTGGCCTGGGAATGCGCCTGACCCTGGACAAGCACATGGAATACGCTCATGAACTGCTGCCGCAACTGGCGAGCGTGATCGGCGAAGACCTGGTCGCCGGCCTGCTCAGCGACGACCAGAAGGATGAGGCTGGCATTGCGGCGCAGCGCGAGCGGGTGACCCTGCTCAAGCAGCTCCTGGCGAACGCCGACGATCCGCGCGCCCGCGACCTGCTCAGCATCGCTGACTGCCTGGTCAAAAAGAGCGTGTGGATCATGGGCGGTGACGGTTGGGCGTACGACATCGGCTACGGCGGCCTCGACCACGTCCTGGCCTCCGGACGCAACGTCAACGTGCTCGTCCTGGACACCGAAGTCTACTCGAACACGGGTGGGCAGGCATCCAAGTCGACCCCGCGCGCCGCGGTGGCCAAGTTCGCTGCCAGGGGTAAAGGACTGCCCAAGAAAGACCTTGGCTTGCTTGCCATGGCGTACGGCTACGTCTACGTGGCCCACGTGGCGATGGGCGCCAGCGACCAGCAAACCCTGAAAGCCTTCCTCGAGGCGGATGCCTACGACGGGCCGTCGCTGATCATCGCCTACTCCCACTGCATCAACCATGGGATCGACATGCGCAAGGGCCTCGACCAGCAGCGGTTGGCCGTCCAATCGGGGATCTGGCCGCTCTACCGCTTCAACCCGGCCCTGATCGAGGCGGGACAGAACCCGCTGGAGATCGACTCGAAGGACCCGACGGTGCGGGTGGAAGATTACGCCTACAACGAGACCCGCTACCGGATGCTGGCCCAGTCTGACGAAGCCCGCGCCGAATTGCTGATGCGGGAAGCGAAGGAAGACGTACGCAAGCGCTGGGACCTGTACAAACAAATGGCCGCCATGCATTATAAAGGCCCTGAAGAGCAGTAATTCGCGAAAATGGCCCTGCGAAGGAGCGAGGCAATCTCTAATTCGCAAGGCCATTTTTATCGCTTTCGATGCAAATCAGGAGGTAAATCGATGGTCGATTTAAGCACTTCTTATCTTGGGCTGAGCCTGAAGAACCCGCTGGTGGTCTCAGCTTCTCCGATTTCCAAAAAGGTGGAAAGCATCCGCCGTTTCGCAGAAGCGGGGGTAGGGGCAGTCGTCGTCTATTCTTTGTTCGAAGAACAAATCGTCCACGAAAGCAACGAGCTGGATTTCTTTTTGAACCAGGGAACCGAATCGTACCCGGAGTCGCTGTCGTATTTCCCCGACCTGGACCACTATAACGTGGGTCCCGAAGGGTACCTGGACCACATCCGCCGGCTCAAGAACGCGGTGGACATCCCGGTGATCGGGAGCCTGAACGGCCTGACAAGCGGCGGGTGGCTGGATTACGCCGCGCGGATCCAGGAAGCCGGTGCGGACGCGCTGGAGCTCAACATCTACTCCGTGCCGACAGACCCGGCCCAGACCAGCGAGGAAATAGAGGACAATTACGTGGAGCTGGTCAACTCGATTCGGAAGCAGGTCAGCATCCCGCTGGCAGTCAAGCTCAGTGCCTACTTCACCTCGATGCCCAATTTTACCAGCCGCCTGGCGGCCGCAGGCGCGAACGGGTTGGTGCTGTTCAACCGTTTCTACCAGCCGGATCTGGACGTGGAAACGCTCGAGGTGGTGCCCGACCTGAAGCTGAGCACCTCGGATGAGCTGCGCCTGCCGCTGCGCTGGGTGGCGATCCTTTACGGCCGCGTCCAGGCCGACCTGGCCCTGACGGGGGGCGTGCACACCTGCCAGGACATGGTCAAAGCGATTATGGCAGGCGCCAGCGTGACTATGCTGGCCTCGGAGCTGATCGCCCACGGCTCAGGGCGGGCCTCGGAGCTGATCGCTGACCTGGAAGACTGGCTGGAGACCTACGAGTACCAGTCGGTGAGCCAGATGAAGGGGAGCATGAGCCAGAAGGCGGTCGCGGACCCGGCGGCGTTCGAACGGGCTAATTACATGAAGGCGCTGAGCAGTTTCGATAATCGGCTGCCGTAGAGTCAGTCGCCTGAGATGAGCGACGAGGCGGCAGTGCGGGTCGACCTCTTCGGAGAAAGGAACGCGACGCGGTGCGATGGAAATCAACATCCCCATGCAGTGGTGCATGGGGATGTGGCGTTCTGACAGGTAGAGGAGGGCTTATTCTTCTTCGACGGGGGCGGTGGATTCTTTGCGCTGGCGGAAGACGATGCGGCCACGGGTCAGGTCGTAGGGAGACATCTCCACGCGGACTTTATCGCCCAGCAGGATGCGGATGTAGTATTTGCGCATCCTGCCCGACAGGTAGGCGAGGACTTCATGGCCGTTATCCAGGCGAACCCGGAACTGGGTCCCCGGGAGGGCTTCCACAATCGTGCCTTCCATCTGTATCTTGCCTTCTTCTTTGGCCATACCTCTCCTCCAAAAAACCGGACTTCCCAACCCTGAGAATCAGCCCTGTTCGTAGCCCTTGCCAATCTGGCGGCGCTTCATGCGGCGAATGGCCTTTTTCTTTTCGATGCGGCGCAGCTCGCTCTTAGAGATGAACCAGCGCTTGCGGCGGACGGTGCTCAACACACCGCTCTTGACAACCTTTTTGCGAAAGCGCTTGAGCAGTTGATCTTGCGACTCATTTGGACGGATCACGACAACTGTCACTTTTCTCACCTCCCTTCTGTGCAAGGGATTTCGAACCTGGCTAAGAAACACAAACTCGGCTGACCATTATTCCTGCGCAGCCGAGTTGAAAAGTCCAGAAAGGATTTCAATCTTTAAGCTCGGTAGCAGTCAGTACGGCCTCCACTACAGAAAATGGTGAAAACCAATGAAAGTGTGATTCTCAGCACATCTGGAACGGAGCAGACTCCGTTTCGCTTCAATATTATACTATCAGGCAGGGAGTTTGTCAAACCAGGAAAGAAGAGGTGTTTGTCCCAAGATTGGTAGGCGAATTTGGAAAAATCGCCCAGGCAGTTTTCTCCCTTGAAAGAGGATGCTCAGCTAAGCCACCCCCACTCCGGCGACCATCAAGCCGCTGGTCATCCCCGGCCAGGTCTTGTAGCCCC
>DATKLX010000188.1:0-13695 GCA_035542155.1 Anaerolineaceae bacterium
GTGTTCCTCAAGTCGCTGGTTTGCCTCCGGCTTCCTCCAGACCCCACCTCGCGGTAACGCCCTTGCCTTTGGCTAATGGTTGGTGCGACCAACCTCCATATGAGTCTTTCACTCACCAGTCAACGCCCATGCTGGGCGCACAAGAAAGAAAGGCCTGCCTGACAGCGGGCCTTTCTTTCTTCAATAGGCAAAATCGGGGTAAAGGATGCGTTTCACGTAGCAGCCGCCGGCGTCGAGCTGGTAATCCATGGGACCCTGGGGGACTTCGCTCTCGATCTCCAGCCGGCCGCTGGAAATGGTTTCGCAGATCACCTCGAATGGCGCTTTCCCCGGCACCCATTTTTCGATGATCAACACCCCGTGGGTGGGCAGGATGGTAAAGACGACCTGGCGAGGATCCGATGGGTTCTGCAGCGCCTGGGAACGTGCAAAAGCCACCCGGATTGCATTGGCCTGGGCCTCGGTCGAACAGGAAACCGGGAAATGATAATAAGGCGGGTCGAGAGGCGCAAATTCGACAAATTCTGGATCGAACGAGCGCACGCCGCGGTGCCCGTGGAGCTTCGAGCGCGCCACCGGCGCCTGGCCCCGGCCATCCAACTCGATTTTGGGCAGCACCTGATCCACCGCGATCATCTCTACCGCTTCCGAGGAGGGCGGGTCATTCCTTTTGCCTTCGACGTGTCGGACGTAAGCGCCCTTGCCGTCCGGACGGATACCAGTGATGATCGCCAGCTCGTCATCGGTGAGGTTATCTTTCTCGACTGGGCGGGCGCTGCCGGTGATCGTGCAAACCAAGGCGTTTAATGAAGGCTCCCAGGTGGCAAAACAGCCTTCGCTGTACTGGCTGGCGATCGTCAGGTTGATCAGGGGAATGTTGACCAGGTTGTCCACCTTGATCATCTCGGTGAAGAAGCCCAGGCGACCCAGCTCCAGCCCGGTGGAGCGCATGGCGCGCGGGGTATCCAAGGCCTGCCAGGTGGAGAAGGGAATTTTTTCCTCCAGGATGACGTGATCGGTGATCTCGTGGGTGCAGGCGGCAGTTAAAATCCGGTACATCAGATCGTCGTAAAAAGCCTGCCCTTCGGCCGCGTCGCTGACCGGGTGCCCGCCGACCAGATCGAAAGTATAAGCGATCTGGGGATGATCCTCGCCGAGAATCACAATGTTACGGATGCTCATCGCCTGGGATTGGACCAGGCGGATCATGGCCATAATCGGGCCGGCGCGTTTTCCCTGCTCGATGAGGGTGTGAAAGGCGCGGTCGCGCAGCCCCGGAAAATCAAAATCGGCGGGGTCGGGGGGGTCCTTGGCCATCGCCGCCCCGAGCCGGGTATACACTTGCTTCCAATCGGCGGGTCGGGCGTGAACCAGGGATAGGACGGTGGGCGCATGCTCCAGCTTGAAGCGGCGCCTGGCGGTCAGGGTCAGCGACTCGCGCCAGGGGATGGGCTCACCGAAGCGGGCCGAGGTCAGCACGACCTCGGCTCCGGGAGGATCGCCAGGATTGTCGAGAATGGGATGTCCATGGGCGCGGAAACGGTCAAACAATTGGGCGACCGCCTCATCCAGCAAAGGCGATGTCGGGCCCGGAACAAACGCAATTGCAATCTTTCTCAGCCAGGAATGTGTCGGATGCACCATCAGCTCCAAATAGGGTTAATTTTGGGATGGGTCGCGCTTTTTCCAGCCCCAGAGTCGGAAGAGTTGGACGGCGGCGTCAGAGAGGCGCGGGGAAAAAACGTTTAGAAGATAGAGCAGGTACGCCTGGAAAGGCAGGATGACTTCGGCCGGCCGCCGATCGATTGCGCTGAGGATAGCCTGGGAAACCTGCCGCGCCGGCACTTTCGGAGAAATCCAGGAGAAATCGAGGTCCGCGACCATCGGGGTATCGACCCGGCCGGGCAGGATGGTCGTCACGGCAATGCCCGCCGGGCGGAGCTCCTGGCGCAGCACATCGCCAAAACCGGTCAGCGCGAATTTCGCGGAAACGTAAGGCGCATCGGGAGGGATGCCTTTTTTCCCATCCATCGAGGAAACGAGAATGATGTGGCCGCTCCCCTGGCTGGCCATGGGTGGGATGACGGCCTTCACCGCGCGGACGTGCCCGTAAAAATTCACGTTGATCGAGCGCTCCAGGTCTGCCATGGACATCTCGCGGATCGGGCGGCGGATGTACTGTCCGGCATTGGAAACGAGAATGTCGATCCGCTCCCAGCAGGAAAGGGTGGCCTGAACCAGGCTTTCGACCTGCTTTGGGTCGGTGACGTCGGTGGGATGCACCAGCGCCTCACCACCCTGCTGGCGAATCGAGTTGGCGATTTCCTCAAGGCGGGAAACCGAGCGGGCTGCCAGGGATACCTTCGCGCCGCGTTCGGCCAGAGCGAGCGCGGTGTTCTCGCCGATTCCCAGCGAGGCGCCGGTGACAATTGCCACTTTTCCAGTAAGAGATTTCTTCATTTTCTTTTTTCTGTATTATACACAAACACCATCCGGCCAAAATTGTTCCGGATAATTGACGAGAAGGGCTACATTGTGGTATCATCTAGACCATTCGCAAGCCGCCAGCAAACGGCCTTGCTTCAACATGTATTTTAAAAGGAGAGAAGAGCTATCAGTACGACTAACTTTCGGGTTAACGAACTTATCCGGGTTCCAGAGGTCCGCCTGATCGGGCCAAAGGGTGAAAACATAGGTGTAGTGCCGATCGAACAGGCACTCAAAATCGCGCGCGATGCAGAGCTTGACCTGGTAGAAGTTGCGCCAGGCGCAGTCCCCCCGGTCTGCCGGGTGATGGACTTCGGCAAGTTCCTCTACGAGCGGACGAAAAAAGAGCGGGAAGCGCGTAAGTCTCAGACTAAGATCGAAATCAAGGAAATCCGTCTGAGACCCAAGACCAACGACCATCACCGGTCATTCAAGGTCGACGATGCGCGTCGCTGGCTGCTGGACGGAATGAAGGTGCGGGTCACCATTCGCTTCCGCGGTCGTGAAATCACCTATCCGGAGCTGGCGCTCGAAGACCTGAAAGAGATCGCCGAAGAGCTATCGGACGTCGCGACCATCGAACAGGCTCCCGCCATCGAAGGGCGGACCATGGGGATGATGCTCACTCCCGCCAAAGCCGGGAAAAAGAAGCAGGTTGCCGCAGAAAGCTCACAGGCCCCATCCTGAGATCTCTTTTCACCGAAAGGAATACCTGAATACCCTGCGGCTTTCGAGCCGCAGAATTTTGTCGAGAGGAGTATCACAGTGCCCCGCAAGCAGAACCCAGGCAAGACCAAGTTAAAGACCCACAAGGCGACGTCGAAACGATTCCGCCTGACCGGGTCGGGGAAACTGGTTCGCACCAAAGGTGGAAAAAGCCACCTGCGTCGCCGCACTTCCAAGCGCACGAAGGCTTTGCTGCCTGAGATGATCACCGTCCAGGGCGAGCAGATCATCAAGCGTGTGAAGCGGTTAGCCCCCTATATGAAGCAGGACTGATCCTGCGCCTTAACACAGTTCGTTGAGGATCGTATCCGTGTATTGTCGCGGCCGTTGGGTGTAAACAACAGGGTTGGGAAGTTACCGGACCCAAACCGACGCCCAGGGGTACGCTAAGGAGTAAACCATGGCACGTGTGAAAGGTGGCCCGCAAGGGCATCTGCGTCACAAAAAAGTTTTGAAAATGAACCAGGGCTATTTTGGCTCTCGCCACCGGCTGTTCCGGCGGGCCAATGAAGCCATGCTGAAGAGCCTGTGGTACGCGACACGCGATCGCCGCACCCGCAAGCGCGATCTGCGCAAGCTGTGGATTGCCCGCATCAACGCGGCCGCTCGCCTGAACGGGATGAGCTACAGCCGCCTGGTGTACGGCATGAAAACCGCCGGCATCACCCTCAACCGGAAGATGCTGGCCGATCTGGCCGTCCGCGATCCGCAAGCCTTTGCCGCAGTCGTCAGCGCTGCCAGAGCGGCCTGAACCCCTCCCCTCAAAAACAAGAATTGAGAATAGAGAGCGGAGAACAGTACCGAAAGGACTGTTTTCCGTTCTCTAATCTCTTCTCTCCATTCATTCCAGAGTAAAATTAGTCATCATCAAGACTGGAGGAGAGGATGAACAGGGTAGTACGGCGCATGGATCTGCCGGGCGGGCAGACCCTGGAAATCGTTCAGGGGGACCTGACCGAAGAAAAGGTCGGGGCGATCGTCAATGCTGCCAACGAGCACCTGGCCCACGGCGGGGGCGTGGCCGGGATCATATCGCGCCGCGGCGGGCGGGCGATCCAGGAGGAAAGCGACGCCTGGGTGCGCCAGCACGGGCCAGTCAGCCACCGCGAGCCGGCCTACACCAGCGCGGGGAATCTGCCCTGCCGCTACGTGATCCACGCCGTCGGCCCGGTCTGGGGAAGCGGGGATGAAGACCAGAAGCTGGCGGACGCGGTGCGCGGCTCGCTCGAGCTGGCAGAAGAGCTGGAACTGGACGCGATCGCGCTGCCGGCTATTTCGACGGGGATCTTCGGCTTCCCCAAAGAACGCGCGGCGCGGGTGATCCTCGCGACCATCTTCAACACGGCGATATCCTCCCCCTTCTCCCACCTGCGCCAGGTTCGCGTGGTGCTCTATGACGACGCGACCACCGCGCTCTTTAGCGAGACGCTCGATCGCCTGGAATCCCACCCCACCGATTGAAGACTACCCAGGACATGATCACTTCCACCCACAACCCCCAGATCCAACGCGTTCGCGCCCTGTTGAGCCAGGCCAAAGAACGGCGAGAAGCCGGGGCTTTCGTGGTCGAGGGGGTTCGCCTGCTGGAGGAAGCCTGGAGGGCCGGCTGGCCGGTAGAGCTGGTCCTCTATTCGGAGCGGCTCAACGAGCGCGGACGGCATTTACTCGCTCAAATGGCAGATAGTGGCGCTCAGAATGAAGAGGTCGCCGCGCACGTGCTGGACAGCCTTTCGGATACCGTGACTTCACAGGGGATCCTGGCCGTTCTACGCAGGCCCACGACGCAGGGCGAATTCTCCCAACGGCTGGATTTCGCCGTGATTGCCGATACCATCCGCGACCCGGGGAATCTGGGTAGCCTGCTGCGTACCGCAACGGCTGCGGGAGCCCAGGCGGCGATCCTTTCCCCCGGCTGCGCCGACGTTTTCTCTCCAAAGGTGATCCGCGCGGGAATGGGCGCCCATTTTTCGATCCCAATCCTGGAGCTGGGCTGGGAGGAGATCCGCCAACTCGTCAGGCAGCCTACCGGGTCTGCGCCGCTCACTGTTTACCTGGCCGATATCCACGCCAGCCTGCCCTACTGGCAGGCCGACCTGCGCAGACCATCCGCGATCATGGTTTCCAACGAGGCGGAAGGCGCTTCGGCCGAAGGGAAGGCGCTGGCTGACGAGTTGGTCCTCATCCCCATGCCTGGCCAGAGCGAATCGCTCAACGCTGCAATCGCGGCGGGGATCCTGCTTTTCGACGTCGTCCGCCAGCGCAGCTCAAACCAAGGATAATCTATGCGCATTCGATCCATTACTTACTTTGTCAACCCGGGCTGGCCGCTGCAGTCTGATTGTATCCAAAACGCTGGCAGGTTCCTGGCCCAGGCCCGCGATGCATTCTCCGCCGCAGGGTACGATGTCCAGACGGTTCGCCTGGCGACCGTCCCGTTCCCCACCCTGCTGCCGGCGCTGCGTGAAAGCGACGCGGTCGAGCTGGCTCAGACCCTGGAGGGTTTGGCCGTGGACCAGGGGATCGATTACGTCTCGATGGGTCCGGCGCTGCCTGAATATCCGCACAGCTACGCCATGGTCCCGGGGATGATCGCCGCGACCCGGAGCGTTTTCCTCTCCGCCAGCCTGGCAACATTGGGGGATGGGCAGATCTCGCTCCGCGCGGTACATGAGTGCGCCCGAATCATCACTCGCAATGCACAACTCACCCCGGACGGGTTTAGCAACCTGCGCTTCACGGCGATCGCCAACGCCGCCGAGGGCTCGCCCTTCTTCCCGGTGGCATACCACCACGGCGAAGATCCGCGCTTCGCCATCGCCACCGAGTCCGCGGACCTAGCCGTGACCGCCTTCCAGGATGCGCCCAGCCTGGAGGAAGCCCGGCGGCGGCTGGTGAATCTGATCGAAGACCAGGCTGACGGTCTCGTCCAGGTCGCGGAGGATCTTGCCCATCGCCTGGACGTAGATTTTGGGGGGATCGATTTCACCCTGGCGCCATTCCCCGAACGAGAGCGATCCGTTGGCGCGGCGCTGGAGCTGCTGGGAGTTCCCCGGACCGGGCTGGCCGGGTCGCTGGCTGCGGCTGCTATCCTGGCGGACACGCTCGACCAGGCGCGCTTCCCGCGGGCCGGCTTTTGTGGGGTCATGTACCCGGTCCTGGAGGATTCGATCCTCGCCGAACGGGCTGCCGAGGGATACCTGCGGGTCAACGACTTGCTGCTCTATTCCGCCGTCTGCGGGACCGGGCTGGATACCATCCCCCTCCCCGGCGATACGACGCCCGACGAGATCGCCGCCCTGCTGCTGGACCTGGCCTCGCTGGCCTATCGCCTGGACAAACCGCTCACCGCGCGGCTGATGCCGATCCCGGGAAAGGCAGCGGGAGAAACCACACAGTTCGAGTTTGGCTATGTCGTCAACAGCAAGATCATGAATCTGCCCGCGCAGCCGCTGACCGGTCCCCTAGCTGGGGACGAATCCCTGGAGCTCAGGCCACGCAAAACCCGCCGTGGGCTGTTCGAGTGACGATTTAGGGCAAATCTACTTTCAGGTCGAAGTGCCAGTTGGCGAACGTCACCCCATCGTCGGCCGTGGCGTCAATGTTCACGTTATAGGTCTCGCCATCTTTTACCTCGGGTTTGCCATTTCCCCAGGTATATTTCCCATTCGATTTAGGCCAGTTGGCGCAGCCATCCGTCCCACCGAAAACACAGTAGGGGGCATGATCTTCCACCTGTTCGCGGACTACGTTCCCACCCGAATCGCGGACGGTAAAGACAACCTGCTGGATGTGATCGCCATCTTTCTTCCCACCATCCCCCGTAAAAACCTCCATACGCATCAGATAGGAACTGGGGGAAAAATGGAGTTTCCAGGTAAACCCATCGAATACGCCCTGGGGTTGGGAGTTGGTTACGGTAGGGATGGACGGTTTGGGCGTTGGTGGGAAATCCGCAGTCCCAAGCGCGGTCATATCCACCGTGCAGACGATAAACTGCGGCCCGGCACTGATCCAGCCGGTCGTATTGGAAGCCGGATCGTTCACTTGGACCCAGGCTCCACCAGGAAACCCCTGGGCCTGGTATCCGGTCGGGATCACCACGGCTCCCTTGGCAAACGACGTGACCGGCGGGTCATAAACCTTTCCCGGGCCTTTTCGCAGATTTACATTTTGCTGGATCGTACACTGCGGCCCAGCCGGCTCGACCGTCTGGGTTGGCGGATTGGGAGCCGGAGTGTCTTCGCCGGTGGAAGGGATCCCCACGGTCGACGTGGCTTCCTGAGTTGGAGGGACCTGGCTGGGAGCCTGGGCTATCTCCGTCGGCGGGATGGAGGTTGGCTGAACAACCACGGTGATAACGACCGGAGTGGAGTTTCCGGGATAATTGCAAGCGGCAGTCAAGAGGAGTACAAAGCTGGCAAGCAACAGGCAAAAAACGTTCGTTTTCATCTTACGAGCCTCCTGAAAGTATATCCAGACGCTTTTGGACGTCCTTGCGATATGGACCGCATAGCTTGCCAGCGATATCTTCTTTGACGATCCGGTCGAGAGAGGTTTTCCCCAGGTTGGTGCAGCTATCATAGTATTGGGCTGCCTGGGTGTAGGCTTCCTCGCTGGCCTGGGTCAGGCTGGCTGTTTCGTCGAGGAAGCCCAGCCATTGGTATACGGTTCCTAAAACCTGATAAGCTTGAGCAAGGAAGCGCTCCTGGTTCTCCGCTTCCAGGGGTTTCACAATGGTTTTCAATTCTTTTGCGGCCTCATCGAGGGCCTGGCGGCTCTCCATCGGCTTACCGCTGCGGTAGAGGATCTCCCCTTCCAGGCGCAGGGTCGTGCCAATCCCCAGGTGGGCATAGAGATCCACCGGGATGCCAGGCGGCCTGGCAGCAGCGGGCATCGTGAGGACGCGCGCGTAATTCTCCCGCGCGGATTGCGAAAATCTGGCGGCCTGGCCGATCTGTGTCTGGGCCATTTGGGAATCTGTCTGCGCGCCAGCCGCCTCGACCAGCCGTTTGGCCCGGGCGAAATAGACGCTGCCCAGGCCGATGTACCCGTTAGGATAATCCGCGATCTGGACGGCTTTCTGGAAAGCCTGTTCCGCCGATGCAGTGAGCGCTTCCTGGTTGGCCGGGTCGCGGTCCGATAGGAAGAGGCTTTCTCGGCCGATAAAAAATTGGACCGCGGCGGAATCCGGGGAGAAACTTTCCGCCCGGCGAAACGAATCCAGGGCCTCTTTGGACTGGCCAAAGCGCATCTGGGTCAGTCCGAGGGCCACCCAGGCGAGAGTGCTGGCCTGGGCGTTGATCCCCGGCTGGACTTCGATCCCCGGGTGGGCTGGATCGGCGATCTCCACAGGCGCGGCAACCTGGTAAGAGCCCTGGACGTCGGCGAAATCGTACTCCGCCTGGGGTGCGATCCAAACTTCCAGGATCAACTGGGCCGGTTTCTGGCGGGTGTCGAAATTTCCGAAGACTACCATTTGCGCCTGGAGCCGCGCTGCCATCGCCTTCGCGGCCGCGATTTTCTCCGCGGGGCTCATCCCCTCAACGCGGCCGATGGTAACGTTCAAGCGGCGCAGATCTGACCCATCGTGCCAGACGAGCAGGTTCGAATTGGATTTTAACTGGCCTTTAAGCTGGTCCGCCACCCAGCCGCTGGTGGTTACGCCGGCACCGCTCGGGGCGGCAGTCACCTTTCCATCCGCGCCGATCGACCCGAACTCGGCCACGGCAATGTTATACACGCCGTTCATCTTCGCGGGCGGGAGCAAGACCGCGTAGGCGCCGGTGAGGTAGGCAAGGATGGCCAGGATGCCCAGGATGGCGATCGCCAGGCCGGGCGCGATCCAGCGGCGCAGGTTGCGGGTCATACGGAGCTGGCGGTCGCGCTCGGCTTCTTCGCTTTCGTTCTGCTTACTGGCCTCGAGGAAAGCCTGCTCGTCCAGGGAAACGTCAGCCGAATTTTGATCCGCCCATTCGAGCGCCTGCTTGAGGCGCGTCCCGCGGTACAGCGCGCCCGGGTCGCGGTCCAGGCGCAGCCAGTCGCTGGTGGCATCGGTCAACTGGCGGTGAAGGATCAGTCCGGAGCGATTTTCGCTCAGCCACTCGCGCAGGGTGGGCCACTCGCGGATCAGGGCTTCATGGGCCACCTCGATCACCTTGACGTCCCCCGGTTCCTGGACGTCCGTGGTAACCAGGCGGGCGTCGATCAGGATCGAAAGCACCGCGTCGATGGTAACCGGGTCACTGGCGCGGGTGATCAACTCGGAGAACGCGGCCCGGCGGCGGGTGTCGGGGGCATTGTCCTCCAGATCCACCAGGCGAATGAAGATCAGCCGGGCGATCGCCTGCTGTTGGGGGGTGAGGCGTTGGCGGAAGACCATTTCGGCGGTTTTGGCGATCGCCCCGCGCACGCCGCCGCTGTCACGGTAGGAGGAGAGGGTCATGGTGCGGCCGTGGCGGTGGTTCCAGGTCTCCAGCAGCGCGTGGGAGAGCAGAGGAAGGGCTCCGGGCTCGTCACCGGTATCGTCGAGCATCAGCTCGACCAGCCCCTCCTGGATCTTCCATTGGCCCAGTGCGGCGGGCTGGACGATGGCGCGGAAGAGCTCATCACGGCTCATCGCACCGATAAATTCCTGCTGCGCCGACACAACCTCGCGCAGGCGGTCGTATTGGGCCAGACTGGCGTAAAAATCGGCCCGGAGGACCAGGATCACCTGGACAGGCTGGACGTCTTGCGGGTTTGCCGCGGCCAGCAGGCAGTCGATGAAGGTGCGGCGCTCGGTCTCGTCGCGGCACTGGGTGAAGACCTCTTCGAACTGGTCGACCACCAGGAGGAGCTGCGGGCTCGTTTCCTTCGCCAGCAAGCCGCGGGCGACCGCGGTGAGAGAAGTCGGGTTGGCCTGTAGATTCTGGATCAGTTGGGAGAGATCGGCCGCCGGGCTGCCCAGCGCCGCTGCCAGGGCCTGGAGCGGGTGGGCGGACGGGTTTATCACGCGATATGACCACCCTCTGCTGTTCGCCGGGGGGAGCAATCCATCCGCCAGGGCTGCCCCGCTCTTCAGGGCGGGGATCACCCCGGCGCGGACCAGGGAGGATTTTCCGCTGCCCGAAGCGCCGATGACGCACAGCAGGCGCGTCGTCCCAAGGCGGGCGATAATTTTCGCTGTGAGAAGCTCACGGCCAAAAAAGTGGCCGGCGTCTTTTTCAGTGAATGACTGGAGACCCAGGTAGGGGGAATCGCCGGGCTCGGGCGGGAGCTGCTCGATGTCGCGGACTTCCTCCGCGCCAACGATAGTCGACTTGATGTTGATGACCGCGTTGCGAAAATCGCCTGAAAACTGGTAAGCGTCTCCGGCCTGCTGCGGCTGAGGGTCTTTGCGGCTGCGCCGCGCCATGCCTGGCTAACCTGCGGTTCCGGTGATACGAGCGACAGCCATGACGATCTGGGTGGCGATGCTGAGGATGGTAGGAGTCACATCGGCCAGGTTTTTTGCAGCCTGCTTCAACCCTTCACCGCTGATCTGGAGGAGGGTCTTATTGGGCCTGGGTGCATTGGCCTGATCGACCAGGGCCTTCGCCGTTTCCACCACCGCCTGGGTGTCTTCCTGCTTCTCGGGCGGAGCTTTTTCAAGCTCTGTGGAGAGCTGCTGGATCAGCTTTTGCAGCTCCAGCTTGGTAGATTCGTCCTCGGTTGGAATTTTTCCCACGGACTGTTGGACGTTTTTCAGCTCGGATTTGATATTCAGGATAGACCCGCGAAAATCACCGCGGAAAGAAAACCGATCACCCATAATACTTCTCCTCCTCATTGGCCGCGCAGGTTTCGAAACATTAAGATTTCGTATCGGTCCAGCGGCTACCCGTCCAAACCAATCCGATGATCTCGACCTGATGTTAATTAAGTAATCTTATCTATATTATACAAATTAAATATACAGAATTTTGCCCGGGAAGTCAAGAAACCCGCCAATATTCACCGGCTTCGCGTTTCATAAAGCCATAGCCGACCAGCTCGCGGCGCAGGAAGGCCGTATCCTCGTGGAAATGGGAGAGGATTTCGTTGACCTGCTTCTCAGAATAGCGCCTGCCCGGCTCGAATGAGGCGGCGATGTGGCGCAGCACCGCGCGCAGCTTTTTGCGCTGAGCGGGAATGGTCTTGAGCGCGCCACCGGGAAGGCTGTAATCCCTGACCACCTTTCGATCATAAGAATCCAGATCCACCTGGGCGGTCAGGTCGGGTAAAGCCTCGCGGGACAGCAGCCGGCGGGCCATGTCCTCCAGCGCGCCGATTTTTAGATAATAAACGCTGTAATAGCCCTCGGCCCGGGCGGCAACCAGCCCCGCCCGCGACAGGCGGGAAAGATGGTGAGATACTGTCGAAGGCCCCAGGTCGAGGAGCGCCGCCAACTGCTCGACAGTGTAGGGCTGCTGCGCCAGCAGACCCACCATACGCAGGCGGCTTGCATCCGAGAGGGCTTTGAAAAAAGCTACATACTCATCTACTGGAGCAAGTTCTTCCATATCATTCCTCGATTTAATTCTATAATTATCGAATTAATTATACAATCATCAATCCAGCCGTCAAGCATGCTCTCTAAATGCTTCCAGCCAAGTGGGTATATAATCGCTATATGATCGGTTGTTTTATTGGGTTGAAGGAGACAATTGAAAGTGGATCTTCCGAAATTTGCGTATTTTCAAGGAAAGATCGTCCCTTATTCTGAGGCCAGGGTTGGAGTGCTCACCCATGGCCTCAATTATGGCACGGCCGCATTCGCGGGGATACGCGGCTACTGGAACCAGGCAATTCAAAAACTATATATTTTCCGCCCGCTGGACCATTACCGGCGTTTCCTCAACTCGGCCCGCCTGCTCTACATGCAGCTACCCTACACTCCAGAGGACCTGATCCAGATCACTCTGGACCTGATTCGCAAAGAAGAGTACCGCCGCGACATCTACATCCGCCCGCTGGCCTATAAAGAGGATGAATTGATCGGCGTCCGGCTGCACAAGCTCCACGCCACGATCAGCATCGTCGCTGTCGTCCACGAGCCTTATCTGCCTGACGATACGAACGCCCACGTTACCGTTTCGTCCTGGCGGCGGCTGGACGACAACGCCATCCCGGCCCGGGGGAAAATCAGCGGGGCCTACGTTAATTCTGCGCTGATCAAGACCGACGCGCAACTGGCCGGCTTCGATGAGGCCCTGGTGCTCAACCAGGACGGGCACCTCTCGGAAGGCAGCGCGATGAACGTCTTTATGGTCCGCGACGGAGTTCTGATTACCCCGCCTATCACCGATAATATCCTCGAAGGGATCACCCGCAAATCGATTATGGAGCTGGCCCGTTCCGAGTTGGGGATAACTGTGGTAGAGCGGCCGATCGACCGCACGGAGGTCTACCTGTGCGACGAGCTCTTCCTGACCGGCACTGCCGCCCAGGTCACCGCGATCACTCGCGTCGATTATCGCCCGGTCAAAAATGGCAAGATGGGGCCAGTGGCTACCCAATTGCGCGGCCTGTTTGACGATGTGGTTCATGGTCGCTGCGAGAAATATATGGATTGGCTGGTAGAAGCAGGGACGTAAAAACAGGTATCCGTTTGGTGGATACCTGTTTTTACACGCGGACACCAGCAAGGATCACTTCACCTGCTTGAAGTTGATGATCGTCAGGTTTTTGGCGCAGTCCTTAAAGGTATCGAAGTAGATCTTATCCGAGAGAGGCAAATCGGCCTGATCGAAGAGCTGCACCCAGAGCTGCTGTTTCGTATCGACCGGGGTGTCTCCGAGGCGAAACTCATATCCAGCAGGTCCATACTGGAGGGCGGTTCCGGTCAGGCTGAGCATATCGACCGGTTTGCCATAGACGCTGCCGCCCAATTTGATATAGATTCCCACCACCGGCGCACCGGAGAGGTCAAAGACCTGCCCACCTATGCCAAGCCATTTGCACCCCAGGTCTGAATGAATGATCGTGCTGGCAGCGGATGCGGGCTGGTTCGGCACGGCAAAGGGGAAGTTTGACTTGATCGTCGGAGTGACGACGGGAGAAGGCTGCGCCGCCTGGGCCGTACTGGTAAGGGAGTTGGGTGTTACCGACAGAACGAACCTGGTTGGAGTGGCAGTGGGTGGCTCCGGGGTCATGGTTTCGGTCGGAACAGGGGTGATCGTGGGCGTCCAGGTTGGCGGGAAGTATTTCGCCGTTGGGGTGTTGGTCGGTAGAGCTACCGTCGGGGGCATTGCTACAGGGGGAAATGGGTTGAACCCGGATGATGGGTTGGCAAAGATAGTTGCGAAAACCAGGATGATACCCAGGGTGGCAAGGACCACCACAACGGTGAGGATATTCCAGATCGTGTCGTTGCTTGCGGATGCTGATCGGCTCTCGTTATCGAGGTCGTGGGTTTGCAGAGGTGGCTCTCCTGGATTGGCTGCCCGGTCGCGGGCAATTACAATAGTTATGGAACGCTAATGG
>DATKLX010000189.1:0-11920 GCA_035542155.1 Anaerolineaceae bacterium
AGGCGGGTGCTCAAACATCCCTTTCCCAAGGGAAAGCTGCCGGTGCGCGGCTTGTTTCGCATGACGAGTATGCTGGCGGCTTGCGCAGCGTCCGATCTTTTGCTTCAGTTGTTAATGTGCTGTCTTTTCAGTGGAGTCACCTGCGCAATCCGTGAAACCTCTGCGTCAATCCGTGGTCCGGTTCTCCTATTTCCGTTTTTTATGCTAGAATTCTCCATATTTTTCAGATCCAACGAGAGGTGAAGACTGAAACCGATTGAGCTAGCCCGCGCAGTAGTCGACGCCCTGGAGGAAAAAAAGGGCGAAGACATTGTTCTGCTGGATATCCACGAAATCGCCTCTTTTACTGATTTTTTTGTAATTTGCACCGGCACCAGCGACCGAATGCTGGATAGCCTGGCCAGAGGCGTGGTGGAAAGCATCAAAGCAGAGTTCGATTTAAAGGGTCACATCGAGGGCCAACCCAAAGATGGCTGGCTGGTTGTCGATTTTGGCGACGTGGTCGTTCACCTGCTTTCTCCCGACCAGCGCGATTATTATGACCTCGAAGGGCTATGGGTCGAGGGAAAAACTCTCTTGCGCTTGCAGTAGTAGAAAACTCAGACGAGGACATCCAGCACCAGCGCCAGAAAGATGAGCGCCAGGTACATGCTGGAATAACGGTACATCATCCAGGCCGTCTTATTCCCACCTTTTTTGAACACCCTCCAGGCCTGGTAGATCAAGGCTCCGCCTAACATCACCGCAGAAACCAGGTACAGGCTCCCCGCCATGTGCAAGATGGGCAATAGAAGCGTCAGCCCGACCAGCTCCAGGGTGTAGATGAAAATCTGGGTGCGAGTGGCCCGTTCCCCCTTCACTACCGGCAGCATCGGTACCCCGGCGCGGGCGTAATCTTTGCGGCGAACGAGCGCCAGCGCCCAAAAATGCGGTGGGGTCCAGAGAAAAACAATCGCGAACAAGAACAACGCCGGGATGCCCAGGTTCCCAGCCGCGGCCGCCCATCCGACCAGCGGAGGAATTGCCCCCGCGCCTCCTCCGATGACAATGTTTTGCACGGTTGCTTTCTTCAAAAAGATGCTGTACAACAGAATGTAATAAATCATCCCTGCCAGGCAAAGCAGCGCGGCGAGCAGGTTGACGAACCCCGCCATCAAGAAATAGGATAGGACCAGAATTCCCAGGCCGAATGCCAGCCCTTCCGCGGCAGTCAGCCGGCCGGCGGCCAGGGGTCGTTTCGCCGTGCGCTGCATGTGCGTATCCAGTTCGCGGTCGATATACTGGTTGATCGCTCCAGATCCCCCTGCGGCCAGCCCTCCTGCCAGCAGAGTCCAGAAGGTCAGCTCCAGATCGGGCAGTTCATGCCCTCCCAGGACCATTCCGGCATAGGTGGTGACCAGCAACAAGAGGACAATGACCGGTTTGGTCAGGGCCAGCATGTCCTTGGCGTGTTGGCGGCGATCGACCGGAACGTGCATCTCAGCCTGTTCTTCACTGGCGCTGCGCCCAATCAGGCCCACCGCGGCGACCAGGATCGCTTCTGCCGCCCAGACCGCCGCCGAAGCAGCGGCGTGCAGCCCCACCAGGTCCACCGGGTAACCTCGCATGACCTTGAGCGCTCCGACCAGCACCTGGCCAAAAAAGAGGACTGCGGTCAGGGTGGCCGCCGGGAGGATCACCGGTTGCGACCGCTGCGACCGCCAGGCCCTGACGAGCACCGCCAGCGCCAGCACGCTTGCCAGCAGGGTCAGAAGGCGATGAGTCAGATCCACCCAACCAATCGCGGATGCCGGAAGAATTTGCCCCGAGCACAGCGGCCATCCGGTGCAACCCGCGCCGGCCTGTATTTCCGCCAGGTAGATGCCGCTGACCATCACCAGGAAAGTGGTCGCGGCCAGAGCAAGAGTCAGTCGGGCAAATGGCGAGCGGAACACCAACTTTTGGGCAGACCCTCGCTCCTCACCTGATGATTGGGCAAAGAACGCAGCAACTGCGGCTGCGGTCACCAGCCCCAGGATGGCCAGAGCGATCCCCATGTGCAAGGCGTTGATTGCGCCAGGCGATCCGGCCGAGAAAATCCGTCCAGCCCCCAGCCCGGTTTCGACCAGGAACAGCCCCAAGGCCATCCCGGTTGGGATCAAAATCCAGAGCTTCTCGCGATGATTTCGTACAGCGAACCAAAGGCTTAAACCAGTGAGACAGCCAGAAATCAACGTGAGCGCGCGATGAACATACTGGATCTGAGCGGTCAGGTCATCTGGCAGCCCCCACTGGCCGAAGCAGGTCGGCCAATCCGGGCAGCCCTGCGCGCCTCCGCTCACCCGGACCACGGTTCCGGCCACGATGGCCAGGGTCGTCACGATCGCCGCGGCCAGCAGCAGGAAGCGCAGTCCTTCCACACGTTTACCGGTTGAAAATCCCCACTGACTCGAACTCATCCACCACCTCTATTTCTTAATCAGGGTCTTCTGGTTGAGCCCTGGATGTGTTGTTTTTCTAGCCGGTTTCCCTGCCAGCCGGCTGCGCACGTAAAACGGGTAGCCGGCGGCCAGGATTGCGGCGAACGTAAACCACTGGATGGCGTAGCCCTCGTGCGGGCCTTCGCTCAGATCGAAAACCGGTTCGGTGCGAGCCGGCAGACCCCCATCGGCCGGCTTTCCGCCGCTCGTTTGCTGGATGTACATTGGCAGCAGCGGCAGGTCGACCTGTTTCTGGATCCGCTCCAGGTTGGCAAAAATGAACGCGTCGAGACGACCTTCTTTCGGATCTGTTTGGCCAAGGGGGTTGGATGCGGTCTGGCTGCTTCGAAAAATCCCGGTCAGTGTGATCAGGCCCGGCTCATCGTATTTCTTCCACTGCTCTCGCGCCAGGTCTTCCAGCGGGATCCAGCCGCGGTCGACCAGGACAGCCTGGTCAGTACCCTCAATTCTTAAAGGCGTTAGCAAATCCATCCCCGCCTGGCCGTTATACACCTGGTTTCGCAGGATGACCTGTTGAGAAAAGTCATACGTCCCCCTGGCGGTAACGCGGCGGTATTCTATGTTGGTCAAATTGGGATCGGAAGCATGGGCGTTTAAATCCAGCGGGGCCCTTTCGATTTGGACGCGCACGCTGGCGTTGTACTCCCGGCGCTGTTCCAGCCGGTCGAGCTGCCAGAAACCGAGTCTCACCATCGCCAGCACCGCCGTAATCGCCAGCAGTGTCGTTAGCACCCAACGCCAGGTTAGCAGTTGTCTCCAGACCGGGTTCTTGTTCATTGTCCGCCTCCTGCGGATTTCGGCTGGTAGAGGACGAAGCTGTAAACCAGGAACAGGCCGATGGTTGGTAGGCCAAGCGTCAGGATCGCCGTCAGGCGTGTTAGCCAGGTAACCTGTGGGCGAACGTCGACCCCGAGATAGCGGCTGAGTTCAAAACTGCATTCGTAGCTGTATTGGTTCGCGGTATCTAGTAACAGAGATCCACTTGTCCCCGCTGGAACCCAGATCGGGCCCAACTGGTGGCTGGAGGTATCCTCATTTTTCACTACCAGGAGATCCCCCTGGACGAAGCGCATCTCCGCCGGCAGGGACGGATCCGGTTCGCCGGCTGCCACCCGGTCGGCAGTTCCGCGGGGGATCAACAGCTCGATCGTCTGGGGCCCGCGTTCAAGCCGGTCTGGTGAGAATAGGTAAGCTCCTTCGCTGATCAGAAACGCCAACACCAGGCCCGCGATAACGGAAATCAATACTCTCCTGAACAGGCTGTTGGTATCGATTTTCATGGTCAGCCCTCCTTGACCAGCGCCCGCACGTCCTGGAGCATATCGTCCGTCGGCGTGCCGTAGGTGTAGGTCAGGCGCAGGTTTCCCCGCCGGTCGATTGCGTACACCACATTGGAGTGCGCCACCTGAGAAGGCGGAGAGCTGTAGCCCCATTCCGGGACCTCGACGTAGACGCCGTACGCTTTCCAAACCGCCGTCAGCTCTTCCGGCGACCCGGTCAGGCCGATCATATTGGACTTGAATTGCGTCAGGTACGATCCCAACTGCTGCGGCGTATCGTGGATAGGATCAACCGTGACGAATAGCATCTGGACCTGGTCCGCCTGATTTCCAAGGTCCGAATAGATCTGCCTGAACTGCGCCAGGGTCGTTGGGCATTCCTCCGGGCAGTTGGTATATCCGAAAAAGAGCAGAACCACCTTCCCACGCGCCTCAGAAAGCTGGAATAGTTTTCCTTTTTGATCCACCAGATGGAGCTGTGGCGCAGAGAGGGCCGGCTCGATCACAGAACCGCGGAAGTGATAAGGCCGGTTGAGAATGCTGGCCCCCAGCAGGAATACCCCTGCCAGCGCGGCGAGCCCTATTGTCAACCAGATCCCTTTATATCCGAACATCACATCCAATCCTTTAAGAAATTTATCTGGCGATTACCGTGCCAATCAGATACAGAGCCGGGTAGAAGAAGACCCAGACCAAATCGACAAAGTGCCAGTACACCGCTCCTGCTTCAACGGCCCAATGCCTTTCAGCCGAGTACACTCCACGCCGCCCATTGAAGTACAGGATGAGGAGGAGAACGACGCCGGTAAGAACGTGGAAACCATGCATCCCGGTCATCATGAAGAATACCGCCCCCTGGGCTCCATCGCTAACTGAGAAAGGCGCGGTGCGCCATTCGACCCCAACCACTCCCAGAAGGAACGTAATCCCCAGGGCGATCGTCGCCAGAATGTTGGAAAGAAAACCCTTCCGGTCCCCGTACGCCATGCTGGTCTCGGCCCGGTTCATGAAGAAGCTGCTGGTCAACAGAACCGAGGTGACCACCAGGCCCAGAGGCTGGTTCAGCTCGGGACGGTGCAATCCCAGCAGGTAAAAACGTGTGACCAGCAGCGCGCCAAAAATAAAGCTGTCTGAGACCAGGAAGAGCCACAATCCCAACCGGTTGGTCTGCGTCTTATACTGGTATTCCCCTTCCGCCCCATGGGCGGCGGTGATTTCTGCGCTCATTCTTCACCTCCGGTAAAAACTTTGCGGATGTGCATGTAATACCAGAGCACCAGCCCGGCCTTGACCAGCGCCATCAATACCATTGCGGGCAAAAAAGCCCCGTTCGTCCCCACGAAATATTCAATTCCTGTGATTACTGCCAGGGCGATGAAGACCAACAAACCCTGGCGGAGAAGCTGTGATTTTTTGGTATCCATATCTTTCTCCCAAATTGATTTCAATCCCCGGCCTGGCTAGGGTTGAGATCGAGCGGACGCGGGCCGGCTGGACCGGTAGCTTTGGACTGGCCCGGTTGGCCTCCTTCTTTTGGATCCATCACAACGTAGACAGATCCTTCCAGGCCGTAATCGTATGGCTCGCCAACTACCTCGAATGGATGAGCGTAGTTATGCAAAGGCATCGGGGAGGGTACCTGCCACTCGGGGGAGCGCGATGCCCACACGTTGCCGGTGGCAACCTCGCCGTGCCGCGCGCTGCGGATAATGTTGATGAAGAAGATCAGGACGGAGAGGCCGATCAAAAATCCGGCGATCGTGATCGCGATGTGGATCGGCTGGATCCCAAGCGCGGGGTCATAATCCGCGATGCGGCGGCGCATCCCCAGCAAACCCGCCCACATCTGGCCCAGAGACATCACGAAAAAGGCGGGCGTCATCAGCCAGAACTGGAGCTTGCCCAGGGTTTCGTTCATCCTCCGCCCGGTAATCTTGGGGAACCAGTAATGGATGGCGGCGATCACAGGGAAGATGTACCCGCCAAACATCGTCGCGTGGAAATGTCCGACCACAAAATACGTATCGGTCAGGTGCAGGTCCGTGGAGATCGTCCCCAGCACCGGGCCGGTTAGTCCGCCGAGGAGGAAGACCAGGACTCCGCCCAGCACGAACAGCATCGGCGTGGGGAAGGAGATCTTCCCTTCCCAAATGGTGCCCACCCAACTGAAGAACTTGACCCCGGTTGGAACCGCTACCAGCAGCGTGCTGTACATGAACGGGACGCGCAGGTAAGGATCCATTCCAGAGGCATACATGTGGTGCGCGAAAACCAGGAACCCGGTGATGGCTATCCCCATGGAGGAGAGCGCTACCCAGCGGTAGCCGAACAGAGGCTTGCGCGCGAACACCGGCAGCAGCTCGCTGATCACCCCCAGGCCCGGGAGGACGAAGATGTACACCGCCGGGTGGGAATAAAACCAGAACAGGTATTGGAAGAGAATGGGATTCCCTCCGTTCGCCGGGTCGAAGAAGCCCATCCCAAACAGGCGCTCGAAACTCACCATCTGGAAAGATAGACCAATGAGCTGGGTTGCCGTCAGGGCGATGAACGAGGTCGCCAGGATCCCCCAGACAAAGATGGGTATCCGGAACAGGTTCATGCCTTTGGTGCGCAGGCGCATGATGGTGACAATGAAGTTGAGCGAGCCTACGATCGAGGAAAGACCGTTCAGGAATACGCCGACGAAAAAGGTCTGCATCCCCAGGGGAGCTCGGATGCTCAGGGGCGGATAAGCAGTCCAACCGGTATCGAACCCCCCCAACACCAGGCTGTTTAGAAAAATGATCGAGCCGGCCGCGGCGATCCAGAAACCAAACGCGTTCAGGCGGGGAAAAGCCATATCCTTCGCCCCGATCAGCAGTGGCACGAGATAGTTGCCCATCGCGGCGAACCCCAGCAGGATCGAAATGATCAGGCCCATGCCGTGCATTCCGATCAACGTATTGAACTGCTGCAGGGCCAGCATCTGCGAGCCGGGCACGACCAGCTTCGAGCGGAAGATCAACGCAAACGTGCCGCCAAGACCGAGGAGGATCAAAGAGAGCGTCCCGTACTGGATCCCGATCACTTTGTGGTCAGTGCTGGGACCGAGGTAGCGGTCATACCATTTCAGTTGGTCTTCTTGGCCCTCGTCCTCGCTTTCTTCAGGAGTTGAGCGCCCCATCGCCCACTCGAACCAATCGTGGAATACCCCCACCCCGGCGACAAATGAGAGCGCCCCGATAAACGCGCCCAGGACCAGAGCCGGTTCCGTTTTCCAGGGCAGGCCCATTAACGCCCGGATTCCGCCGACGATACCCATCCCTACCGCCGTCCCTATGATTTGCGCCAGCAGGCCGCGAACCAGCCCAACCGATAAGATTTTTTTCAATTCATCCTCTCCTTTTCACCGCGCTGACTACCTGAGGCTCCTGATAAATTCAACCAGGTCCTGGATTTGCTGGTCGTTGAGCTTCTTGCCAAAATCCGTCGGCATCACGTTCGCCTTGCTTTCAAAGCCCTTGACGATCTGGAACCTCGGGTCGATGATCGATGTCTTGATGTAATTTTCGTCCGCGGTGCGAGTGGAACCATCGCTCAAGATGACCTGGCTGCCATACAGGCCTTTGAAGGACGGCCCAATCTTGATCGTTCCATCCGTGGAATGGCAGGAAAGGCAGCCGTTTACAGTGGCAAGAACCTGCCCGCGCGCTACCGGGTCTTTCGAAGCAGCTGCCTGTTGCTGCTGGAGCCAGGCGGAAAATTCAGTCTGCGAAACCACCACTACCAGGCTCTCCATGTATGCGTGGGAAACGCCGCACATTTCCGCGCAGCGTACTTTGAATTTTCCCGTCTGGTCCGGGGTCAACCGCAGCTCACGCACCAGGTTGGCGCCGGGTAATGCGTCCTGTTTGATGCGGAATTCCGGCACCCAGAACGAGTGGATGACGTCTTTGGAGGTCAACCGGAACAGGATCTGTTTATTGACCGGCAGATAGAGCGTACTGGAGGTCACCCCGGTACCGGGATACTCGAAGGACCAGAACCACTGTCCCCCGGTCACGTTGACCACCATGGCCTGGGGATCGATCTGGCGAGTTTCCGCCAGGTTCTGCGCGCCGATTGTGGCTACCGCCAGAACGGTGATCAGCGGAATAATCGTCCAGGTCAGTTCGAGGCGGGTGTTGCCAGAGATGTGCCGTCCATCTCCGGTTTCACCAGGTCTGCGGCGGAATGCGATCATGCTGTAGACCATGAACACAAAAATCAGCGAGAACAGGAACGCGATCGCGGCGAAGTGGAAATGAAAAAACCAATCAATCGGTACAGCCTGCAGGCTGGCTTCCACGGGCAAAATCCGCGCGTTGACCAGCCCGGCGTAGACCAGGATGGAAAGGAGGATAACCAGGATTCCCAAAAATACAAAACGCCTCATCTCGTTTCTCCTCGGGGGAATTTGTTTTTCGGCTGGAGCATGAGCAATGTTGGGCAGGTTCAGCCAATCCTCTGCCTCTGATGGGGTGAGTGCCTGCCGGTCGTAAACCACAGCCGCCCCTCCGCCGCGCAGTGATACGAGCATTACCTGCATGGGCCGGTCTCCCGCCATAAAATGGTTGAGAAACTCGGCGCGGTTCAAAATCTTGTCGTCGTAATCTACGATCACCAGGTCCGGCTGCAGCGACTCCATCGCCGCCAGTGTTTCTGCCATGCTGCTGGTCAGCCCAACGACTACGGCCTGTTTCCCCCACCGCTCTATGAATATCTTCTGTAACCCTTTTCCAAATAACGGGTTAGCCGAAGCGATCAAAACCCGGCGTGGCCGCCCCGTTTTTCCATCAGCCATGATATTCACCGTTCAAAGAAGGATAATCCCGGACACAATGCATCGATTTACTCCAAATTCTTTCCCCTACAATTTAACAAACCTTTTCCATTGATGCATCAACCAGGGTGGGAAGGATGGGGTGAAATGTAAAGCACGGATGGGTGATTTCCCAATCACCCATCCGTGCTTGATCGAAACAAAATAGTCCTACTCTTTTTTCTGGATCAGGCCCATCTGGATGGCCTTACTGACCGCTTCCGTGCGGTTCGAGGCTTCTAATTTCTCCAGGATGTGGCGAATGTGGGTTTTCACAGTGTTTTCTGAGATAAACAATTGCGCTGCGATCTGCGTCGTCGTCTGGCCTTCCATCAGGCAGTTCAGCACTTCGAGCTCGCGATCGCTGAGTGGGCCGCTGCTGTTGTTGGACTGTCCCCTCGCCAGGGCCTTCAAAACCGTGGAGGTCACGTCGGGCGAAAGGACTGCTTTCCCTTCAGCCAGGTGGATGATTGCCTGGCGCAGCTCGTCCGGCTCGGTGTTCTTCAGGAGATAGCCGTTCGCCCCGGCCATCAGGGCGCCTAGCAGATCTTCATCCTGGTTTGAAATCGTCAACATCAGGATCTGGACTTTATTCTTCTGATCCCGGAGAGTCTGCACCGTCTGGATCCCATCCATCCGGGGCATATTTACATCCAGAAGGACCACGTCGGGTTCCGTCCGTTGGATCACCTTAAGCGCCTGCTCACCGTCCTCAGCCTCCCCAACGACCTGGAACTCTGGGATGTCTGCCAGTAAGCTAACCAGCCCGCGCCGAAACAGGGTATGGTCATCCACGACTACCATGCGAACTCTTTTGCTCATACCGGAGTCTCCTCGTAAGGATATGGCAGGCGCAGTCGGACGGTTGTCCCCAGGTTTGGCTGGCTGACGACCTGGAAATCGGCGCCAATCAGCTCGGCCCGTTCGCGCATACCACGCAGTCCATATTGAGATCCCTCAGGAATGTCCTCGGGGGCATATCCCTGGCCATTATCCGATATTTCCAGAATCAAGTCATTCTGCCATTCACGCAGCGAGATGACCACCCGTGTTGCCCTGGCGTGCTTGCGTATGTTGCTCAAAGCCTCCTGTACGACGCGGATCAGTTGGGCCTGGACCTCGGAAGAAAGCTCGATCCGGTCCATTTTGATCTCCAGGCTGACATCCAGATCTGATGAGGATTGCAGGTCAGTGGCGGTTTGGTCCAACCAGCGCAGCAGTCCCTCCTCCGCGGTGACCCGCAGATAATCGATCGCCTGGCGCGCGTCGAGATAGGCGTCTGAAAGGGTGCGGTAATTGGTGCGCAGGACTTCACCCAGGCGGGGCAGATCCTCGCGGGCAAGGTAATTTTGCATCTGGGCTACCTGCATCTTCAAAAAGGCCAGGGTCTGCGCCAGGCCATCGTGAATTTCGCGGGCCAGGCGGCTGCGTTCTTCCATAACCGCCCGGTATTCCATCTCCTGGATGTGCCGATCATCCTCGATCAACAGGACTATCTGGGAAACCATCGTTTCCACCAGACGGAGCTGGAGCGGGTTCTGGCCATCAATCTGCGTCCCACCCACCAGCAGCGCCCCAAGCGGCCGGCTTTCTCTATTGAAAATCGGCGCCCCAAGAAATGTCAACTCAACCGGATTTCCTTCCCCCAAAAACAGGGAAAACGTTCGGATCTGGGGTAAATTGGATTGCATAGTCTGTTCGATCAGGTTTTCAACCGCTGCCCGATCGATTTTCACTTCGCCAGTGGGGCGGCTCTCGATCAGGGTTGTCTTCTCAAGGCTTTGCAGCGCCAGATAAGCGTAATCCGCTTCGAGCGCCCGCTGGAACTCCCGGAGCAAGCCGTTTAAGCGAGCGGAAAGCTCCATTTTTGGATCGCGCGCCAGTTGCAATTGGCGGAGCGTTGCCAGCTCCTGCTGCTGAATGCGGATGGCCTCGATCGCTATTGCCATCTGGCCCAGGATCCCGGATAAAAATCCGCGGACGTCCTCCTCCAGGGCATTCGGAGACGGGCGGTAGAAATTCAGAACCCCCAGAAAGCGGTCGCCGCGTTTGAGCTGAAAACAGGTGATCCCCTGGCAGTTGGAAAACGGGTGTTCTCCCAGCGGGCAGCCCCCCCCGGTCGCGGCCTGCAGCGCCTGGCACACCCTGCATCGCTCCCGCGTCTGGGGAGAATCGAACCGCTCCAGCCAGGATTCCAATTCTGCTTCTGGGACGCTCCCCACGCTGACAGTAGCCAGCGGCTGGCCCCATTCATCCAGGGGGATATAGGTGGCTCCCGCTGCTCCCAGATAGTCTCCGATCACCTTTAACAGCGAGACCATCAAGGTTTTTTCATTTCCTGCGGTGGCTAGCTGGCGATTGATCTCCAGCACCGTGACCAGTTGTTTCTGTGCGCAGGCCAGTTTTCCCTTATTTTCAGCTTCTTCAACCCTGGATGAATCCGCCCAGGCACCCAGCATCCACTGGTTGATCAACACGAATGCCAGCGCGCCTGCCAACAGGGCCACCAGAACCCATAACACCTGGGCCGCCAGGCTTTGGGAGTGATTGGGAAGCAGCAAGTACAAAGATAGGAAAAATAACTCTGTCAGTGCCACTGCTCCCCAACCCATCATCCGGGTGGAAAGGAGGGGAGAATTTTTCGGCGTCTTCACAATATAATTTTACCCTAATCCGGTCTAAATATCGCCAATGGAACGCGATTGGCTCTCCCCACGAATTGAATAAATGTAATGCCTGTGGTATGATATCAAAAATCAAAACAATGACAAAAAAGAGTTTTTTATATTATATACGTCACTTTTATGGCAATCATGAATCGTTTATCCTATTATCGATGCAATTAATTCACTATTAACCCTATCCAAGTTAGTTAAAGGTAAAGAGGTGCAACATGTTTCGTGTCAGCCGACGTGTCGATTATGGTCTTCGCCTGTTAATTGCGCTGGCATCTAATTCCGATGCGGGTCCCCAATCCACAGCCAATCTTGCAGAGAAATTGGACATCCCCCTCGCCTTTCTGCATCAGATTGGCCGCAGCCTGATCCAGGCCGGAATTCTCAAGGCTTCTCCTGGACCGGGCGGTGGTCTCCGCTTGAACCGCTCTCCCGAGTCGATTACCCTGCGCCAGGTTCTGGAAGTCCTGGAAGGACCGATCCGCTTGAACGGCGAAGAGGCCGGAGAGATACCCTGCTCAACCCAGGTTGTTTGGGAGAAAGTGCAGGCTCAGTTGGTCAGCGAGTTGGATGGTATCCACTTGAACGGCCTCGCTGAATCTGCCCAAGGTAAAGGAGGGCATAGTTTTTACTCCCTTCCCC
>DATKLX010000190.1:0-9719 GCA_035542155.1 Anaerolineaceae bacterium
CGCGCAGATCCAACCCGCTCAGGTCCAGGTCGCGAAACCGGGGGTGTTCTCCGGCGCGGGCGAGCAGGAGGATAAATTCGCGACGGGAAATTTCTGCCATCTCAGCCTACCCGGCTTCCATCGGGTAAGATAGCCCCCTGCAGTGAAGCGACGCGGCTCAACTGGGTTGGAACCAGGGTAGCGCCCACCAAATTTGCCCGGCTCAGGTCCGCCCCGGTTAAATCTGCGCCGCTGAGGTTGGCGCGCACGAGGACCGCATCGGCCAGGTTGCATTCGGTCAAAATGGTTTTCATCAAAACCGCGTCGCTCAGATCCGCCCCGCGCAGGTTCGCCTTTGGCAGGCGCGTATCGCGCAGATCCGCGTTTGTCAGGTTGGCGTATTCCAGGTTTGTACCAGACAGGTTGCTGCTGACGATGATGGCGTGCGACAGGCAGGCCCAGGTCAGTACCGCCTTACCCAGATTGACGTTGCGCAGCTCTGCCGCGGTCAGATTGGCGCTGCTCAGGATCGTCCCAACCATCGTGGCGTTGCTCAGGTTGGCGGAGGAAAGATCCGCCCCGATCAGGTCCGTTTTGGTCAGATCTGAGCCGATCAGGTCTGCGCGGCTCAGGTTGGCGTAGCCCAGGGCGAGATGGCTCATATCTAAAGAGCTCAGGTCCAGTCCAGCCAGTCTGGGTTGGTTGCTGGCGCCGATCAGGGCCAGGATCAGTTCTTTCCGCGTGATTTCTGCCATATTGAGCTCCCCAATGCACTGCGTATCGAACCATCCAGGTGAACCAGGAGAAAGGGGCTAAATTCAAACCTTACGCATACCTGGAACTGGATTAATTATACGGTTCCGGAGGATTTTCGGCAACCAGCCAGAGATCATTTACAGCCTGATTGGGTAAATTGATCGATTAATTTGCCCTGAATATTGAAGAATTCGTAGACCATGGTGATCGGCGTCGCGGTGACGAACAAGGCGCCATAGTTCGTGTTGTACCGGACCTGGCTTCCTGGAGTGGTTTTTTTGAAATCATCGGTCTCGTCGCCCCCCAGGCCGACCACAAAATAGGGGAAATCGTCGGCGCTGATCCGTTCGTAGATGTGATCCCGGCCGCTGATCACTGCGTTAGCGCCCCACTCTTGAAAGGGCCACTGCATCCAGGCAGTGTCGCCGCCGGCTCCCGAAGTATAGGGCGGTTGATGAAAATACACCAGGTCCCAACAGGAGGAGGATCTTTGCAGGGTAGCTCTCAGCCAGGCTGCCTGGTATGAATCCGATTTGACGCCGTCTGGCTCGTGCAAATCGCTATCCAGGGCGTAAAAGTGGACTGGTCCCCAAATAAACTCATAATAACGTTCGTTCCCAGGAAGAGAAAAATAATCCAGATATGGCTCAGCGCCGGTAGTTTGCCAGTCGTGAGCTCCCAGGGTTGGGAAAAAGCGGTTGATGGCGCTTCCGGCGCCGTATCCGCCCAGGTAGGGCGAGATATATTCGAAATAATAATGCCCGATATTGACGTCGATGGTGTCGGCTGAGCCGTCGGGATAATTATTGTCGCCGGTGGTGATGATGAAATCGGGCTGCCAGTTTTTCACCAGATCCGCAACCTTGCGCTCGTTATCTTTGTTGGTTCCGTAGTCGCCGATCACGGCAAAGCGAACTCTATCTGCCACGAGGATGGGGGTTGGGATAGATCCGGCGTTGATTGGTGTCGGGGGAGCGGTTGGGGTGGTGGTCGGCGTTTCAGTGGGACTGGGGAGCGGAGTCCCGGTAGGTTCTTCAACCAGAGCCGCCTTTTGCGTGGCTGTTTCATGCTGGCTGCCGCTGACCAGGGGCAGGTACGATTGGGACGTCGATTGGGGGGAAGACTCCGCCGGGGCAGGGGTTCGAGAACCCGGTCTGGTTGCCTGAAACGTAGGAGACGGTTCCAGGGTTGGGGTAGGGATGCTCGTCGGGCCGGTACATGTACTCGACAAAGCGGCCAGGCCGATCAGAAACAAAAGGCTGGCTCTCCTCAGTTTCACAGTACCGTGTTGGAAGAACATCTTCCCTTCTTGTTCGAAGCAGCAGCGATCGGGTTGCAACTCCAGTGTCTTCGTCCGGCTTAAGATTTGATGTTGGTAATCTTATTTTACATCTCCTTGTCTTTTTGACATAATGTTTTGGTTCATTGGGGTTTCCCGTGATGGATCCTCCCACGGAGATTCCTAAAGTACCAATGTTTTTCGTTTCAGTCTATACTGGAAGTGATCGGCTATGTGGTCTTGCTACTTTAAAGGGCCGGGTGAGAATACGATGAACCTGAGAACTCATGAGCGAATCGTGCAAGAGGCTTTATCCGGACGGGTCGGTCTCCAGGAATTGAAGTGGATCGTTCGCGCCAATTTGCGCTGCGATCTATACCTGCTTTCGCCGGAACGCCATTTCGACAATGCTCCCGATCGGGAGAGCCTCGCGATCCTCTGGGAGAAAGGGTTAAATCACTACTATTCCCGGGCGCTCGATTGGAGCCGCCGTTCCTCAGGCCTGACCCGGAAGTATCTTGAGCCCTTTGGCGAAGCCAGCCACGCGCTGGCCGATTTTTATGCGCACACCAACTGGGTGGAGCTCCAGGTTGAAAATGGGGATCCAGAAGCGCTGGCTCCGCTGCTGGAGAGCAGCTTCGATATTCACAAATTCCCATCTGGAATCCAGAGCGGATACTATTCGCTGCACTATGGCCCTACCGGCTGCCCGCGGAAAGACGGCGTGTTCCAGGCGCCCCCTCCCTTTCGGTTCTGCCACGAAACTCTGGCCAAAGATCACGCGGAGAAAGGTCACGGGGGAGAGCGTGTGTCGCCGGGCGGACCGAGCTTTTACGAGCTGGCGGTATCCCTCGCGATCCGGGCGACCAGCGCTTTGTGGGACCGGTTCAGTCTTGAAAGGGAAATTTAAGACCCGCTCTACAATTCTTCCTGGTGGGCCAATCTCTTGCAGGCCTGGCGAACGTCTTCGACCCTGGCGGTGATACCCAATTTCTCGATATAAGCGCTGTCGACTTTGCTGGGGGCCATTTTATTGGCGCTTGAGCTCAGCTCGTGCTGGAAGGCATTGGCCAGATGAACAGTTGTCACCGGGGTAATTTCCAGATCGTCGTTTTCGAGGGGGGTGTGGTGGTACGCGGTGGCGGCAATCACAGGCGTAGGCAGATTCCACAGCCAGAGTAAATAGGCGCCGACCTGGGCGTGCGTGGCGCCAAAGATCTGTTCTTCGGCCTCGTACAGTTCGATCTTTTTTTGCGCTGCCAGCGTCATCGCTGAGTGATATTTCATCGGCAGGTTCTCGGCCAGGATCAACTTGCCGATATCATGGAGCAGGCCTGCCACGAATGAATAAGAAGTTGTGTTCTTGTTGGAAAGCAGGTTTAGGGTGATCGTTTTTGAAAACGCGCCCACCAGAACGCTGTGATGCCACAGCCGGGTAAGACCCAGGTGGCGGATCTTGAGTTGGTCGAAATTTGAAAATACCTTAATGCCTAAAACCAGGTCGCGGATTGCCTCGAGCCCGAGCAGGGTCGTCGCCTGGACCGGGCTGGCGACGGGATATGGAAGGCCGAAGTAGGCCGAATTCACGATCTGCAGGACTTTGGCGGACATGCTGATGTCCTGGGAGATAATCTGGCCGACACGTTCCGCCGAGGGATTGGCGCTGTTCAATTCTTCGGCAATCTGCAGGTACAGGCTGGGCAAACTGGGGAGAATCTGCACCTGGGAGATCAGGCGCTGGAGCATGTTGTGCTGGAGCAGGTCTCCCAGGGTGATGGCGCGCTGGATCGTTGCGATGATCATTTCAACGTCATCGACCCGGCCCAGAAACTGCTGGGCAAGGCCCGATGAGCGCAAATGATCGATGATAATTTTTTGATCGGTGATGGCGATCTTCGCGACGCGGATGTTTTTCCTTTGCAGTTGCGCCAGGAAATCGATCCCGTTTCGATTGAGCGGATACTGGATCTCGACCACCACGACCTGAACCTGGTAACTGGACAGCCAGTTCAGGGCTTCGGCCTCGTTCGCCGGGAAAAGCCCGGTCCATTTGCCGCGCATTTTTTCCAGCATGGCTGAGATCGGACGTTGTTTCTCGGGAGAGATGCTCAAAAAAAGGATGTGCTTCATTCAATCGGCGTGGTTTCGTTTTATGGATCTGGCCTGGTTATTTGATCAAAAAGAATGCATATCCGTTTTTTCCACTTTCTTTGACCTGGTACATGGCCTTGTCGGCGCGCTGCAGCAGGCTTTCAGCGTTATCCCCGTCGCCGGGGTAGATGCTGATCCCGATGCTGGCTGTGATTTGCGCCACCGTTTCATCCAGGTGATACGGTCGAGAAATGGATTCAATGAGCTCCATAGCGGCCCGGCTGGCTTCGGTGGGGGCGGCGATGGGATTGAGGATGATCGTGAATTCGTCGCCTCCAATCCGCGAGACGATGGCTCCGCTGGGGACGCTTTCCTGCAGGCGGTCCGCGACAGCCTGCAGAAGCTGGTCTCCGATCTCGTGTCCAAAAGTATCGTTGATGTTCTTAAAACCATCCAGATCGATAAACAGCACCGCGATTGGATGGCTGTTGACCCGCGCTTCGTAGATCGCGTTGTTGAGGAAATCGTAGAAACGCGACCGGTTAGGCAGGCTGGTCAGCGGGTCGTGCGTGGCGATATATTTCAGAAATTCTTCTGTGTCATTTTGCAGGGTGAGGTCGGAGAAGATTCCGACATAATAGAGCGGCTGTTTTTTTTCATCTTGAATCACGATGACAATCAGATTTTCAGGATAAATGCTCCCATCTTTTCGCCGGTTTTTAATTTCTCCCTGCCAGCGTCCAATAATATTAATCGAATCCCACATCTGTTCGTAGAACTTTTGCGAATGGAACCCCGATCTGAGGAAGCTGGGATCCCTTCCAATGGCTTCGTCCATGGAATATCCGGTGATGGTCGTGAACGCCGAGTTCACCAGAATGATCTTTTTGTTCCGGTCGGTGATGATGATCCCATCGCTGGCGTTATCTAAGATCGCCGCACCGATTTTTAGATTGTCCTCAAGCGATCGGATCAGGTTCAATGTTGGTTTTGGCTGTCTGGCAGCAGCTTCCATGATGCTCGTTTCCGTCCCATTTCAATGGATTGAGCTTACCATGTTTTTCATCAAAATCCATCCTAAAAATGTAATCCAACTTTCTGATGATTGTCCTGAATTGGATCAGGTTGCACGTACTGTACCCGTGATCTCCAATCAGGCATATCGTTTATCGATGGCGAACATTTTGGACTTGAAAATGTCGAGCACTTCGGACGGCGGCCGGTCCTTATCTTGAGTGTAAATACGAAATGCTTGATTGCCTGTTCTGGCGGTCAGGCCAGGGAAACCGCTTTTCCCCAACATTTTGGGCTGGTTGTTGAGCGCTATCCTCTCCTTCCTGATCAGCCAGCTCATGTCCAATATAGTGAAACGCGCTTTACTTGGAGCCGCGACGAGTTATGGATTCACCCGAACGGCGTTTCTCATCTGGATTGGCGTGGCATCTGTACTCTCAGTCCTGGCCAGCATCCTTCCTGCCAGAAACGCTACCCGCCTGACGATCCGAGAAGTATTGGCGTATGAATAATATGCCAGTTCAGCTAACCTGCTGGTATATAATCATATAACGATACGCGGAAGAATAAGTGAAAAAGAGAAGTAATGCAATGGAGAAAAAATGATGAACACACGAACTCCATATCCACAAATCTTTAATATTGTGACCATTGCGATGCTGCTTACAGCGTGTACAACTGTCCAAAAAACAGAAAACCCGCTTCGGGCGACTACAACACGGCCGGTCCTCCCAACAGCGACCCCTCTACCCACAGCGACAGCGACGCCCACGCCCACCCCTAGCCAGATCCCGACGTCTACCCCTGAGGCCCAATCCCTGGCCCGCACATTAGGCCTTCCAGAAGAGCGTGGTTATACGTATGACAGCTTCGATGGCCAACCGGTCCTGATCGATTCCGCCAACCAGGCTCGCCGCGCTATCTTCGACAACAGTCAAGGATGGCGTATATTGGACTATCATAATCTCGCCGATGCCGAGCTAATGTATGGCTCACTGGTTCCTCAAAAGAATACATACCTGGATGGGCAGGAGCTCATGAAAAATGTAGGCGGGGCGCTCTATCATTTCTACCGGGTTAAAGGTATCTTTTTAGGGGATACAGAAACCGCCTCGGTAACCTACAAGAACCAACCTCTGGAGATCACCTATCTTCTGGTAGGCCTGCGCTCGGCGGATGGGGTCCTGCACGTGCTACATTTTGGGGCAGATTCGGCGGACCTGGAGCCCGCACATTATCGTACCCTGAGCTGCCAGGACGCGGATGGCAACGACCGCATCCTGATAGTGGATGAGGATCTTGAAGGAGTGTTAAGAGGGTTGAAGGTGGGGGCGAGAATGAAGATCGATGTTCTCTTTGGCAAGAATGGATATTACCCCGGCGTCCCCAAGTTGTATCAAAATATCAACGTTCGTTTGGATAATAACGTATCTTCTATGATGACCATGGTCCTGATCCGGACCAAATCCGCAGACCAGATCACCCCCGAGGAGGGAGAAGCCCTGTCCAAAGGGCAGTGGCCAGAGCGTATCATCAAAGTGTATTCGATTCAGCCACATACCTTCGAATATATGGATTGCAAATAATTTCCATACACTCGTGTAGAGATCTTTCTACTTTGTGGTTGGAGAAAGGCCAGAAAGGCAGGCTGAGCCTGGCGTGCATCGGCCTATTTGTCTTTTTTAGGGTTTACGGCAGATCGTACGGCATCGAGCCGACAAAATAGCTCCCCTAATCCGTTGCCAGTATTACCCCTCCGCCGTCTGGTGAAAGGCTACCAGACACGAACGAGCCTGTAAATACGCCGTACACCCACCCGCCATAACGGCACATAACGTTGCTCAACGATGACGTTGTGATTGGTATTCCCCCGCGGAAAATTTCTCCCCCCAAGATAATAGCCGTGGGAGGTCATTCAAAGGTTGTTTGAAACCCATCCACAAGGAGACCCATTACATAATGGCATTTTTGTATCAGGCTGTCAGCGTTATGTAGGAAAGCTTCTAGTTCTTCTATAGTTTGAGGGACATCATTCTCACTGTAGGCTCGATATAAAGACCCGAATCTAACATATGTACCACGAAAAATTCTTCTGACTTGAGTAAATTTTATGTCGATTTTCTCGTCAAACAATCCAAATTCTGGAGTGTTTGGTGCATTCTCTAACTCTTGATACTCGTAAAAGTAATCTCCCCACGATACTTTACTCAGTGATTCTGAATGAAAGTTTTCGCTGATTTCGGATTTGACCTCTGAAACAAACTTCAATATGTCACTGGTCCATTTTTTAGCCTCTTTGATGGTTCGCCTCTTCTCCTCCATAAGGGTATTGAGTTTTTCCCTTTTCCATTTCCGTTCCTCGAACCAGTTAGTTATAAAGAAAGTAGAAACAGAGCCGAGAAGGACACCAAAGAGCGTACCTAGAATAGTCAGTAAGTTTGTAACAGTGGATTGATACACTGACCATCCAAAAATATATACAATCGGGTCACATGGATTCGACCCACATTCCGCACCTGAGAATCAGGATTAGAAGAATTATTCGCCCTTGGTAATATCGGCCTCTTCCGATCGAACCGCCACCAACGCAGAACGGTCTCCCAGGTGGAATTTGATGCTTCCACTCACTTTGTCTTTTCCAGATAGCTTCAACCAACCACTTCCGAAAGCCGGGTCATTTTCATCTTGACCTTCCCAGGTAAACTCAAAACGCTCCAAGTTGCCAAGCTTGACGACATCGCCATCTAAAGCACCGGATACCAGGCCAAATTGGAAATCGCCCATGCCGTTTGGTTCCACGCGGATAAATGCTTGAACCTCCATATTGAAATAATCTTCGTCCCACATTTCCATTTCGACTATCTGCCAGGTTCCTGCATAGTTCATGGGTTCACCTTATCCTTGCTCAATCGATCCCGTGTTGATCAGATAACACTTTCGGATCTCTCGGCCAAATAGTTGCAAAACTTGTTGATGGACTGGACCCAGATTGAGCACCTGGCGGGTCGTTCTCTGTCCGTTGACCCAGATGGATAAGATATCAATCCCCTCAAAAATCTGAAATACCCAGCGGATGGTCGGCGTTGCGGTCGGTTTGCCCTTCTGATCCGGGATCTTTTCCTGGTTTTTCTCCAAAGCCAGACGCAGTTGGCGTTCTGCCAGCGCATAGATCAGCAGCGCCAGCCCCATGATCATGATCAATGCCATGATCCGCTCCGGTTTCTTGAGAAACAGGCTGTCCGCAAAGAAAAGAGGATCTTTGAGAAAGCGAAATCCGCGCTCGACCGAAATGCCCTGGTCGGTGTAGTTGGACAGCATCTGAACCGCGGACAACTTCCCTTCGTCCAGTTCGTTGGTGGCGATGATAAACTTGCCCAGATTGCGTTTGGCTGCTTCCACCCGATCTGAAACAGCAGAGAGACTCCCTTTCAAGCCGTAGCCGACTATCTCTGGTTCATCTTCCGCCGTCGGGCGTCCTCGTTTGGCGTAACGGGTGATCGGCGCAGCCTCTGTAACGATCTGATGGAACTTCCAACCTTGATTGAACCGTTTCGCGGCGCTTTCCGCATCTTGCTGGCAGTTGAAAGTCTGCAAGCTGAGCTTGTGCCACTGCTTCTCGGCTGCCAGACGCTCTTTTTCTTGGGATTTGGTCAGGGTGTGCAGTTCACGCTCGTATGCGGCTTGGGAGAAGACCACCAACCAGCGCTGCTCAATCTCGCCATAAGTGAGTTTTACGGCTCTGCCCCAGTAGCCCTCTGTCAGAGAAACCATCTCTGCCTTCTCGCTCTCTCTCACCAGACGCTTGGCTTCGGCTAGTGTCTCCGGCACCCGCATCAACCAGCGCATGGTTTTCAGGGCTTTCAGATTGTCTGCCGCATATCCCGCACTGTCCATCACATAATAAGGAGCCTCACCGTCTCCGATTTGCTTGTTGTAGGCTTCGACACTGAGTGGGAAGCTCTCCTTGTCACTGCTATTGCCACTCAATACCTCCAACCAGATAGGGAGCGCTGATTTTTGGCTGGTGATCAACTGTACCACGACCTGCTTCAAATCCGGACGGTGATCCCGTGAGTAGCCTTCCGTGATGGTGATGGCTTCTTTATCTGGATCTTCGACCTCATATTGCCCGTGCAGGTGAAACGAGCTGCTGTCCACATGCACAAACCGGTGTTCGATCCAGTATACGCTCAAGGCTCGCGCCGCCACTTTGGCGAACACTTCGGTCACTCCCTTGGCGTAGAGAGTTTCCAGACTGCGCCCAAGGCTGTCATCATTAAAATCTTCCGCCCGTAAACCTGGACCTATCAACACATCCACCGGTTTGTTGTGTAAGTAGTCTGGCATCAGGTACAACGCACGCCCGCTGAAGCCTAATGCGTTCAGCACCATCGCCTGGACCCCCTGACCGCAGCTTACTTTTTGTTCACTAGAACCAACTTGCCGGTCGATTTCTTCAATTAGCCCGATCTCCTGGCAAATCCCGGCCACGATCCCCAGGTGGTCAATCCGCTCTGTTTCATATCTTGATTCCGAGTTCATCCCCCAAGCCTATCATTTATTTCCAAAATCTGCTATTTCCAGGTGCGGAATGTGGGAT
>DATKLX010000191.1:0-37873 GCA_035542155.1 Anaerolineaceae bacterium
TAATCAGATAGGTAGGCAGGCTGTCGAAGACCTTCTGGAGCTCACCAGCGCTGGAAGCCGTGTAATACTCTCCGCCGGTCGTGGCGGCAATTTGCTTGAGGGTGGTCTCGTCGATCGCGGTGCGGAAGCGGCCGCGGCCAAAGCCTCCCCCGCCAAATCCGCCGGGTCCGCCGAAGAATCCTCCTCCGCCCCCCTGCTGGAACTGGGGATCGATGGGGATCGAACCGTTGGCTGTGCCAAACCCGATTGTGTAGACGCGCACCCCCCGGTCTACGGCAAACTGAGCGGCATCCAGGGGTGAGGGGCCGGCGTTGCTGACCCCGTCGGTGAGCAGGACGATAATATCCGGCGCATAAACGCCCTTAGGCACCGGGTCCACCTGGATCTCTGATCCAGTACTGTCTCTACTGGCGACGACATTTTTGTCCACATCGGCGATAGCGTCGATGGCCTCGAGAATCCCGCTACCAATCGCCGTCGCGCGGCCGGTCGTCAGGCTCTCGATTGCAGATTCGAGCGCATCCTGGTCAGTTGTCGGCGGCTGGACCAGGTCGGCGAAACCAGAGAAAGCGACCACGCCGATCTGGGTGCTGGATTTCTGGCGTTGAACGAAAGAGATCGCGGCGGCTTCCGCAGCAGCCAGGCGGGTGGGAGGAATATCGGCCGAGCGCATGCTTCCGGAGACGTCGATGCTGAGGATGATCGTTGTCTGGCTGGTGGGAATGCTGACGATCGTCGCCGGGCGGCCGAGGGCGAGGATCAGCGCAGTCAGCGCGAGGATAAACAGGGCAAAGGGAAGGTGGCGGCGGAGAAAGGAATAGCGCGGCAGCGCTTCGCGGACCAGGGACAGGCTCGAATAGCGCAGCGCGAACTTGCGCCGCCGGCGCAGCGCCCAGATATAGATCCCAATCAAGAGGGGGATCAAACCCAACAATGGATAAAAACCAGGCCAAAGTAAGGTCATGGATTACCTCCGACACCCCTGGTTGGTTTCATGGCAGACGGCTGAACCAGAGGAGAGAAAAAACCCCACCGATCATCAGCGCCAGGATGCTGGCGCCCGCGAACAGCGATGTGACCTCCAATTTCTCGGGCTTGAGGATCAGCTCGGGATCCAGGTGATCGTAAATCGAATGTAGCTCCTGGCCGGTTTGAGCGTTAAAATATTCACCGTCAGTGATCTGGGCGATCTGCTGCAGCGTCGCCTCATCTAGTTGGGTGTGGACTGTGAAGCCGTTGACGTGGAGGGTGGTACCTGCCGGGCTGCCAATCCCAACCGTATAGATACGCACGCCACGGTCGGCGGCGGTCTTTGCCTCCCCGAATGGATCGGGGTTTTCGTTGTTATCGCCGTCGCTGAGCATAATAATGACTGCCGAGGTGTACGTTCCCTTGGGGACAGGTGTGGGGGAAGCAGTGGGCTGAGGAGTTAGGTTGCTATAGAGGTGAGACACCTGACCTTTCCCCACGGCGATGGCATTGAGAGAAGCCTGGATGCCGTGGCCGACCGAAGTCCCGCGCTGTGGGGTGAGCCGCTCGATAGCCGCCAGGATCGACTGCTGGTCGTTGGTGGGCGATTGCACCGAATAACCACTGTCGCTGAAACCGACGACGCCGATCTGGACGGTTGTGGGCTGGCGTTGAACGAAATCGCGGGCGGCGGCTTTGGCGGCCTCCAATCGGGTTGGCTTCATATCATCGGCGGCCATGCTGCCCGAGACGTCAAAGGCCAGGATCACCGTGCCCTCGATTTTCGGCAGGTTGACGTTGGTCTGCGGGCGGGCTATGGCGACCAGGAGGATCGTCAATCCGGTGAGAAAGAAGAGGGGTGGAATGTGGCGGCGGATTCCCGGTTGTTTCATCATACCTGCATTCTGACCCATTCCCAAGGAAGCAAACTGGTTGGCCATGCGCTGGCGGCGCCGCTGCAGAGAGACATATTGGATGATCAACAGGGGAACCAGGATCAATGTGAAAAGCATCAACGGCCAGATGAAGGTCATTTTTCTCCCGGTTATCCTTTCCGGCGCTGCTGGCGCAGGGTCGCAAAACGGACGATCGCCCGGACGAGATCTTCTTCGGTCGAGAGCGAGAGTGCATCGACCCCGGCGCAGTTCAATGCCTCGATCATCTGGGCCTCACGCCGCCGGGCGGCTTCTTCGAAGCGAGCCCGGAAGCGCCGGTCGTGGGTATCTACGTACACCTGCTCGCCTGTTTCAGCGTCTTCCATGACCACCAATCCAACATCGGGCAGCTCCCGCTCGCGCGGGTCCCAGAGGCGGATGGCGAGGACTTCGTGGCGGCGGTTGAGCAGGCTCATGGGGCGATCCCAACCGGGCACGCTGATGAAGTCGGAGATAACGAAAACAAGCGATCGCTGCTTGATCGTGTTCAGCCCGGCTTCGAGCATCACCGACAGGTCCGTGAAGGGAGAGCGCGGAAGCTGTGGCTGGTTGAGCAAATCGTTGATCAGGCGGAGGACCTGGATGCGCCCCCCTCGGGCCGGAACCATGCGCTCGATCTGGCTGGCATAGAATATTGCGCCGACCCGGTTGCCATGGCGGGTCAGCAGGCGTGCGATGACGGTGACAAAATCGATCAGGATGCTGCGCTTGACGTGATCCGCGACGCCAAAATCGACGGAAGGGCTCAGGTCGAGCAAAAACCAGGCGGTGATCTCGCGATCTTCCATGTACTGGCGGACGTAGGGCGCGTCCATCCGCGCGGTCACGTTCCAGTCGATGTAGCGAATATCGTCCCCGGGCTGGTATTCGCGCAGGTCGGCAAAATCAACCCCATAGCCGTAGAACAGGCTACGGTAGTCGCCCTGGAGCAGACCGTCGAGCCGGCGGATGACCTTCCAGTCGAGGCGCTGGAGGATACGCTCAGGTGTTTGCGCTGACTTTGGAATGCTCATGCAAAGGCACCACCGGGATGGGGATTCTTTCGAGTATCTTCTTCAAGAGATCGTCGCTGCTCACATTATCGGAAAGGGCCTCGTAGGAGAGGACCAGCCTGTGGCGGATCACATCGAGAGCCATGTCGAGAACGTCTTGAGGCAGCACGTAATCTCGCCCGCGGACGAAAGCCAGCGCGCGAGCGGTCAGGATCAGGTTGATCGAAGCACGCGGGCTGGCCCCGAACATGATGTAATGCTGCAACTCTTTCAGGCCAAAGTCCGCCGGGCGGCGGGTGGCGGTTACCATGCGAACGGCGTATTCGATGAGAGCGGGGTCGACGAATACCTGATCGGTTTGTTTTTGCAGATCGACCAACTGTTCCGTGGTCAGCACCTTCTGGACCTCCTGGAGGTAGCCGGTCATCCGTTCGACGATGACGAACTCCTCGGTTGAGGTGGGGTAGCCGACCAGAACTTTGAGCATGAAGCGGTCTACCTGGGCCTCGGGGAGTGGGTAGGTGCCTTCGGTCTCGATGGGGTTCTGGGTTGCCAGGACGAGGAAGGGATTGGGAACTTTGTGGGTCTCACGGCCAATCGTCACCTGGCGCTCCTGCATCACCTCGAGCAAGGCGCTCTGGACCTTGGCCGGGGCGCGATTGATCTCATCGGCCAGGAGGAGATTGGTAAAAACCGGGCCGAGAGATGTGTTGAACTCTCCAGTTTTCTGGTTGAAGATACGCGTGCCAACCAGATCTGCTGGGACCAGGTCTGGGGTAAACTGGATGCGTTTAAACTCCCCGCCGATCGATTCAGCCAGGGTCTTGATCGCCATGGTCTTGGCCAGGCCGGGCACGCCTTCGACCAGGATGTGTCCGCGGGCGAGCAAGGCGACGACCATACGTTCCAGAAGATGATCCTGCCCGACGATGACCTTCTTGACTTCGTACAGCACGCGTTCCATTGGCCCGTGTTCAGGCCGTTTGCTTTGATCCATGATTACTCTCCCTATCTTTTCCAGACGGTTTCGGTTATTTGAGTGGTTTCTGAGGGCTAATCCGGAGGAGAGCCAATGGCTCCCCCGGCAATATCGATTGGCACGGCAAAGCCAATGCCGATGAAAACATCCTGCCCGGTGGGGTTGACGATCCCCTCGACGATGCCGATAACCTGCCCATAGCGGTTGAGCAGCGGGCCCCCAGAATTGCCAGGGTTCACCGCTGTGTCGATCTGGATCAGGCCTTTCAGGCGCTGATCGCTGTTTGGTGGACGGAAGGAGCGGTCAAAACCGGAGATGATCCCCGCGCTCATCGAGTTGTACAGGCCAAAAGGATTGCCGACGACGTAGGCTTCATCGCCGATCTGCATGGATCGCGGGTTTCCCAGGACCGCCGGGACGAGGACACCGGGGAGCTTGTTCGAGTGCAGCACCGCGATATCGTTTTCGGGCTGTTTGTTGGTGATCTCGGCAGTGGCCTTGGTGCCATCTGCGAATGTAAGGTCGATTTCGGTAGCTCCGGAGACCACATGCAGGCTGGTGAGAATGTCGCCGCGATCGGTGATCACCACACCGGTCCCCAGCGCGTCCTCTTCCTTCCCATCCTTATCTTTTCCCCTGGTTTGAATCAGGACCAGCGAGGGCTGGATGATCTGGTACACTTGCGAGGAGAAGGACGGCGGAGGGGTGGCCGAGGCCATGGCCGAAGCCACGGTTTGGCTGACCTCCTGGGCTGTGATTTGATGCGGGTGGGGAAAGGCATAATTGTAGATCAGCAGGGCAACCAGTGCGGCCAGTATCCCCCCGAAGAAGGGGATGGACCGGCGCAGGGCGCTGCCAACGCTGTGAAGCCGGCCACGCCACAGCTCCGCGCGTGTGATTTCAGGCTCGTTCATACGGACGTCTGGCAGAAGGTGTGTTGATGATAGGAGTGTAATCAACCTTTAACATGCAATTGAATACCCCTCCCGCGGCCCCTTTTTAAAACTACATAAAGATACCCAATATACTCCAAATATCGATCCTTATCATTATAGATCCTTTTTATGAAATCCAGATGAACAAGGGGTAAAAAAATGGGGTAATTCTGCGTAGCGTCGTCCCGCAGAATTACCTTAATAAAAAGCAATCACGACCGGATTTTATCCCGCTGCCATGGGTCCAACTTCCTTCAACAAGGAATTTAATCCATCGGAAACGGATATATTCTTCCGGCGCAGATCGACGGGCAAAAAGTGGTACCGGCCCTGGAAAAACCAGTAAAGGTGCGGGCTGATCGAGCCGGGTTCCCCCTCATAGGCTTCGATCACCAGCGCAGTAAGCGCTCCCATGGTCGCGAGGATCCGCTCATCGTCGACCGGGCAGCAGATGACCGTACCCCGGTTGGGAACGGCGAACAAACAGCCGTGCTGGCCGATCACTTCGGGATGCCTGGACAGCACCAGGGTGTGGACAGAGGTGAATGGACTGCTTCCGGTCCAGACCTTCACCTCAATCGCTGGGGCCAGCTCGCGAGTAGACCGCTCGATCGGGGCCTGTTGGAAGGCATTTTCCAGGCTTATTTCGAATAATTCGGTTTTTTCTTTTCCCCAGGAGGCAGCCTCGGCCGGGGAGACCATCTGCAAATTGCCCGGTAAATCGAGCATCAGGACAGATGCCGTCTCTTCGAGGTCCACGCGATAGACCAGGTTCTCTTTGCCCACAGCGATCAGCGTTCCGGTCGGCTGGAGGCAGATCGCCAGGAGGGGAGCAATTTGGGAAAAGTCCAGGTGTGCCGGGGTTTTGGTCGCCGCCAGGATCGCGGGTGAGGATTGAAAATAAGCCTCGATGGTCCCTCGCCACTGGCCCCGGTCCTGCCCGGCGCACTGGCGGGCCAGGACTTCCAAATCGATCCGGCTCCCATTTTCTCCCAGGTAGAGGGCATCGACCCGCAAAGTGAAATCGACTTGCCTCCGGCGGAGGTAAGCCAGGACCATATTCAAAAAATCAAAGTAATCGGAAGGGGAGAACAGGCTCTTCCAGCCGGGCACAAACTCTTCGGATGTGTCGGTGTGTTGTTCGCGAGGTAAGATCCAGTTGCGGAGGAAATCCAAGGCTTACTCCTTTATTGGGCTCTTGCGGGCTCTCACAACATTATGGGCCAAAGCGGGCGATCAGAGTTTGTAAATAATGGGATTTGAACTGCTGGCTGGCCATCGCCTGCTGGATGGGCAGCAGGCGCAGGATCACTCCCAGGACGGCGGCCAGGGCGCGGTGGTTCCACAACACGCGGTTGTCAAAGATCAGGTTCTGCAGGTTACCGCGCTCGATGGCCATCATCACCACCCGGTGGACGGAGTTGACCGGGGTGATCACCCGCTCGGGACGCGAGCGAAGAGCGAGGCTGTTTTTAGTGCACACCCGCACGCAGACCCCGCAGCCCAGGCACGTTTCTTCGCTCAGGCGAGCCTGCCGGCGGTTAGGGTGGTGCGGGTCGTTGGCTGAGACGAGAGTCATGGCTTCCACCGGGCAGGCATTGACGCATTTTCCGCAGCCGTTACAGCGCTCCAGGTCGACTGCCGGCAGGAAGTTGGTGGTGTGGATGGGGTTGAGCAGTCCGAATCTGCGTTGAGCGATCATCGCTTCGCAGCAGCAGCCGCAGCAGTTGCAGATGAAGTTGACCCCTTCCTGGACGTTCTCGCCGAACTGGACCAGGTTCTGGTCGTAGGCCTGCTGGAGCAGGTCCAGGCCTTCCTGAACGTCCACCGGGCGGGCATAGCCATGTCTGGTCAGCGATTCGGCGGTGGAATTGAAGGTCATACAGATGTCCATCGCTGCTGCGCAGGCCCGGCCCACGTGCTCCATTTTGTGCCGGCAATAGCAGATGCCCACGCCGCGGTGAGTCGCCGTACGGATGACCTCGTTGGCTCGTTCGTAGTCGAGCACGTGAAGGGAATTCTCGGCCAGAAGGGCCGGCTCGTTGACGAAAACCCGGCCGAGCTGGGTCTCACCGTTGACGAACAGGGCGCGGATAAACTCTTCCTCCACGTTGAGGTACTGGTAAAACAGCTCGCCGAGGAGATGCTGGTCGATGTCGCCGCGAGTGCGCATCATCGAAAATTCGAAGAACCCCGCCATCGGCGGGGGCAGGGAGTAGATCGTCTCGCCGTCCCTTTCCACGTCGACCAGGATCGCCCGGCTGGCAAGCGTGTCCAATATCTTGCGTGCGGCGGTGAGATCGAGGTTCCATACCTCGCTGGCCTTGCGTGCGGTGAATGGCTTGATCGGCAGGAGGGCCATCAAGCGCGCCTCCTCCTCGCTGAACAGGATCTGGAAGATTTTGTAAAGCGTCTCGGAAGGCGGCGCTCCCTGGGGAAAACGGTTCAACCGATCCACCAGCTCTGCGTAACCGGACTTCAAGGTTGTATGAGACATTTGGATTCCTGGAATCGAGATTGGAAAGCAACCTGTAAAACTGGCTACCCTTCGAGTATATCATGACCCTTTCGGATGGATCATTCTTGTCTGATTGGGAATCGCCGTAGAAGAGATCTCTCCTTCGACGAGGCTAGATCCCGAACATGATTTTTTCCAGCCATTGTAAAATCGTATTATCGTATTATAGTAGCGCTTTTGGAGCGGAGAAAAATGGTCATCACACCCGATGAAATCCTGAAGATAGGTTTTGCAATACTGATCGGCGGTGTACTTGGCCTGGAACGCGATCTGAGCCACAAATCGGCGGGATTCCGGACGATCATTCTGATCTGTATCGGGTCGACGATAGCTACCATCATGGACAGCCGCTTTAATGCTGCGGGCCGCATCACGGCCAACGTGCTTACTGGGGTCGGTTTTATTGGCGCGGGATCGATCTTGCATGACCAGGTGCGGATCCGGGGTCTGACGACCGCTGCACTGGTTTGGGCGGCAGCCACGGTCGGAATCATAATCGGGTCCGGGAACTACCTGTTCGCCGGGATAGCCGGCGGCCTGATCCTGATCGTGATGACCGTGTTCAACCGGTTGGAGGATCTATTAACGCAACGGTACGACCGCCGATCCTATGTCATCACCCTTTCCAGGGATTCAGATAAACAAGATCTGCAAGATATGAGAGAGAAAATGGGAAGCTGCAGCCTGCGCGTATTTTCCAGCCAGCGGATGAAACGGGGGGATAAGATCTACCTCACGATCAATGCGGTGGGGCAGACCACCAACCAGGAACGTTTCGTGGATGAGGCATTGAAAGACGAGAGGGTCGAAGAGATACAATGGTAAAGTGAAAATGAGCCTTCATCGGATCATTTATGACGAATCGAAACTATCTGGGTAATCAAGAGGATCGGAATGTCGCATCCTGGAGCAGTTTTTCTGGCTGGCAGCCTGATTTTGATCTGGATCTCGCGGGCGTCGCTGGCGCATCCCGGGTCGCACGGCTTCTACCGTTTTTTTGCCTGGGAGGCGATTCTGGCACTATTTCTAATGAATAGGGGCTTCTGGTTCCGCGATCCTTTTGCCTGGTACCAGCTCATTTCCTGGCTGTTCCTGCTGGTTGCGCTGTTCCTGGTGATCCATGGGATCTGGCTGCTTCGGCAACGAGGCGTCCAGGATGCGGCTCGCTCCGATGCGCCGCTGCTTGAATTCGAAAAGACCACCGTTCTGGTTACCCAAGGGGCTTATCGATATATCCGCCATCCACTGTACAGCTCATTGTTCTTCCTAACCTGGGGGATTTTCTTCAAATTGCCATCGCTTTGGGGAGCGCTTCTGGCCCTGATCGCTACCGCTTTGCTGGTAGCGACAGCTCGAGCGGAAGAGCGAGAAGATCTTAATTTCTTTGGAGCGCCATACCGCGAATACATGCGCCGGACGAAGATGTTCATCCCTTATCTATTCTGAACGAGATCAACCCATTCGAGCCATGATCCAGAGAATAACGCTGATCTTAACCGCCCCATTACCCAGGAGCGGGTAAACGTTGGGGTTAAAAAGGGTATGGTGAAGCAAAAAACTTCACCATACCCGAGAAGACAGCTCTCCCTGCTTAGCTGGCTTTCCTACGGCTGGAGAAGAAAAACAGGGCTGCGCCAAGGATGGCGACGATGACGCCCAAAATGGTGAACTGCATTTGACCGGACATGAAGCTGCCCAAGAGCACATTCGTCCCTTGCAGAATCCAGACCAGACCGATGAGGACGAATAAGAAACCGATAATCCTTCCAACCCAACGCATGATTTCCTCCTGCATAACAAAACTGACTACCGAGGTTGTTACCATAAGATACGCAGGAATTCGCGGGTTGGATGTACGCAGACCGGGCGGTCAGAACCAGCGGGTGGTTTTGGATTGGTCGTCGCGGAAGGCCGTGCTGAAGATGCGCCACTTTCTGACTCAAACCGAACCCAGGCGTGCACGGGCGAAGAGGAGGCCGGCTGCCCCGAGGAGAATCAGCGCTCCGGCCAGGATCGGCATGAACGGCGGGGGTTGGGAGGTGATGCCGGCGGTGGCCGGGATGGGGATCGACGTCCCGGTGGGAAGCGAGGTTGCGGTGGGCGGCGGCTCGGTCGGCGTGCTGGTGGGCGGGACCAGGGTTTCTGTGGGGGGCTGGGTGGCGGTGGGCGGCAGCGCGGCGATCGCGGTGGGCGCGAGACCGACGATCAGTTTTTGTCCAACGTAGATGACACTGGTTTTGGGATCCAGGGCATTCCAGGTGCGGATCTCATCGATTGTCGTTCCATAGGTTACCGCAATGCTCCACAGAGTCTGGCCTTCCTCGACAGTGTGGACCGTACCGCTGGTGGTATCCAGGGTGGCGGTTGGGGAGCTGACTTCAGTCGTGGGTGAATTGATCTCTGCCGTTGGGGAGCTGGTCTCCACGGCTGCGGAACTGGTGTCGGCTGATGGAACGTTTTGCTTTTGGACGGTCGCTGTCGGGGATGGGGACGCGCCATGGGATTCTGTCACCGATGGGACGCCCTTGGGACGGATATCCAGGCTGACGTAGGTGTAATCCGCATTCGAGGCTACACCCACTCCGATAGTCCCGGTTGGATAGCCAAGCAATGTTTTGGTGTGAGTGGCATCCCCCCAATTATCCGAAATCAGTTGTTCCACATTCAGGTACCCTATACTGGCATAGGCAATATTTTCCAGGATCCCGTGCTGCGAGGGCATGGTTCCGTCTTTGTGTTTGTGCGTCAGGGTATTGGTGTCCGCCTGGTAGCGGGCATGCTCCTGAGCGTAAGCCATGAGATAAGGGTCGACCTGGTAAGGGGCTTTTCCAAGACTTTTCCGCAGGGCGTTCACCGCACCGATGATATTCACAGCGGTCAGCTCAGTCTGGGCGGAGACCGGAGCATGAGATGGAATGGCCAGGCTGGCTATTGTCAACGGGAAAGCCAACAAAAGCAGGAGCGGAAAGGCATGGATGCAGCGCAACATGTGGACCCTCCAAATCGGCAAAAAAAATCCCACAGAGTACACAGAGACCTCGGAGAGGAAGAGTAAAAGGTCATGAAGAGCAGTGGAAGGCAGGAAATTGGCTATTCTTTTGTAAAAGGATAATGCTTATCTGAATATGATTATACGGCATTCGGCAAAGGAATGTTATGGTGAGTTTGGAAAGGTCTATTCTACCCAAGGAATTGGCCAAATAATTTCTAATATCAATATACAAATAAATAATAGATAATAATATCAATTTAATACTTGACAATTGTTATTTATTGTGTATAATCAAGAAGTCAATCATATTGGAAAAAAGATTCCTGGGAGGTCTGGATGCTGAAGTTATTCGAAAAATGTCCTGCCTGTGGAGGGGAAATTATCATTCAGGAAATACGCTGCGCCAACTGCCAACTGGTAATGCGGGGTGAGTTTACTCCAGGGCCTTTCGCGGCTCTTTCGGAAGACCAATTCACCTTTGTGCGTTCGTTCTTGCGCGTACGGGGGAATTTGAGCGAGCTGGAAAAAGTTCTGGGGATTTCTTACCCAACGATCCGCAACAAGATCGATGAAATCAACCTGGCTTTAGATCAAGCCGATTCGATTGGGGGGGTAGCCCAGGGACAAAAAGAGACGCGCCTGGAAAATGCCCAGTCGTCTACTGACAGCGAACGCCAATCTATCTTGCAGCAGGTGGCTGCCGGGAAACTGAGCGCCAGCGAAGCCATCCAACTGTTGAATCAGCGAAAAGGAGGTAAGGAATGACCAAAATCCAACAAACCTGGCCAGTAGAGGCCTTTGATTCTATTCAAATTCTCGCGTACGAATGGGAGCTCAATCTTCTGGCCACGGAGGGCGATCAGGTAATCCTCGAAAGTGAGGAGAGCAGCTTCACTCCTGCGGATCGGATCCTGGAGGTCAACCAGGGCTGGCTCCAGATGGGCATGATGGAAGACCATGGCGGGCATTCGAAATTTGATCTCCGCCTGCCGCAGCGAAAGCCCTGGACTGTCGAAGTCTCAACCTGGAAAGGAAAGATCGAAGTCCACAACCTGGAACTGCGCCTGAACGCCGCGCTGGGAAAAGGCGAACTGTACGCTACTAACTGCCAGGGCCAGTTTTCTATTTCAGGTGGGGATGGCAAAGTAGTTCTGGAAAATTGCTCTGAAAAAGAAATGCCCTCGCGCCAGAACCCACCCGAGTTCGAAGCGATGTCCAATCCTTTCGAAAACCCAAGCCCGCAAGACCCAGCGCGCGATTCATGGGATTGGTTTGACTGGAGTTCGAGGGACTGGAGCGATTGGGGCCAACGCTTCAGCAGCCAGGCACGGGTGTGGGGATTGAAATTTGGCCGCATGTTCGCTCCCATGGGCCGCATGGTTCCCAATGCCGGGATCTCCATCCAACTGGCCAAAGGTGATGTGACTGTCGAGCGAATCCATGCAGATAGCTGCTCGGTGGCTATATCCAGGGGAAATTTGAAAATCCAGCATGGGACGGTCAAAGACCTGGCCTTGACCAATTCTCATGGCGACATCGAGTGTTCCGCGGTCCTGCCTGCCGGTTCCTGGGAATTCCAATCCAATCACGGCGATTTGCGAATTGACCTCCCCGCGGATGCCCAGGCTCGTATCGACGCTGCCACCCGGAATGGAGATATTCGCTCGGATATCCCGCTGGTGCGCGTGCCACGTCCAGGGCCGGAAAGCAGACGAGGGGCGCGGATGGTTGGTACCGTGGGACAATCCAGGGGAGAAGGCGCTCAGATCAGTCTGCTTTCTAACCATGGGCAAATCAAGATCGGACTGCTCAAAACCGCCAGCGAGTACTCTGCCCGGCCAGAACCGCCGCAAGAAGTAGAAAAAACGATTGAGCCGATCGCGGAGGGTGTTGCTGTAGAAGCGGACCGGCCTGAGGTGCATCATGAGCCCGGCCAGACTGCCGGACGAACCGAGAGAGCCCCGGAAAATGCCCTTCACCAGTCTCAACTTTTGATCCTGCAGGCGCTGCGCGATGGGGCGATCAGCGTAGAGGAGGCCGAAAGGCTGTTGAACAGTTTGTAATCGCCCATACCCATCCTTTGATTTTCCAAACCGCACAGGTACGTTCTAAGGCGGCCTGATCTAGACGACCGCTGGAGTTCGAGCCGTTCATTGGCGAACCGGTTCTGCTTCAAGCCGCCTGTATCTCATAACAAACCGCATTCTTGCGACGACCAGAAAACCTGGTGGCTTGATTTCAGTTTTGGAGGACCTATGAACACGAATTCCCTTTCCAGGCGCTCCCTGGGCCTGATTTTTTTCGTAATGTTGATGGATATCATCGGCATCTCGATACTGATGCCCATTGCGCCGTATATCGTCAGCCGTTACAGCGGAAACGCATCGATGGTGACCTTGCTGACCGTGATCTACGCCGCAGCCCAGTTCTTCTCTGCCCCCATCCTGGGGAAGATCAGCGACCGGGTTGGCCGCAGACCGGTACTGCTGGGCTGTGTGTTTGGCTCGGCAGTGGGGTACTTCATTTTCGGGATCGGAGGAGCCCTCTGGGTGCTGTTACTCTCACGACTAATCGATGGAATCACTGGCGGCAATCTCTCCACCGCTTCGGCCTACATCGTCGATCTCTCGAAACCTGAAGAGCGGGCAAAAAATATGACCCTGATTGGCATAGCCTACGGCCTGGGTTTTATCCTCGGGCCGGCTATCGGTGGAGCATTGGGACAAATCAGCCTCAATGCACCCGTCTTTGCTGCCGGAACGATCTCACTGATCAGCGTCATTTTCATCTACTTCATGCTGCCCGAATCGCTGGAACGGGAGAGACGAGCTACCACGGCGCTGCGCGCCAGCGATTTCAATCCTTTCGCTTCTATCAGAGAGATGCTGGCCAGGCCCGGGCTCGGTGCTTTGCTGGTTGTGGCTGTCCTGTTCAATTTTGTATTCGATGGCTATAACAGCGTCATGGGTGTTTACGTATTGAACAGATTCAACCCCACGGCGCTGGAAACCGGCCTGTTATATGTCATCGCCGGGATCGGCACCGCCTTCGTCCAGGCAACCCTCGTCCGGCGCCTGGTGCCCCGTTTCGGGGAGAAGCAAATGGCCCTGACCAGCCTGATCGGCGCGGCGGTGGGCGGGCTTCTGTTCATCGCGAGTCCCTCCTTAGGCCTGCTCTACCCCATGGCTTTTTTGCAGTACGGGATCACCGGTTTTTTCTGGTCGACAGTGGGCGCGATGTCTTCACGCTGTGTTTCCTCTCGGGAACAAGGCCTGCTCGCGGGGGTGAATGCAGCGTTGAGCGGACTGGTGGCGGCATTGGGTCCCTTATGGGCGGGCGCCATGTACGACCAGCTTGCTCCTACTTCACCATTCTGGATCGGCGCAGGGATCCTGATTGTCGCCTGCCTGGTGATATTGCGGGTCAAACCCAGGCCCAGGCCGCGAGAGGTGGAAGTGCTCCAGACTGCGGGCGATTGACCCCGGCCTAGATGAAAACAATTCGAAACAGCAGAGCCTGATCCGGAAAGGATCAGGCTCTGCTGTTCTTGTGAATTTTAGAAAGCATACGGACATTAGAAAGACGAGACGGCCTGTCATGTTTCCCAATATTCTCTTATAATCATTGGCACCAGAGGGAATACACCATTAAGAAGGGAAACCTGGGATGAGCGGCAGTGAGGAGCAGCTTTTGCCTGGCGAGCAGGTCCAACTCAGGGCTCGCATCCAGCGGGTGATGTTTATCGTTCCGGTGATGCTGGTCCTGGCCGGCCTGGCCCTCTTGATTCTCTCGATGACCAAGCCGGCGAGTTTCCCGGCCTTTGTCGCCCCGGCGGCGGTAGGTGTGTTTCTGCTGGGATCTTTCCTGTTCCTCTACGCTTCTTTTATCTTCACCACCACGAAGTTTGAGGTAACCAACCGGCGCATCCTGGCCAGGGCAGGATGGCCGCGGAGCAACTCGCTGGAGATCGGGCTCCAGCGGGTGGACAGCATCCTTCTCCGCCAGTCTTTGCCCGGGCGGATTTTTGATTATGGCACACTGATCGTGGTCGGTTCGGGCGGGTTGCTCAAAGAGGTCCACAACATCGTGGCGGCGCGGGAATTTCGCACCCGCATCGAGGAAAAGCTCCCCAGGCATTCCTGAGAGGCCTGTTTAACAATCCCTGAACAAATTTATTTCTCGCCAAATACAGATAAATATAGACCGGATCAGGAGAATATACTCCAAATGCGCATAGGAACAGTGACGCATAATGATGAATTGGTACCAAATTCCCCTTTTCAGCTTTTGTGAATTTTGGCATAATGGAATTGATAGGAAAAACAATTTTCCCAGTCATTTCTGATATGCCAATCGAGCAGGAGGTACGCGTGAAGGAAACTCCATCCCAATCGGGAGATACAGGTTCGAGCTTTTTGGAAGAGGTGATCCAGGCCACGCCTGGGGACCCGCGGTTGGAGATGTGCATCCAGTGCGGCACCTGTGCCGGATCCTGCCCTTCCGGGGCGGATATGGATCACACCCCGCGGGCGATTTTCGCGATGATCCGCGCCGACATGCGCGAGGAGGTCTTCCAGAGTAACACGCCCTGGTTCTGCATCTCCTGTTATTACTGTACGGTACGCTGCCCGCAGGAGGTGCACATCACCGACCTGATGTACACCCTCAAGAGCATGGCGCTGCGCAAGGGCTACGCTCGCAATACTGCCTGGGCTGATTTTTCCAAGACGTTTAACGAGTATGTCTTCAACTACGGGAAAGCTTTCGAGCTAGGCCTGGCGACGCGCTTCACGATGCGCCACGCCTCGCTGCGCGACATCCCCGGGCTGGCCCAGATGGGGATGGGGATGATGGCCCGGCAGCGGATGAGCCTGATCCCCCAGAAAATCAATGGGCTGGAGAGCTTGCAGAAGGTTCTCACTCGTGCAGAGGAGATCGAGGAGGAGAGCCGATGAGAAAATACCTGTTTTATCCGGGTTGCTCCCTCGAGCGCAATGCCAGCGCCTACTACGACTCGGTCATGGCCTTACGAGAACCGCTGGGGATCGAATTCGAGGAGATCGAAGACTGGAATTGCTGTGGGGCGACTGAATACACCTCGCTGCACCGCCTGGGCTCCTTTGCCCTGCAGGGGCGCAACCTGGCGCTGGCGGCGAAGCAGGTAGCTGGCGGCAACAACGTCCTGGCGGCGCCGTGCAGCGCCTGCTATCTTAACCTCTCCAAGGCCGAGCATTACCTGCGCGGGGACGAACATCTCGCCGCGCAGGTTAACGAGGCTCTGGCGACGGGCGGACTGAGCTACCGGCCAGGGACGATCGACGTCCGCCACATGCTGGACATCCTGCTGAACGATATCGGCCTGGAAGAGATCCGCGCGAAGGTGGTCAAGCCGCTGACCGGCCTGCGCGTGGCCGCTTATTACGGCTGTTTCGTCATCCGGCCGGATTACGAGCACCGTTTCTCCAGCCCGGAATACCCGACAGTGCTCGAAGACCTGCTCGAAGTGCTGGGGGCCGAAGTGGTCGAGTATCCCGCCAAGGCGCACTGCTGCAGCGGGCACATGCCTTCGATCAGCGCGCCATCGGCTTACGAGCTGATCCGCCGCCTGATCGCGATGGCTGTAGAGAAGAAGGCCCACACCATCGTGACTCTCTGCCCGATGTGCCAGCTCAACCTGGACGCTTACCAGGCGGACATGAACCGCTTCTTTGGGACCAAATACCGCATGCCGATCCTCTATTTCACTCAATTGATCGGGCTGGCTTTTGGCAAAGCTCCGGAGGAACTGGGGTTTGGCAAAGAATTGGTCGACGCTCGCCCGGCATTAAAGAAGATCGGCGTGAAGATGGTCCATCCGGCGGAGGAAACCGGCGGGACTGCTCCAGCCGCGCCGAAACCGCGTAAAAAAGAGGAAGGCCTGCCGATGCCCAAGATGCCCGCGAAGCACCAGAATGAGGAGGTAAGCTGATGGCCGCTGAAAGCGAAACAAAGCAGCCCCAAGAGCGCATCGGCGTCTACGTTTGCCATTGCGGGAGCAATATCGCCGGGACGGTCGACGTGGCCGAGGTGGCCCGCTGGGCGGGTGAGGAGTTAAAAGACGACGGCGTGGTCGTATCCCGCGATTACAAATTCATGTGCTCCAGCCTGGGGCAGGAGATGATCCAAAAAGACATCGTCGAGCAAGGCCTGACCCGGGTGGTCGTGGCGGCCTGCTCGCCGCATTTGCACGAGGCAACCTTCCGAAACGCCTGCGCCCGGGCGGGGATGAACCCTTACCTGTGCGAGCTGGTCTCGATCCGCGAGCAGTGTTCCTGGGTGCATACGGACAAAGCCAAAGCCACCGAAAAATCCAAGGCTATTCTCGCAGGGGGGGTATTGCGCGTGGCCCGCGACACCCCGCTCGAACCGATGCGCGTGCCGATCCACCCGGATGTGCTGGTAGTGGGCGGCGGGGTGACCGGGATCCAGGCGGCGCTCGAGCTGGCCAACGGCGGGAAGCACGTTTACCTGGTGGAGAAGGATTCCACCCTCGGCGGGCACATGGCCCAACTCGATAAGACCTTCCCCACCCTGGACTGCTCGGCCTGCATCCTCACCCCGCGCATGGTTAGCGCGGGAAACCACCCCAACATCACCTTGCTGACCTGGAGCGAGGTGACCGGGGTCAGCGGCTACGTGGGCAACTTCACCATCACCATCCGCAAGAAGGCGCGCTTCGTCCGTGAGGATCTATGCAATGGCTGCGGTGTATGCACCGAGAAGTGTCCGAAGAAGGTGGTAGATGACGGCTTCGAGGCGGGGTTGGGCTACCGCAAGGCGGTCTATACCGCTTTCCCCCAGGCGGTGCCCAAGTACCCGGTGATCGACGTCGAAAACTGCACCTACTTTATCAAGGGCACCTGCAAGGCCTGCGAAAAATTCTGTCCCACCGGAGCGATCGACTTCAACCAGGAAGACGAGATCCTCACCGTGCCGGTCGGGAACATCATCCTTGCCACAGGTTACCAGACCTTCGACGCCCGGCGCATCCCCCAGTATGGCTACGGACGGCTGGCGAACGTCTTCACCAGCATGGAGTTCGAGCGTCTTTCCAACGCCGCCGGTCCAACCGGGGGGAAGGTAACCCTGCGGGATGGGAAAACCACCCCTAAAACCGTCGGGATCATCCACTGCGTCGGCAGCCGCGACAAAAAATACAACGAGTACTGCTCGGCGATCTGCTGCATGCAAAGCCTGAAGTTTGCTCACGTGGTCAAGGAGCGCACCGGGGCGCAGGTCTACGAGTTCTACATTGACATGCGCACGCCGGGCAAGAGCTACGACGAGTTTTACCTGCGCAACCTGGAAGAAGGGGTGCTTTTCGTGCGCGGGCGGGTGGCCGAGGTGACCGACGTCGCTCGCCTGCCGGGTGAGGAGGGCAAACTGATCATCCAGGCCGAGGACTCGCTGATCGGTAAGCAGCGCCGCATCCCGGTCGACATGGTTATCCTCTCCACCGGGTTGGAGCCACGCGACGACGCCAAGGAGGTGGCCAAGCTGTTTGGCATCTCCTGCAGCGCGGACGGCTGGTACATCGAGCGACACGTCAAGCTCGAACCGATCTCTACCATGACCGAGGGGGTATTTATCGCCGGGTGCGTGGTCGGGCCGAAGGATATTCCGGCCAGCGTGGCCCAGGGTTCGGCGGTGGCGGCGCGGGTGTACCAGTACATCCAGCAGGGCGAGATCTCCCTAGAGCCGTACCGGGCGACGATCAACGCGGAGGAGTGCTCCGGCTGCCGGATCTGCAACGACCTCTGCCCGTTCAACGCGATCTCGTACCATGAGGAGGAGCAGGTCTCCGAGGTCAACCCGGCACTCTGCCAGGGCTGCGGCACGTGTGTTTCGGCCTGCCCGGCCGGTGCAATTACTGGCTGGGGTTTCAGTGACGAGCAAATCCTGGCCCAGATCGAGGGCCTGATGGCGGTAAGGAGCTGAGGATGAGCGATCCATTGGATGGGAAGACGTTTGAACCGGTGATCATCGGTTTCACCTGCAACTGGTGCTCGTACCGCGCCGCGGATATGGCCGGCATGGCGCGGATGAAGTACCCGCCGAACATCCGCCTAGTGCGGGTGATGTGCTCCGGCCGGCTCGATCCGACGTTTATTTTCAAGGCCTTTGCCTCGGGGGCAGATGGAGTGATGGTCACCGGCTGCCATCCGGGCGACTGCCACTACATCGAGCAGAACTACAAGCTGATGCGCCGCTTTATCCTGATGCAGCGCACCCTGGAGCAGATGGGCATCGAGCCCGGCAGGCTCAAGCTGACCTGGGCCAGCGCCGCCGAAGGGGCGAAATTCAGCGAAGAGGTCACCAATATGGTCGAAGAGGTCCGCCGGTTAGGGCCGTTGAACTGGCCCAGCGCGGAGACGATGGACGAGTGGATGGCAAAAGAGCCATCCATCGAAACTGAGGAGAGGCCATGATGACGATCGGTAAAGCAAAACTCGGCCTATACTGGGCTTGCTCCTGCGGCGGCTGCGATATCGCTACCCTCAATATCCACGAGAAGATCCTGGAGGTAGATGCGGCTTTCGAGATCGTCTTCTGGCCGGTGGCCATGGATGCCAAGGTCAAGGACGTGGAAGCGATGCCCGACGGGTCAATCGACCTGATGCTGTTCAACGGCGGGATCCGTACCACTGAGAACGAAGAGATGGCCCACCTGCTGCGGCGCAAGTCCAAGATCCTGGTGGCCTTCGGTTCCTGCGCCAGCGAGGGCTGCATCCCGGGACTGGCCAACCTCTCACCGGTCAGCTCGATCTTTGATGTTTCTTACTCAGCTACCCCAACCACTGAAAACCCGCAGAATATTCGCCCAACGATCACCTGGCAGGCTCCCGAGGGAGAGTTGCATCTTCCCGGGCTGTTCCCGGTCCTGCGTACACTGGACCAGGTGGTACCGGTGGATTACTATATCCCCGGCTGCCCGCCCGAATCGGAGGAGATCGCGGCGGTGATTGAGCAGGTGACCCAGGTCCTGGATGGGAAAGCGTCTCTTCCGCCCAAAGGGTCCACCCTGGGAGCGGGGAAATCGACCGTTTGCGACGAGTGCAAGCGCACAAAAAACGTCAAAGAAATCCATCAGTTCGTCCGCATCCAGAGCCTAGAGCGGATCGACCCCGAGCTGTGCCTGCTCGAACAGGGCCTTCCCTGCAACGGCCCGGCGACGCGCAGCGGCTGCGGCGCGCTTTGTCCGCAGGTCTCGGCGCAGTGCATCGGCTGCCACGGACCGGCTGAAGGCGTCATCGATTATGGGGCGCGGCTGATGTCGGCCTTTGCCTCGGTGATCGCCAGCAACGATCCCAAGGAGATCGGCCAGATCCTGGACGGCATCCCCGACCCGGCCGGGCAGTTCTACCGCTTCAACCTGGCCAAATCCCTGCTGCGTTCCGGACGGCAGGCCTGGGAAGGACTGGAGGAGGGCAAATGAGCGAGCGCATTACGATCGATCCGATCACCCGCCTGGAAGGGCACGGAAAAATCGAGATCTTCCTCGACGACGAAGGCGAGGTCGCCAACACCTACTTCCAGATTCCTGAACTGCGTGGGTTCGAGCGCTTTTGCGTCGGCCGGCCAGTCGAAGAAATGCCCCTGCTGACCAACCGCATCTGTGGGGTTTGCCCCGAGGCGCACCACATGGCGGCGGCCAAGGCCGCCGACGCGGTTTACAAGGTGACCATTCCACCCGCGGCGAAGAAGCTGCGTGAGCTGCTTTACAGCGCCTTTTTTGTCACCGACCACACCACCCATTTCTATGCCCTGGGTGGTCCGGACTTCATCATAGGTCCGGATGCGCCGGTTGCCGAGCGCAACATCCTTGGGGTGATCCACAAGGTGGGCCTGGAGACGGGCAGTCAAGTCATTCAGGCCCGAAAATATGGCCACCGCGTGGTCGAGATGATCGGGGGGCGTAAGGTTCACCCGTGCACCTCGATCCCGGGGGGTCTGACCCAGGGGATCAACGAAGAGCAGCGAGCGGAGATCGAGGCAATGGGCCGCTGGGCGATCGAGTTTGCCCAATTCAGCCTGAAAATCTTCAACCAGATCGTGATGGGTAACCCCGAATACGTCGAGATGATCCTCTGCGACGCGTACACTCACCACACGTACTACATCGGTACAGTCGATGAGAACAATCGGGTCAATTTCTATGATGGCAGGGTGAGCGTGGTGGACCCGGACGGGATGCGAATCGGGTATTATTCCGGCGCGGAATACCTGGACTGGATCGCCGAGCGCGTCGAGCCCTGGACGTACCTCAAGTTCCCCTATCTGAAGAAGATCGGCTGGAAGGGCTTCGTCGACGGAAAGGACTCCGGCGTCTACATGGCCACGCCGCTCTCGCGGCTCAATGCGGCGGACGGGATGGCCACCCCGCGGGCGCAGGAAGAATACGAACGCTTCTTCTCCACGCTGGGCGGTAAGCCGGTGCACCAACGCCTGGCGATCCACTGGGCGCGGCTGATCGAACTGCTTTACGCAGCCGAGCGCTGGGTGGAGTTGGCTACCGACCCGGAGATCACCTCGGACAATTTCCATACCGTCCCCACCGAGAAACCGTCCGAGGGCGTGGGCATCGTCGAAGCCCCGCGCGGTACGCTGACCCACCATTACTGGACCGACGAGCGCGGCCTGGTGACTAAGGTCAATCTGGTGGTGGGCACGACCAACAACTATGCGCCCATCTCCATGTCGGTCAACAAGGCGGCGCGCGACCTGATCCACAACGGGACGATCATCACCGAGGGCCTGCTCAACCGCATCGAGATGGCTTTCCGCGCTTACGATCCCTGCTTCGGCTGCGCCACGCATGCCATGCCCGGCAAAATGCCGCTGGAAGCGATCATCCGGGATGCGCATGGGGAGGTGGTGGAGGTGGTGAGGCAGTATTGCTAAAGATATGCCCTCATCGCACACTTTGATCCTCGGTCTTGGGAACCCAATCATGGGGGATGACGGGGTTGGCTGGCGGGTCGCTGAGCGGCTCCGGGGCCACCCTCTCATCCCTGGGGTGGAGGTGGACCAGTTGGCCGGTGGGGGGATCGGGTTGATGGAGCGCCTGATCGGGTACCAACGTGCGGTGATCGTCGATGCCATCTACACCGGAAAATTTCCCATTGGCAGTGTGCACGTCTTTGGCCTCGAAGAGCTGGAGAATTCGTTCGCCGGTCACCTTGGCTCGGCTCATGAAACCAACCTGCGCACGGCGCTGGAACTGGGCCGCAGGTTGGGGGTAGCGCTTCCCGAGATTGTGACCGTGGTGGCGATCGAATCCCAGTATGTGTACGACTTTTCCGAAGTGTTGAGCCCGGCTGTGGCTGCCAGCGTGGAGGGGGCCGTTCAGGCCGTGTTGGGACTCTTGTAGAACAGGTCTCCTGGCTTGTTTCTGGCCGGGCGGTATGGCCAACTTACAAGAGCGCAAGCCCGGAGGCATGCGTTACAGCGCCGGGCGGTACGGCCAACTTACAAGAGCGCAAGCCCGGAGGCATGCGTTACAGCGCCGGCCGAGACAGCCGACCAAAAACGGGCGAGACACATGGGTTACAAATTCCGGATATAATCACAGAAGGTCCAAAATCCTGCCAGAAGAATATCCCAGGTAGGCGCATGCCCCGGCAGCTACAACCCCCGAAAAAAGCTGCACATCTGCAGAAGAACAACCTCCGCCAGAAGACTCCGCGGAAGGCGGCATTCTTTCGCTCGGTCCTGGATTCATCTCCAAACTGGGAATACCAGATCCTGCCAGATGGCCGGATGGGCTATATCTCCCCGGCCTGCGAGCAGATCAGCGGGTACGCGCCGGAGGAATTTGAACAAAACGTGGGGTTGCTGGAAACGATCCTGACAGAGGAGGACCGCCAGAAGGTCGCGGGGCACTTTCCTGAGGATGGTAAAGGGGAGGCGAAGTCTCTCGAGTTCCGCATTCTCACCAGGAACGGGGAAATGCGCTGGATCCGTCATCGCTGCCGGACGATCTACTCGGCGGATGGCGCCAACCTGGGCTGTTGGGCGGAGAACCAGGATATCACCGCGGACAAACAGCGCATCGAGAGCGAGAAGAGCCGCGTCGAACGGCGTCTCGAGCAGCTCAACCAGCAACTGATCACCATCCAGGAGGAAGAGCGCCAGCGCATCTCCCAGGACCTGCACGATGACACCGGCCAGGGGATGACCGCGATCCTGCTGCGCCTGAACGCGATCTTGAGCCTGCTGGGGCCGGAGCAGCAGGAGGCGAGACAACAGCTCGAGGAAACGATTCGGATTGTCGAGGCCCTGATGAACCAGGTGCGCACGATGGCCTACCAACTCCGCCCGCCATCCCTGGACTCGGTGCCGCTATCCAAGGCGCTGGAGGCGCTGTGCTCCTCTTTCGGCCAGAACGCGGGGCTGCGCATCGATTACAGCAGCGACGAAGACCTGCCGCCCATTCCCAACCTGCAGGCCACCGCGCTCTACCGCCTGGTGCAGGAGGGGCTCAACAACGCGATCAAATACGCGCAGGCATCCACGGTCTGGATCAACCTGGATTATATCGATGGAGAGGTCAGCCTTTCCGTAGAAGATAACGGCAAGGGCTTCGACCTGAACCAGGTCGGGGTGGGGGGGATGGGGCTGCTGGGCCTGCAGGAGCGCTTTCGCCTCTTGAACGGCGGGCTGGAGATCGAGTCCGCGCCGGGGGAAGGAACTCAGCTCTACGGATATCTGCCGTTGGCCAATCACAGTCTATAAGAGGTTGCGATGATTCGAATTGTCGTGGCAGATGATCACCTGCTGGTCCGCGAAGGGATTTGCAAGCTGCTGGAAGAGGCCGGGGACCTGCAGGTCGTTGGGGAGGCGGATAACGGCAAAGACGCCCTGAAGCTCACCCGCCTGCTGCACCCGGATGTGCTCGTGCTGGATATCTCCATGGCCGAGATGAACGGGCTGGAGACGCTGACCCAGGTCAAGGCTATCGAGCCCAGCCCGCAGGTGGTGATGCTCTCCATGCATGCCGATCTGGGGCTGGTCCAGCAGGCACTCCAGCAGGGCGCCCTGGGGTACGTTCTGAAGCAGGCCGTTGCGGGAGAGCTGCTCGCCGCGGTGCACGCCGCCAGCCGGGGGAGCATGTATCTGAGCTCGGGGGTTTCGCAGGTCTTCAGCAAGAGCTTTTTCATCAACCATTCCGAAAACTTGCTGGACCGCCTCTCGCCGCGCGAGCGTGAGGTGGTCGAGCTGATCGTGGCAGGGAACTCGATGCGCGAAATCGCCGACCGCCTGCATAGCAGCATCAAAACCGTCGAAAAGCAGCGCCGCGACGCGATGCGCAAGCTTGAGGTCGACAACCTGGCCAGCCTGGTGCGCACCTGCCTGGAACTGGGGCTGAAAGGATAAATCCTTGGCCAGATACATCGCCGCGCTGCACCAGGGAACCCTTCATACCAGTTGCATGATTTTCAACCACAGCGGGCGCCTGGTGAGCGTCTCCCAGAAAGAGCACCGCCAGATCTATTTACAGCCCGACCGGGTGGAACACAATCCGCTGGAGATCTGGGAGCGAGCCCAGGCGACGATCCGCGTGGCGCTCTCCAAGATCGACGCTCGCCCGGGAGACATCGCTGCGGTTGGGATCACCAACCAGCGCGAAACGACCGTGGTCTGGAACAGCCGGACCGGCCGGCCGTACTACAACGCCATCGTCTGGCAGGATACCCGCCCGATGAGCATCAACGCCGAGATGATCTCTTTGGGCGGCCAGGATATCTTCCGCTCGAAGACCGGCTTGCCTTTGACGACTTATTTCTCAGGCTTGAAGATCAAATGGATCATGGACCAGGTCCCCGGTGTCCGCGCGGATGCCGAGCGAGGCGAAGCGCTCTTCGGGACGATCGACTCCTGGCTGATCTGGTGGCTGACCGGGGGGCCAAACGGCGGCTCGCACGTCACCGACGTGACCAATGCCAGCCGGACGCTTTTAATGAACCTGCATACCCTGGATTGGGACCCGGAGATCCTCACTGCCCTGGGCATCCCCCGCGCCATGCTCCCCCGTATCGTGCCCTCCAGCGACCCGCGGACCTGGGGAACGACCCTGGTCGATGGCCCGTTTGGTGACGCCATCCCAGTCTGCGGAGACCTGGGCGACCAGCAGGCCCCGCTCGTCGGGCAGGCCTGCTTCAGGCCCGGCGAGGCCAAGAATACCTACGGGATCGCCTGTTTTATGCTGCTGAACACCGGCACCCGCCTCATCCCTTCTAAAAGTGGCCTGCTCACCACGGTTGCCTACCAGATCCAGGGCCAGCCGGCAGTCTACGCGCTGGAGGGATCGATCGCCACCACCGGCGCGCTGATTCAATGGCTGCGCGATAACCTGGGGATCATCCGCCGCGCTTCGGAGGTGGAGGACCTGGCGCGCAGTGTGGAGGATAACGGCGGTATATATATCGTGCCGGCTTTTACCGGCCTGTTTGCCCCCTACTGGCGCTCGGATGCGCGCGGGGTGATCGCCGGGCTGACCCACTCGATCAACAAAGGTCACCTGGCGCGCGCCGCGCTCGAGGCGATCGCCTACCAGACCCGTGAAGTGCTCGACGCGATGAAGCAAGACTCGGGGATGGAAATCAGGTCGTTAAAGGTGGACGGCGAGATGATTTACAACGAGCTGCTGATGCAGTTCCAGGCCGATATCCTCGGCGTGCCGGTCGTCCGCCCGGAGGTGTCCGAGACAGCCTCGCTCGGGGCGGCGTACGTCGCCGGGCTGGCTACCCAATTCTGGGATTACGGCAGCCTGGATGACCCTTTCGAAGACCTGAACGCGAACTGGCACGTGGACAAGACCTGGTATCCGCGGATGAGCGATGAGACCCGCTCCCGGCTGTATACGTACTGGCTGAAAGCCGTGCAGCGCACCTTTGGGTGGCGGGAGTGAAGCAGTCATCAGTTGTCAGTCGTTATAGAACGAGAACTGAGTTAGCCGGGTCCGTAGAGAGCTTATTCAAAGGATAAGGCCAACCCATCCGACCCGGTATGGCAATCTCCAAGCTGCCCAAGGAAGGTGGCATTTTGCCTGGGAATGCCCTGGTCTACTGAGGCTTGGCTTGGTCGGTTTGGAGATTGCTTCGTCGCGGAAAAGCACTGCTCCTCGCAACGACATGACTGGACTAGAATGAGTTTGTAGATTTTTTCCCTTGCAAAATAAGGGGAGTTATTCTTTTTCGACTTCTTAGATGTCAAGCTCGACAAATAGTGGGCAGTGGTCGCTCAGAGGACGCCATTCAGCGAAGTCGCCGATGAAAAGGCGGGTAATTCGCCGGCTCCAGTGGGTTGGCGCAAAACAATAATCCAGGTGGAATGGACGAGTGATCTTTTTTGTCAGGTAAAAGGTGGGCTGGCTCTCCTGGCCGTGGGACTCATGGAAGTACTCATGGTACAGGCTGACAATGCCGTCACGCGCCAGCCTCTCGACCACGGCGCTGTGGTTGCAGGGCTGGTGCTGGCGATCAAAAATCTGGTTGCTGTTGAAATCGCCCGCCAGCAGGGTATCCTGCGCGCGGATAAAGGCGGCATAGGATTCGAGCGCCCGGCAAACCTGCCCCACATAGCTTGAGCCGCGCGGATTGGTTTGAGGCATGGCCCAGATGGCGACCAGGTGAAAGTTCCGGGCGCCGCTTACACGCAAAGGCGCGCAGTAGCGGATCGTCGGGTCGTACACGTCGGTCGCCAGGTCAAGCCGAAGGCCCGAGAAGGCAAAAACGCCTAATCCTTTGGCGGCGCCAGGATCGCCGACCCAGGCCAGCGAATCGGGCTGGAAATCCCGGGGGAAGAGCAATCTCTCGGGCCGCTCGCACTCCTGGATCACAGCCAGGTCCGGGTGAAAAGCGGCGAGCTGGCCCGTCTTTTTGCGAAATGCGCCGGCGCAGTTCCAGGTGAGAATTTTCATCCTAAAAACATTCCCGCTGCCCGGACGGCCTCCAGCGGGTAATCGCCGATTGCGGTCTCGTCGGAGAGAACCAGGCCGGAATATTCCTGGAGCAGGGCGTCGTAGATGCAGCTAACCTCGGAGCGAGTGGGGGTCTGCGAGTGGATCATGTGTTCCAGGACCTGGCCGGCGAGCAGGACCGGGACCGTGAATTATTCTACTCGGGAAGAGAAACGGTGCGCCTCTGCCGCCATGGCCGGTAAGCCCAGCTCGGCGCCCAAGTCGCCGCGGCACAGCCACAGCTCGCTGGCGTGAAGCGCCACGGCGCGAGCGTCGTCCAGGGCCGGCTGGCGCTCGAGCTTGGCGATCAGGTGGGCTGAGGCGCCGAATAAAGCGCGGTAGCGCGCCATTTCTTCTCCATCCCGCAGGTAGGAAATCGCGTAGCGGACCCACTCCAGCCCGCGAGTGCGCTCGAGGATGGCGAGGTCTTTCGCATTGAGCTGTTCGACCCGGTAGGGCGAAGCGGGCAGAGTGATGCCCTTGTTGGCCTGGACCGGCCCGCCCAGCGTCGTGCGAGCGTAGGCCAACCCATCCTGCATGGCGGTGATCTCCAGGCGGACTTTTGCATCGTTGAGGTTCACTTCGCCTGAAGAAACGGCCGCGGCCGCAAAGAAATCGGGGTGGGGAACGGGAAGCTCGCCCGGGTGGGCAGTCTGGCTGGCCTGGACAAGGCGGACCATCTCTCCGGGGACAAGCTCGAACGGAGAGAAAGATCCCAGCCGCCATTTGCTTCCCTGAAGGTCGAGCACCAGCGGCAGGCAGTACTCCGCCGTCCGCAGAAAGGCCTGGTACCGTCCCAGCCAGCGCTCAAGATTTTCCAGGGTCAGGTGGCTGGTGTTCAAGCGGAAACCGCTCGCCCCGGCGGCAGCCATTTGCGTCCAGGTCTCCGGATCCTGGCTGGCAGGGCCGAGCGTGGCGACGATCTGGTAGGCGGAAAGTGGCATCAGAAGCGCAGCGAAAGGCAGCTCAGGCCGCCGTTCATCTTTTCAAATTCGGACATGTCCAGCGTGATGAGCGGGTAATTGAGCACTTCCAGCGCGCGCTGGAAGCCAGCATACCCGGCCGGGAGCAGCACAGTGTCATTGATCCGCAAGCAGTTGGCCGCATAAGATTCGCGCCTGTCGACGCGGATGATGCGGAAACCAGGGAACTGGTCGATCAGACTGGCGAGCCCCTCGGCGACCACCAGAGTACGATTCCCCAGGTAGGCCAGCCAGCTTTTCAGGTGCAGCATCCCGGGAACGCGGCGGACGTCTACCAGGCTGCTGGTAAACCCGGCCTGCTTGAGCAGGGCAGCCAACTGTCGCGCGCCTTCTTCGTTGGTGCGCTGAGAAATGCCGATGAAGAAATGGTCGTCTGCCTCACAGACATCCCCCCCATCCAGCGCGCCCGGTTCATTGATCTGGAACAGGCTGGAGAAGAATTCACTGACAGCCGAACGGATCGCTTCGACTTCTCCCTGGCGGCTGGGAGCGCCGGGATGGGTGAGGACCGCGCAATTGCCCGCCAGGACTGCGACGTCTTCGACAAAGGTCGAATCCGGGTAGCGCAGGTCGGCCGGGAGAATGGTCAATTCGAGCCCGCACTCACGCAGCGCCGCGCAGTAGGCTTCATGCTGGGCGAGGGCCAGGGCGTATTCGGGAGCCCCCGATTCACCGGTTGTGACGCCCTCCGAAAAATTCTCGCCCGGGACGCGGACGATCGCTCGCTGGAAACTCATTGCTTCACCCCTTTGGGATAGGATTAGATATGCGATTCTACCGCTAAACGGGAAGTTATGGCAACGGCTGCCAGACCGGGAACGAGCCGGGACCCAGATCGCCGGTGGAGCCGTCCGCCAGGGAGACCAGCTTGAGCTGGGAGTTTTCGTAAGGCCCATAGCTGATGGCAAGCTGTTTGCCATCCGGCGCCCAGGCGATGCTGCCCAGTTCGGGGAAAGAACCCAGCGATTTCGCTTCCCCGCCGCCGGCCGGCACGACCATCAGGTCATAGTCGCCGCTGGCCGGGCCGCCTGGTTGAGCGTGATAGGCCAGGAAATCGCCTTTCGGCGAAAAAACCGGCCCATATGCCAGCGGGCCGTCCCTTGGGCTCAGGCTCTGCTCATTTTGGCCCTGGAGGTCGCTGATCCAGATGCGCTCGTCGCCTGAGGGGTTGTACGCCAGGTGATCGTAGACGATGTGCTGGCTGTCTGGAGCCCAGGCGTAGCCGCCGATCACCTTTTCCCAGGAGGTGTATTTTTTCCCCTGGAAGTCATAGCAGGCAAACTGGCCGCGTCCTTCCATGTAGAGGACTTCATCGAAGGACAGGTAGCGGCCATCTGGAGACCAGACCGGCGAGACGATCGAGAGACCGCGCTCGGGTTTGACCAGCTCAGCTTTCTCCCCGGTGTCCACGTCCAGGCTCAGGATGCCGCGAGCCCTGGCCGGATCGTTTTGGCCCCGGGCGGTGAAGTAATTTGGGTCGACCATCTGGCCGTAAGCGATGCGATGAGTCCCCGGCTGCCAGGCGTACCCGGCGGTTTGCTCGTTCTGCAGCACGACGCGGGACTGCCCTGAGGAAACATCATACACCCACAGCTCGAAGATATTGGTCACCTCGGTTCCCTTTTGCTGGGTCTGATAACGCTGGTAGGCCAGCAGCCTGCCATCCGATGACCAACTGGCGCAGCAGAAGGTGACATTGGGCTTTTTCGGGTCGGCGTTCAAACGCGGGGTGGCGTCCGCGCTGAGAGTTTTCCCCGCCGAGCCCGAGGGGCTGATCAGGGCTACGTTCCCCTCGGCGTTGATGATGGCGAGCAAGGTCGTGGGGGCGGCTGCATCCGGCGTACTCTGGGTAGGCCCGGCAGTGGGCAGCGTTTCCACGGTGGGAGTTGGGGGGATCGCAGTTGGCTCGAGCGTGGGGGGCAGCGCCGTTGGCCCGGCGGGAAGCTGGGTCGGTACGGCGTGCTCCTGAGGAGCCGCGGTTTGGACGGCGGGAGCGCAAGCAGCGAGCAGCATCAGGCATACGATGGAAATGAGGGCAATTCGTTTCACCGCTGTTTCCTCCTTGGTTCTGTGCATGTAAATCCAGACGATCCAGGTCTTGCAAAAGTTTCCACCTGGAGTGGTATATGTACTATACTATGGTTATCGATTAAACCGAGATTAAAAAGGGGTCTCTATGAATTTCAACCAAAGCTCTCTTCTTAAGTCCGTGGCGATCGCCGGCGTGGCGATCGGCGTCCTCTCCAGCATACCACTGGTGAACTGCGTAAACTGCCTGCTGCTCGCCTGGGTGTGGGGCGGCGGGATCCTGGCGGTTTACCTGTACCGTAATTATGAAAAGGTGGCCTATGTGCCGACTACCCAGGCGATGATCCTGGGCGCGCTGGCCGGTGCGATCGGCGCGGTGGTCGGCGGTATCCTCTCGCTCGTTTTCGGAGGCCTGACCGCAGGAGTCACCCAGGCGCTTTCTCAAATGGCCGGGCAGAATGGGGTCAACGTTCCGGATTTTATCCTTACTTCCGGTTTCAGCATCCTGTCTATATTCATCAATATTATTGTTTACGCTGTGGTCGGGGGGATCGGTGGTCTGATCGCCTCTGGCCTGATCTGGAAAGAGCCCGCGGGACCGACCAGTTCGGTGCCCCCGTCTGCACAGACTCCATCCGGGCCGACGGCGTAAGACAGGATCGGTATTGGATAGACGCTCATCCCCTGGATCTTTTCAACTCGATCCAGGGGATGGGTCATGGATAAGCTGGGATCATCCGGTCGCAAACGCGGCTTCTGAGCCAAATAGCTGGCCGATTACCAGAGATTGATCCTGCGCGCCGAGCAATTCGATCGCGGAATGGCACAGCAGTTCGTACAAGGCAGCTTCCGTGTGTAGCGAGCGTTCGAAGATCTCGACCAGAGCCTGAGGGTCATCGTCCGCGGCCAGGCGGTTGACCGAGAGGGCCGCGCAGCCCGCACAAAGGTGGATAAGCATCAACTCCCCGGGGGCGCAGCGGGCGTACTTTTTGCGGGTTTTCTTCATCGTCAGGCCTACCGGACGCATGGGCGCCTTGCAGGCGCTCAGGCGGTCGCCGGGCTCGTACAGGTCGATGTGGCGCGACCAGAGGCAGTAAGGGCAGTGGTTGCGGTTGTGTACGCTGGCCAGCTCCAGCGCGCACGAAACGAAAACCCCGCAATGTTTACAGGTGAATCCATCCTCTGCCTGGTTGCAGTAGGCGCGCAGCATCCCCTTTCGCCTCGGCCTGATGCGATCTTTATCTGTCGCCAGACCTGCGAAATCACCGTAAACTTTGGTGTAATCTGTGGTCGTCATGGCATGCCTCCGTCTTCGCACAGACGCAGATAGCTCTTGTAGCGGCGCGGGTTGATCTGGCCTGCCATCACTGCCTGGCGAACAGCGCAGCCCGGTTCTTCGTCGTGCCGGCAATCCAATCCGAAACGGCAGGAGCCGACCAGGGGGCGCATCTCTGGGAAGAGCATGTCCAGCTCGTGCGGGTCGACGTCCCACAGGCCGTATTCGCGCATGCCGGGTGTGTCGAGCACTGCTCCGCCGCCGGCGAGGGGGAACATCTCCAGGCCGGTGGTGGTGTGCCGGCCCTTGCCGGTTGCCTGGTTGACCGCGTTGACGCGCTGGCCCAGGTCTGGCTGGAGGGCGTTGAGCAGGGAGGTCTTGCCCACCCCGGATTTCCCGGTGAAAACGGTGACTTTGCCGCGCAGGGCATCGCGCAACTCCGCGATTCCTTCGCCGGTGCTGGCGCTGACCAGAAGAACAGGATAGCCGATGCGGCGGTACTCCTCTACGATGATGTGGATCTTCGACCCGCCGGCCAGGTCGACCTTGTTGATGCAGACCAGGGAGGGGAGATCGAAAGATTCCGCGGAAGCCAGGTAGCGGTCGAGCACGTTCCAATGCGGAGCGGGGTTTGCGGCGGCCATGATGGGCATCACCAGGTCCAGGTTGGCGGCGACCACCTGCTCGAAGGCGTGCGCCCCGGGGCGGGGGACGGCGCCGCGGCGGGCCAGCCGGTTGCGGCGCGGGAGGATCGCGACGATCTGCCCGCTGCCACTGCCGGCGTCGATCCAGCGCACCACGTCGCCGACAGCGATTGGATCGCTGTGGTCGAGCTCTTTCACCTGGCGCACCCGGTGGGGCAGGGAAGAGGTCGCCGCGGTGGGGTAGACCATCTCTTTACGCAGGCGGTTTGAAATCGTGCAGGGGATCGTGCGCCCCTGGACGTGGACGAAATAGTTTCCGATGGTTTTCTTATAGACGACGCCTTCGTCGTCTGAAATTGCGTTTGTTGTAGCCATGGTCGTTTATTCCTATCCATCCGCTCCTCCGCCTCGTAAATGGGTCGAGGAGCGAGGGGGAAAAAGCTGTCCAAAATTGAAAAGTTCTATCCAGACCAGGCAGGTCTATCGCCTGGAGAAATTTTCCGACGGCCTTTGGAGCCGCGCCGGCCCTGGGAAATCGATAGGCCGGATGATGGAGTGTCCCTTGAGCCATAAATCTGTGGTCCTTTCCGTGTTTGCAATCGTAAGAGGTTAAATAAAAACGCCAGCCACGAAAACATTCCGTGGCTGGCGCGGGGGTTCCAGCAGGGCGGCGAAGAAGGTCAGTCAGGCGGAATCCGCAAGTGCGAATCTATCAAATACCCCTTCCTCGCGGCCGGTGAGGGCAGGCAAGCGAAAGCCACGGGGCATATCCGCACCCGTGGCTGGTTGGTTTTCAGGAGAATGGGAAGACGAGCTTATCTCGCTGCCAGGAGGCACGCATATGCGACAGGATTGTTGATAGAGACCGACTCTTGATTAAACACAAACACCCCTTATAAAAGATAACAACGCGGCGAATATATCATCGTCGAGCAAAACTGTCAAGGATTCTCTGATTTTTTTAATCGAGCTTTCTAGAAATTGTGATTCGCTCACCCGCCGGCGCCTTCCAGGATCTCCCTGCGCAATCGCTGGATGTCGCGCATGGGTGATACACCGAAAAGGCTTTTGTACTCGCGGTTGAAGTGGGAGGCATCGTTGTAACCCACGCGATAAGCCGCGCTGGCGGCGTCGAGGTCCCCGCTCAGCATCAGGCGGCGAGCCTCCTGCAGCCGGATCTGCTTCTGGAACTGCAGAGGGCTCATCGCTGTAACGGCCTTGAAGTGATGGTGTAGCCCGGAGACGCTCATCCCCAACTCTCTGGCAAGATCCTCGATCCGCACCGGCCGGTCGAATTCCTGGCGGAGCAGATCGACGGCCCGGACGATGAGGGGGGTGTAGCCTCCGGTGGTCGCAAGAAAACGGAGCCGGGCGCCTTGATCGCCGATCAGGAGCCGGTAGATGATTTCGCGCGCGATCAGCGGCATGAGCACCGGCGCTTCGGCGGGTGTATCGAGCAGCCTGACCATGCGCAGGACGGCGTCCTGCAGGTTCGCATCCAGCGGGCTGACATCGGTGGCGTTCACATCCGCATGGTCCTTGAGCGAAGTGTGGTCTGTATCCGCGATGACCGCGCTGACCAGGCCAGGATCGAGCTCCAGACGGAAGCTGAGATAAGGTTTTTCCTGCGAAGCTTCCAGGACCTGACTTGAACGGGGCAGCTCGACGGTGGAGATCAGGTAATGCGAGGAGTCGTACAGGTAGCGGCTGTCGCCTAACAGGACTTCTTTGCTCCCCTGGGCGATCACGCAAAAGGAGGGTTTGACCACGCTGTGTATGGGCTCCAACGGTACCGAAGAACGGTGCACGTGAAGCCGGTCCAGCGGCTGGGCGTGTCCATCCGGAAGGTCTGCAGAATCAGACAATCATCTTCGAGGATTATTCTATCATTCTGAGGTGCGAGGTGTTTATAATCTTCATCAGAACGGATGATATTCTCTGCCCAAAGGGCGGACTGAACATTTCCTGTTGGGAAAATCTTCTGAACGAGAAATAGGAGTGGATACCATGCAAAAACGCAAACTTGGAAACAGCGGGCTGGAAGTCTCCGCGCTTGGGCTGGGATGCATGCGGATGAGTTTTGGCGACCGGCCGACCGATAAGCAAGAAATGATCGCCTTTCTCCACGCGGCCGTGGATCGAGGCATCACCTTCTTCGACACCGCGGAAGTTTATGGGCCTTTTATCAACGAGGAATTGGTGGGCGAAGCGCTTGAGCCGTTTCGCAGGCAGGTGGTAATCGCCACCAAATTTGGTTGGAAACACGATCCGGTCAAGGGACCCCATCCCAGCGTTGGCCCGGACAGCCGGCCAGAGCAAATCAGGCGCGTCGCTGAGGCGTCGCTCAAGCGCCTGCGGGTCGAAGCCATCGATCTGTTTTACCAGCACCGCCCGGACCCGAACGTGCCCATGGAAGACGTGGCCGGCGCAGTAAAGGACCTGATCCAGGCCGGCAAGGTGAAGCATTTTGGCCTGTCCGAATCCAATGCGGAACAAATCCGCCGGGCGCACGCGGTGCAGCCCGTCACCGCCCTGCAGAGCGAATATTCGATCTGGTGGCGGGCGATTGAACCGGCCATCCTGCCCACCTGTGAAGAGCTGGGCATCGGCCTGGTCCCCTACAGCCCCCTGGGACGCGGCTATCTGACCGGCAAGGTCGACGAGAACACCACCTATGACAGCACCGACATCCGCAGCCGCAATCCCCGCTTTACGCCGGAGGCGATCAAAGCCAACCGGGTAGTGCTCGACCTGCTGGAGCAGATCGCCGCGCAGAAGGGCGCCACCCCGGCTCAGATCGCCCTGGCCTGGCTGCTGGCGCAAAAGCCCTGGATCGTGCCCATCCCCGGTTCGCGTAAGCTGGAGCGCCTGGACGAGAACCTTGGCGCGCTGAATGTCCATTTGACCCCCGAGGATCTCAACCAGATCGAACAGGGTATGGCACAGATTACGGTGGTCGGCGACCGGTATTAACGATCGAATTCTCACCCTGGTCGCGGGTGTCGAAAGGCCGTTCTCGACATGTCTCATCCTGAAAGTAGAGACCAGGATTAGAACGCTGGCAGCGGATCGGAAATAAAGGAGAAATCGTTATGTCCAACCAACAATCCACCTCGGAAGAGATCGCGAAGAAGAGAAGAGAATTTGCCCCAAAGTTGATGGAATTGACCGATGAGGTGCTCTTTGGAGACGTTTGGGAGCGACCCGGCCTTTCGAAGCGCGACCGCAGCCTGATCACAGTCGCCGCCCTGACCGCGCTGTACCGGATCAACGAGCTGCCCTTTCACATCCGCCGCGCCCTGGAGAATGGGGTTAGCAAAGAGGAGCTTGCCGAGCTTTTCACCCACCTGGCTTTCTATGCCGGCTGGCCAAGCGCGATGACGGCGGTCAATACGGCCATCAAGGTTTTGGAAGAAATGGAATAGCCGTACAAGTCATGTCGTTGCTAGGAGGGTCGGTAGAGAGGCAGTCTAAGGGAAACATCTTACCCATCCGACCCGACGTGGCAACCCCCAAGCTGACCAGGGAAAGAGGTGATTCTCCCGCCAAAGCACAGATTTACCAGGGTCTTGCTTGGTTATCTTGGAGATTGCTTCGTCGCGGAAGAGCACCGCTCCTCGCAACGACATGACCGATGCAGGTAACATTCAGTTTTTATCGGAGTATAACAGGCATATATACCAGCCGGTCGCTGGGCATAACCTGAGCGGAAGCTGAATAGAGGGTTGTGCTGCCGTCGAGGGCAGTTAACGTCACGGTATACAGTGTGTAATTGGAAAGCCCATTTAATTTGTGTGCTCGTGCTTCATAGGCTTCAAAGATAGGAGGTGTCTCGGCGCCGTTGGCGGGGGTGTAATTAATTTGCCAGGTGACTGTCGCGGGCAAGGGTTTTGCGGAAACGAACTGCCAGGACAGCGCGATTGCCCCGTTCTGGGGGGCGGCTCCGAAGCGGAACGGCTGGTACTCGAATGCGCCGATATCCCAGACATTCATGATGGGGCGGGGGACGCGATCGTAATCCTGGTTCACCGCCGGGATGGCCATGCCGGCGTCTACCGCGGGCGAGCTGGCCTGGAGGTGAAAATCTCCGCCGGCAGTATTGACGAATTTCGGGTCTTTGCCGGTGATATCGTGCAGGCCTTTGACCGGAGGGTCCTGGGCGTTGAAGATCAGGTTGTAATCCCCGTCGATGCTGGAGGGGGATTCAAACCAGTAGCTGGTCTCCATGTTGTAGAAGATGTTGTTCTTGACCACCCCGCCCAGGGAATTTCCGCGCATCCCGATCCCGTGGTAGCCGATATTGGCAAAGGTGTTGTTGATCGCCGTCACGTAGGCCAGGTCCTGGATGCACAATCCCCAGGCCCAACCGTTGACGAACAGGTTATTCTTGAAGGTGACGTGCGAAATGGTGTGATAGTAGATCGACTCGCCCATAAAGCCCTGGTGGAACTCGCTGCAGCGGTTGCCGTCGATGACTACGCCGGTGCTAAACTCGCCGTTGTTGTCGAAGGTCTGGAAGCAGTCGACGTGAGCGTCGCCGATCTCACTGGCCAAAGAGCCGTGGAAGTAGTTCCAGCGGATGATATGGTTGTTGCCGAAGAAGCGGCTGTAGTCGGCATCGCCGCTGCCATATTTATATAAGCGGTTGACCTCGTTGTACTCAACGATCCAGTCGTAACCGGTGATGCCCAGGCCGTACTGGGAATGGTAGATGGTGTTGTTGGCGATGTGGGCGCGGTGGGGATAGGGATCGTGCCAGTAGCCGGAGACGCCGGCGGAATCCAGGTTGTAGAAATAATTGTCGAGGACTTCGACGTCATCACTACGGATAAAGACCCCGTCGCTGTCGGTCCAGTCAGTCAGAGAAGGGTCGGTGGTGATATTGAAGCCCTGGATGGTGAGAAAATTGGAGCCTTCGGTGTAAAAGCCCCACATGGTCGCGGCCCGCCGGGGAAGAGACAGGAAGGTGATCCGCTTGCCGGCGCTGCCGGAATGCGCCGGGTGGATCCGCTCGGGGTACATCCCGGCTTTGACGTAGACCGTGTCGCCTGCCACAGCGACGCTGGCAGCGTGAGTAATCGTTTTCCAGAGTCTGGCTTCGGTGCCCGGGTTGGTATCGCTGGCCTGCAAGTTACTTTGGTCGACGTAATAGGTTGCGCCGGCGGTTTGAGATGTGTCGAGAGGTAGGGTCAGACCTGCGTGTCTGCCCGGTTCCTTGCCAGGATCCAGGACCGAGCCGCAGGGCAGTTCGATACATCGGTCGATCCCTACGTTTAAAGGCAAAACGGCAATCAGGAAAAAACAAACAGTGAGACCACTCAGAGCGGTGCGGATTGTGAACATGGCGGGTCCTTTCCTGGTGAAAAGGAAAATGATGCGACGCCACCAGTATCGCTTAAAAAGTGGACCAAAATGCTTATCAATTTTGACAGGTCTTGTCAGGCGAATGGAGCGCCTTCAGCATGTGCATGGCGTGCAGGGTGACCCACTTCGAGGGCTGGCCCAGCTCCTCGAACGGCAGGTAGGCGAGCATCCACTTGCCGCCCTTGGGATCTTTTTCCGCGGGCCAGCGGCCGGCCGGGTCCTGTTTGTCCAGGACAAGCTTCAGCGCGGATTGAATGCGCGGATCCTCCGCGGATATGAAGGGAGCGAGCAACTCGATCATTTCGAGCAGGTCGCTGTCCCACTGGAGGGGGTAGCCAAACTTGAACCAGAGCGGGCTGGGTTTATCCTTGCCATAGCGGTAAAGGTTCGAGCGCAGGATCAAATCGATGGCTCGCTGGCGCACCTGTTCGACCTGGGGAGTGAGCAGCCCGAGAGGCAGCTCGCGGAAAGCGCGCAGGGTCACCGCGGTGGCCCATAAGCAAGGGTACGCGTTCAGCTTGGAGATGCAGGCCCAGACGCCATCCGGCTGCTGGACGCCGATCAGCCAGTCCATCAGGCGTGCGGTGCGCGGGTCGTCCGCCAGGCCGTTCCAGAGCATGAGGCGCAGGAGGTTGGCAGCGTGACAGGGCAGGAAGATGGCGCGGCCTTTCATTTCCACTGCGTAGGCGCCCTCGGGAGAAAGGATCCCGTTCAAATAGTACTCTATCGCCGGGCGAACCGCATCGCCGCGATAGCCCAGCCAGGTTAGGAGCAGCAGGCGCCCGCGGCAGCCGGCATGCGGGTTCGGGTCGGAGCCCCAGTAACCAGCCGGGTGCATTTGCTTGAAAATTTTCTGGACCGGGGCGGATTGGGCAATCGCTTCCTGGGCCGCGCAGACCTGCGGCTCATCCTCGGGCAGGTCGAGCAGCCAGCGCAGGGTGAAATAGCGCACAGAAGGATTAGATGGCTCCAGCAGCCAGTCCGTCGGGTCCGCATGGAGAAGGGATTTCCAATCCATAACCGCCTCGGAGGAAAAGTTTGAACCGCAAAGACGCAAAGGAAACGCGAAGAAAAAAGAAGCAGAAGGGAATCTACCTCTTTATTATCCTCCGAATTCGTCGATTCTCAATAGCATTTTTCAGCTCTGAAGAATTAAAAAAAACGGAGGGAGGGTAGCAGAAGATGTTTCCTGATTCGCGAAGAAAATGACCATTGGGGTTCCACAAGTCTCAATAAAAATACAGTTTACTTACTCTGC
>DATKLX010000192.1:0-11120 GCA_035542155.1 Anaerolineaceae bacterium
AGCGGTCTGACCGAATTTGCCAGCGCAGCAGAGATCCTGGAGAAAGTGGGCCGGATCCACACCACTGGTGGCAGTGTCTGGCAGCGCATGCAGAAATGGGGGGAAGCCTATCGTCAAGCGGAGGAGCGCGAACAAACCGGAGCCCAAGAGGTGGAACTACGCCAGGGAGTGGTGCCGGGAGAAAGCATAGAAGCGGTCCGGATGGGGGTTGGGATGGATGGGACCCTGATCCACATCCGCCAGGAAGGCTGGAAGGAAGTCAAAGTGGGCTGCGTGTTTGGGGTGGGAGAGGAGACGATCCTGGACGAAGCTACCCAGGAAGAAGTGAGGGTGGGGCGAGCGGTGGGCAACAGCTATGTCGCCCATCTGGGCGGACCGGAGGAGTCTGGCCAGAAAGTATGGGCGGAAGCCAAATGGCGGGGGTGGACCCGGGCAGCCGACACCCAGGCCCTGGGAGATGGAGCGGTGTGGATTTGGAATCTGGCCAGAGAGCATTTTTACGACAGCGAACAAATTGTGGATTGGTATCACGCCAAATAACATCTGGTCCATGCCGGGCAGCTCTTATACGGAGAAGGCACTCCACAGTTGCAGCGTTCGTTAGGAGAGCAGGAGACCGGGCTCTACCAGGGGCATGCCGCCGAAATCGCTCAACTGCTGCGCGAGGAAGAGGCAGTCCATGCGGCTGAAAAAGAAGCTTTGCAGACAGAGGCGGGCTATTTTGCCAACAACCACAAGCGGATGGACTATCTGGAGATGCGCATTCAGGGTTGGGTGATTGGGAGCGGGATGGTGGAGAGCGGAGGCAAGCAGTAGAAACAACGCCTCTGCGGACCGGGGCTGCAATGGAGCCGAACCGGGGCAGAACGAGTTTTGCCGGTGCGCAGCGCGATCCTCGGCGGACGGTTTGACCGGGTCTGGCAAACCGTTTATAACTCGCCCCAGAATTAAAATGCACCCGCCGGGCTTGCACGCTGGACAGCCCTGTGTTAAACTGGCAGTATGGCCGAAGATACAATGCTGCATGAAGCGATCAGCGCCATCCAGATGGGGGAAAAGACCCGCGCCCGAGATCTCCTGACCCGGCTGATTAGAACCAATCCCGGAAACCCGGATTACTGGCTGTGGATGAGCTCGGTGGTCGAGACGATCAAAGAGCGAACCTACTGCCTGCAGGAAGCCCTGCACCGCGAGCCGGCCAACGCCAGCGCGCGCCGCGGCCTGGTGATGCTGGGCGTGTTGCCGCCAGAAGAAATGGTCTCTCAGGTGGGGCAGGCGCGGCGGAACTGGCTGCCGCTATACGCGGAACCAGAACCGGAAAGCAGACTGCTCACCCGCCAATCCACCCCTCGCCTGGTCCTGGGGATCGCGGGGGTGATCGTGCTGGTGAGTCTGGTTGGGCTGGCGATCTGGAGGGTGAGCGGCCCAAACGGGGGGTTCCAGGCCAGGCCTGCAGCGCTTTCGACCCCCAAACCGACCGCCACCCTGCTGGCCACGGGAACCTCCGTGGTGCGCTCCCCAACGCCCACGTTTATCGGACCTACCCCGCTGTGGATGTACCTGGAACAGACCTATACTCCCACTCCTTTATATGTGAATACCCCTCACCCGCGAACCGAGGCATACCGCTCGGGAATGCGCGCCTTTCAGCGCGGCGATTGGACCGCCCTGATCAACTTTATGGAGCAGGTGGTAGCTGCCGAACCTGGGGCAGCGGACGCATACTACTATATCGGCGAAGGCTACCGCCAGCGAGGGGAGTGTGGGAATGCGCTCGAGCAGTACAACCTGGCGATCCAGACGAACCCCAATTTTGCGCCTTCCTACCTGGCGCGGGCCCGCTGCCACTTTACTCTCAATCCCAAAGCCGACGTCCAATCCGACCTGGACCGCGCCCTGGAGCTGGATCCGGGAATGGCGGAGGCGCGGCTGGAACTCGCGCAGATCGCCATCGAACGCAGCGATCCTGAGGCTGCGCTGGAACAGTTGAACGAAGCCGTCCAGACGCTGCCCGAATCGCCGCTGGTCTATCTGCTGCGCGCCCAGGCTGAAATGATAAACGACCAGCCACGCGAAGCAGCCGACGACGCCAAGCACGCCAACGAACTGGATATCACCCTGCTGGAACCCTACCGCGTGATGGGGGAGGCATACCAGGCGAATGAAGAGCTGGACCTTTCAATCAAACCCCTGGAGACATACACCCGCTACGTGTCGGATGACGCCCAGGCCTGGGTGATGCTGGGGAGGGCTTATCATTCTCAGAAGAAAGACGAAGCGGCGATGGAAGCCTTTACGAAGGCATTAAAGTTGAACAACCGCCTGCTGGAAGCTTACCTGGGGCGCGGGCAAATCTACCTGGACCAGGGAGAGAACAATAAGGCGCTCGATGACCTGAGCACAGCGGTTCTGATCAACACCAAATCCTTCGCCGCCAACCTGGGCAAGGGCAGGGCATTCCTGGCGCTGGGCTATCCGGGGGATGCTTATATGGCGATCGACCGGGCTACTCCGTACGCCGAAACAGATGGCGAGCGAGCGAGCCTGTACTACTGGCGAGCCCGGTCCCTGGATGCTCTCGGGCGGGAAGACGCAGCGCAGCGGGACTGGCTCGCCTTGCAGGCGCTCCCCGAAGACGCAGTGCCGCAAGGATGGCTCGAAGAGGCGGCCTTGAAGATCACCTCGACGGCGACCCAGGGTCCAAAGCCAACCATTACGAAGACGGCAACCGCCACCCCGCGTCCGAAAGTGACTTCCACTCCCACCCAAAATAAGAGGTGAAGAAGAATCCATTCTGGTGACGGAAGGAAAAGCTGTCCACCACCAGATGGCTAATTTTTCCTGCTTGACAAGGGGGTCGATTTTTCGTACAATGAAATCGATTTCATGGTATTGTTATCATCCCTATGGTTTTTTCTGCCTGCCATCGCTTATGTCCACGATCAGTGATGTTGCCAGACGAGCCAATGTTTCACCGGTAACCGTTTCGCGGGTGCTGAACGGCGCGGCGAACGTCAACCCGGATACCCGCGCCCGGGTCAAGCAAGCCATCCAGGAGCTGGGATACCTGCCTAACCTGGCCGCCCGCAGCCTGCGCTCGCGCCAGACTCTGACCTTTGCTCTTTTGGTCCCGGACATCACCAATGTGTTCTGGACCACAGTGGCGCGGGGTGTGGAGGACGCCGCCCAGGGTGGAGGCTATTCCGTCCTGCTTTGCAATACCGATGAAGACCCGGCCAAGCAGGCCAATTACCTGCGCGTTGTACTTCAGCAGCGCGTCGATGGGGTGATCCTCGCGCCCTGCGATTCGGACGGCGAAAAACTAAACCCTTTGCGCGAACAGAACACCCCCACGGTGATCATCGACCGGCGGGTGGACGGTTGGGAAGTCGATACCGTGTGGAGCGACTCGATTTCCGGCGCCCGCGCCCTAGTCCAGCACCTCATCTCCCTGGGGCACCGCGAGATCGCCCTGATTAACGGACCAGTCGGCGCCAGCACTTCCAATGACCGCCACGCCGGCTACTGCCTGGCCCTCTACCAGGCCGGGATCCCCTACAAGCCGGAGCTGGTTCGCCGCGGCGCTTTCCAGCACGCTTCCGGTTACCGGATGACCCGCCAGATCTTTGAAGAAGGCCACCACCCGACGGCGATCTTCGCCGCCAACAACCTGATCGCAACCGGAGCGCTGGAGGCCTTGCAGGAGCGCAGCCTGCGCATCCCTGAAGACGTCGCCCTGGTTTCGTTTGACGACCTGCCAGACGTCGCCCGCTTTTTCCCATTTCTGACCGTAGTCAACCAGCCCGCGTATGACATTGGCCTCAACGCCGCCCAGTTGCTCCTCAGCCGGATGAACGCAGATATCAGCCTGCCTATCCGGCATGTTGTCCTGCCCACACGCCTGGTGCTGCGCCTTTCCTGCGGGCAAACCTTGAAAAGAGACAGCCGACTATCGCCTAGCCTGCCCCTGGCGAGCGAGATTCCCGTACAGACGATCCTGGTCAAGCCGCTGTCAGCCGAGGAAAAGGCGTTGCTTCCGTTGTGCGCCCCCGGGCTGACCCTTTCCCTGGCCAGCCGCAACGAGCGCCAGGCGCAAATGCCCCGGGCCGACGCCGGCCGCCTGCTGGCTGCGCTGCGCCGCCAACCTACCGACCGCCTGGCGTATTTCGAAACCCGCATGCCCAGCCGGCCTCTGATGGAATATATCCTCGAGCGCAGCCTGCTCCTGGAAGGTTCACGCGTATCCGCGTTGGACCACGTCGAGTTCGCCCGCCGGTTGGGGATCGATGCAGTGCCCTGTGACTTCTCCTGGCAGCGCCCGGACAGTCCGGATGAAAATGGGCATACCGCGCCGACTTCGCTAGCCGACCAGCTCGGCCGGTTGGAAAGCTATCTTCATGCCGCCCAGGGAACAGGAGTGGGCGTTTTCGCCAGCTTCCCCCTGTCTGTGATTGTTCTCCAGAGCAGGCAATCCGATGCCGAGAATTGGGTCGAGAGCGTCCTTCGCCAGCAGATAAAAATGGTGGATGCGGTGTGCGACCGGTTTTCCGCCGATCTGGCCTTCGTCCTCTTCGAGGAACCCTCGCTGGATCGGGCCAGGTCACCCGCTCAGGCGGATCGGTTGACGCGGTTCATCCTGCCCCATCTGCAGAAATTGATTACCCCGGCCCACGAACACGGGCTGCTGGTCGGTGTGTCTTCCTCCGGGCCGGCTAACCAGATCCTGCAGGCTTATGCAGCCGCCGGTTTCGATTTCGTTCACCTGGAAGGCGAGGATACGGAACCTCTGGAAGAGCTGCGCCAGTATTGGGATGGGAGTGTGGCCCTGGCGGGGGGCATCCCCACCAGGCTGCTTCTGACCGGCAAAAGGGAGGGCATCGAAGCGTACATCCGCCAGCTCTGCCAGGATATGACTCCCGAACCGGGTTTCGTGCTCAGCTCTTCGGCTGGGATTCCCGAGGGAGTCCCTCCGGAAAACGTGTTTGCGCTGGTCAGAGCAATCCAGCAGTATGGAGTTCTCAAACAAAACCTCTGAAATACTGGATAAGGAGATACTGAAAGATGGATTCCATTTACCCGCAACGTTTGATCGGGGGCCTGCCAAAGATAGGGATCCGTCCGGCGATCGACGGGCGCCGAAACGGGGTGCGCGAGTCGCTGGAAGAGCAAACCATGCGCATGGCGCGCTCAACCGCCGATTTTCTCACCGCCAACTTGCGCCATTCAAACGGACGGCCGGTGGAGTGCGTCATCGCTGACACCTGCATCGGGGGTGTGGCTGAGGCGGCGCGCTGTGCAGAAAAGTTCGCCTGCCAGAACGTGGGGCTTTCGATCACGGTGACCCCCTGCTGGTGTTACGGCTCAGAAACGATGGACATGGACCCGCTGATTCCCAAGGCGGTCTGGGGGTTCAATGGAACGGAGCGGCCTGGCGCGGTCTATCTTGCTGCGGTCCTGGCGGCCCACAACCAGAAAGGCCTGCCTGCCTTCAGCATTTACGGCCACGACGTCCAGGAATCCTCCGATGCTTCCATCCCCGAAGACGTGCAGGGGAAACTGCTCCAGTTCGCTCGGGCGGGCCTGGCGGCGGCCGCCATGCGCGGAAAATCTTATCTATCGCTGGGCAGTGTCTCGATGGGCATAGCGGGCTCGATCGTCAACCCCGATTTCTTTGAAAGCTACCTGGGGATGCGGGTCGAGAACGTGGATATGAGCGAATTTTCCCGGCGGATCGAAGAATGCATCTACGACCCGGCCGAGTTCGAAAAAGCCTTCGCCTGGACCAGGGCAAACTGCAAGGAAGGCCGCGAATACAACCCCCCTGCCTTCCAACGCACCCGTGCGCAGAAAGACCAGGACTGGCAGAGCGTGGTGAAGATGGCGCTGATTGCCCGCGACCTGATGGTGGGCAACCCACGGCTGGCCGAGCTTGGTTTTGAAGAGGAAGCAATGGGCCACAACGCGATCGTGGGTGGGTTCCAGGGGCAGCGCCAGTGGACCGACCATAGCCCCAACGGTGATTTTATGGAGGCAATCCTCAACACCTCTTTCGATTGGAACGGGATCCGCCAGCCCTTCGTTTTTGCGACCGAAAACGACAGCCTGAACGGGACGACCATGCTCTTTGGCCATCTGCTGACCAACACGGCGCAGATCTTCGCCGACGTGCGCACCTACTGGAGCCCGGCAGCGGTCAAACGGGTGACCGGATATCAGCTCAGCGGCCGCGCGGAAGGCGGGCTGATCCACCTGATTAATTCCGGCGCTGCCAGCCTGGACGCGACGGGCTGCATGGGACGAGACGGCCAGCCGGTGATGAAGCCGTACTGGGAGATCACGCCCGAGGAAGTGCGTGAGTGCCTGGCGGCGACGACCTGGCACCCGGGGATGACCGAATACTTCCGCGGCGGCGGATATTCCTCTACCTTCCTGACCCGGGGCGGCATGCCGGTGACCATGGCGCGCCTGAACCTGGTCAAGGGGCTGGGACCGGTGCTGCAGCTTGCCGAGGGTTGGACTGTGGACCTGGCGGTAGAGGTCCACGAGCAGCTCAATGAGCGCACCAACCCGACCTGGCCGACGCACTGGTTCGCGCCCAACCTGACCGGGAGCGGCGCGTTCAGCGACGTATACAGCGTGATGGCCAACTGGGGCGCCAACCACGGCGCGATCAGCTACGGCCACATCGGGGCTGACCTGATCTCGCTGGCCTCGATCCTGCGCATCCCGGTCAACATGCACAACGTTTCCGCCGAGCGCATCTATCGGCCCAGCGCCTGGTCGGCTTTCGGTGTAGAAGACGCAACGAGCGCGGATTACCGCGCCTGCGCCAATTTTGGCCCACTTTACGGCCGGTTCTTGTGATAGAGGGGTGGGCTGGAGGAAGGCTGCCTGGCACCTCCAGCCCAATGAGAACAGACGCGCTATTGACTTCTGAGGCTCAAGCTGCTATTATGGTATCGATACCACATCGGAGACAAAGAAAACAAGCGAGTCAATCCTGTTATATTGACTTTTAATTTTCAATCTGTTATCATGATATCGTTATCATGGTAGCGTTATCATAAACATAACTTTCCAGCCTCATATTCTGTAGTTGTTTGATCGAACCGAAAACATTGGCGCTCTTTCACTCTCGAGCAAATCTGGCAGCATCAGCAATCTAAATCAAAAGGATTCTGCATGGGTGAGTTTCTGGTCTTGATGGAAGGGATCGAAAAGAGTTTTCCTGGCGTTCACGCGCTCAGCCAGGCAAAGTTTGAGCTGCGCGCGGGCGAGGTCCACGCCCTGGTGGGGGAGAACGGCGCCGGGAAATCCACTTTGATGAAAGTACTGGCCGGCGTTTATTCCAAGGATGCGGGTCACATCTATTACAAGGGTAATGAGGTGGTTATCCCCAGTCCGCGTGCGGCGCAGGATTTGGGGATCAGCATCATCCACCAGGAGTTGAACCTGATGAACCACCTGACCGTGGCGCAGAATATCTTCATTGGTCGCGAGCCGCGCCAGAACGTCTCCTTTATGCTCGACGACCGCAAAATCAACGAGCAGGCGGATGAGCTGATGAAATCCCTCCATCTTAAGCTGGATCCACGCGCCAAGGTCGCCGACCTGACCGTGGCCAAGCAGCAGATGGTCGAAATTGCCAAGGCGCTGTCCTTCAACTCTGAGGTTTTGATCATGGACGAGCCTACGGCGGCGCTGACCGATGAAGAGATTGACGAACTCTTCAACATTATCCGCCACCTGCGCGAACAGGGGGTGGGGATCGTCCACATCTCTCATCGCCTGGAGGAGCTAAAAAAGATCTCCGATCGGGTCACGGTGATGCGCGACGGCCAGTATATTGGCACTGTCCCAACCCAGGAAGCCAGCATCGACCAGATCATCAACATGATGGTCGGGCGCACAATCTACGAATCTTCCCCCGAAATTCCTGAAAACCGCAACCAGGAACTGGCCATGGAGGTCAGGAACCTCAACCGCGGCAACGTCATTCGAGACGTCAATTTTTGCCTCAAGAGAGGCGAGATCCTGGGCTTCGCCGGCCTGGTAGGCGCCGGGCGCACTGAAGTGGCCCGAGCCATTTTCGGAGCGGACCCGATCGATTCAGGGGAAGTCTACGTCCGCGGGAAACGGGTGCAGATCAAGAGCCCGCAGGACGCGGTTCGCCACGGCATCGGCTACCTTTCCGAAGACCGCAAACGCTATGGGCTAACCCCCGGAATGGACGTCGAGTCGAACATCGTCCTCGCGGCCTTTAAGCAATTTCTCCGCGCCCTGGGAGTGGTCAATTCTGTCAAGATCCGCAGCACCGCCGAGCATTACGTCAAAATGCTCTCGATTAAAACCCCCAGCCTCGCACAAAAAGTAAGAAATTTGTCGGGGGGCAACCAGCAAAAGGTGATTATCGGCAAATGGCTGACCGCTGATACCGATATTCTCATCTTTGACGAACCGACGCGCGGGATCGATGTCGGCGCTAAAAGCGAGATTTACCACCTGCTGAACGAGCTGGTCAAGCAGGGCAAGGCAGTGATCATGATCTCTTCGGAGCTTCCCGAAATCCTGCGCATGAGCCACCGCGTAGTAGTGATGTGCGAGGGACGCATCACTGGCGAGTTAGACGCCTCTGAAGCCAGCCAGGAAGCGATTATGAAATTAGCTACCCAACGGAGTGCGACGATCCAGCTCGAGCCTGAACAGGTCTCACTCAAATCCGAACTAAGGGATGCATAAACCTATGGAAATCAGTAAAGCGACCCAAAAACCTTCGATCCTCCGGTCTGATGCGACCCAAAAGATACTGGCATTCGCCAGTGTGATCGTCCTGTCGATCGTCTTTTCGCTGCTCTCGCCGTATTTCTTCTCGGTGGATAACTTTATCAACATCCTGCTCGCAACCGCGGTGAACTGCATCCTCGGCCTTGGGATCACTTTCATCATCATCACGGGGGGGATCGATCTTTCGGCGGGAACGGTGATGACGTTCTCGGCGGTGACCACCGCCACTTGCTCGACCGTCTGGGGGCTGGCCAATCCGGTCGCGATTCTGGGCGGGCTGGCGGCCGGCGCGCTGTGCGGCTTCATTAACGGAACCATCATCTCCCGACTGCGGATGCCCCCCTTTGTAGCCACGTTGGGTATGATGTACGTGACTAAAGGCCTTTCCCTGGTCATTTCAGGGGTCAAGCCGGTTTATTTCAGCGACGCGTCCCAGTTCCGCGGGATCGCCATGGACTCGATCGTTGCGGACGTCATCCCGGGGCTGCCGATCCCGAACGCTGTGCTCATCATGATCTTCGCCGCGATTATCGCCGGGTTGATCCTTTCACGGACGGTCCTGGGCCGCTATGATGTTGCCCTGGGAAGCAATGAAGAAGCCGCCCGCCTATCCGGGATCAACACCAAGCTTTGGAAGACACTGGTTTACACCCTCGGTGGTTTGTTCTTCGGATTGGCAGGCGTGGTGATGGCCTCGCGCCTGAACTCCGCTCAGCCAGCGCTGGGCCAGGGCTACGAGATGGACGCGATTGCCGCGGCAGTAATCGGGGGCACCTCCCTGAGCGGCGGCGAGGGTTCGATCTTGGGGACTATCATCGGCGCGTTTGTCATCAGCACCCTGAGCAATGGGCTGCGCATCCTATCAGTCCCGCAGGAATGGCAGTATGTCGTGACCGGCTCGATCCTGGTGTTAGCCGTCTATCTGGATATCCTCCGCCGGCGCACGAAGTAATCTAATCGATGCCAGATCTATACACCGTGGAAGGCCGCAGGCGATAACCCAAAGAAAGGAGGAATGGCTCACTATCTCTGCCAGATCGAAAAAGCTGGGCAACAAAATCGATCCTTTGTCTGTCAAATCGTACAATTTGCTCGACTACAACTTGCTTTCACTTAAGAAGGAGAATTGATATGACCACCAAGAAGCTGTTTGCCGTCCTTTCGGCAGTCGTCGTGATTGCGGTCGTGCTGGCTGGCTGCGCTCCCGCTGCCACGGCGACCCAGGCACCCGCCGCTCCCGCCGCGACCCAGCCTCCAGCCGCCGCCTCTACCGCAAAGCCGTACATTCCAGTCATTTCCAAGGGTTTCCAGCACGCTTTCTGGCAGGCCGTGAAGAAAGGCTCTGAAAAGGCCGCCGCCGAGTTCAATGTTGATATCACCTTCGAAGGTCCTGAAACTGAAGCAGCCGTGGACAAGCAGGTTGAAATGCTCCAGACCGCGCTGGACAAGCACCCCGCCGCCGTCTGCCTGGCCGCCGTCGATTCGAAGGCTATGATCCCCCTGCTGGAAAAAGCCAAAGCCGCCAATATTCCGGTGATCGGCTTCGACTCCGGCGTTGACAGCGACATCCCCGTGACCACCGCCGCGACGGATAACATCGCCGCCGCCGCCCTGGCCGCTGACAAGATGGCCGAACTGATTGGCGACTCAGGCGAAGTTGCCGTGATAGCCCACGACCAGACCAGCCGCACCGGCATCGACCGCGTCAAAGGTTTCGTAGATGAGGTGAAAGCCAAGCATCCCAAAATCACCGTCGTAGACGTGCAGTACGGCGCTGGCGATCACCAGAAATCTACCGATATCGCCAAGGCCATCATCCAGGGCCACCCGAACCTGAAAGGTTTCTTCGGCGCCAATGAAGGCTCCATGGTCGGTGTGATGAACGGCGTCAAGGAAAGCAGCAAAGAAGGCAAGATCGTCATGATTGGCTACGATGCGGGCCAGCAGCTGCTGGATGAAATCCGCAGCGGCGTAGTCGCTGGCGCGATCACCCAGGACCCGATCGGCATCGGCTACAAGTGCGTCGAAGCCGCAGTCAAGGCGATCAAGGGCGAGACGCTGCCCAAGACCATCGATACCGGCTTCCACTGGTATGACAAGACCAACATCGATGATCCCGCGATCGCCGCGCTGCTGTACAAATAAGCAAATCTGCATTTGAACAAAGAGGCTGTCCGAAAGGGCAGCCTCTTTTACTAGTGCGCCCAGCATGGGCGTTGACTGGTGAGTGAAAGACTCATATGGAGGTTGGTCGCACCAACCATTAGCCAAAGGCAAGGGCGTTACCGCGAGGTGGGGTCTGGAGGAAGCCGGAGGCAAACCAGCGACTTGAGGAA
>DATKLX010000193.1:0-13901 GCA_035542155.1 Anaerolineaceae bacterium
CTGTCCCATCTCGCCATCTCCTTCTACCCCACGACTTAACGGTAGCGGATTTGGAGCGAGAGAGGGGGTACGATTTTTCGAGATTGTTAAGGTACGAAATTAAAAGACTTCGGGTAGTACGAAATTATGCGACCTTACACTCTTCCAGGTAGGGATCAGCTTTTTGGGATTTGCTTGAGGAACCCCTGCTGGAGCAGGCTGGTGAACATGGCCGGCAGGCTCTCGGCGGCCACACCCTGCAGGAAGGCCTGGGTTGCGCTGGAGCCGTTCCCCCCGCCGGCGAAGGCGCGCGCCAGCTCCCCCGCAGTCCGCGTCCCGTCCAGCAGCGGCAGCAGCGGCTGGAGGCTCTCGTTGAGCTCGAAATCGATCCCCATGGCGGCGCTGCGCAGCAGGTACGTTTCGCACGGGATATCGTAATGCAGCAGGGTCACCCCATCCGCCAGCGCCAGCCCGGCCTGCGGGTCGAGCGCGCAGCCGGCCGCCCCGGCCTGCATCTGCTCGTAGCGCCGCCCGCCGTCTTTGGCGATGGTGTAGGTCAGGCAGCCGCCCTGGCAGCCCCATTTTTCCCGGTACGCGCAGGTAGAACATTTTTCCATCGGGTAGACCGCGCCCTGGTACACGCTCCAGACGTTGTAGAAATGCTCTTTGGCCTGGTCCAGAGTCTGGAACTCGCGCAGGCTGCGGTTGGCCAGCCCGGAGAGGCAGAAGCAGCTCCAGGTGGTCAAGTCCGGGCCGATGTCGATGATCGGCTCGCAGTGCATGTTGCGCTTCAGGTCCAACACCCCGTGGAGCAGCAGCTTGCCGGCCTGCTCCTCGCTGAAGATGCACAGCGGGACGGCGTTGTCGAACTGGACGCTGATCCCCATCGCCTCAGCCTGCTCGCTGAAGCGCATGACGAAAGGCGCGACCGCGGGCAGCTCCTCGATCGGCAGGAAGGCATTTTCCGACTGGTAGACCGGCAGCGAGAGGCTCAGGCGGATGTTCTTGAACCCGTAGCGCCGCGCGATCTCCAGAATGTAATCGCTGCGCGGCTCCTTCTCGAACACGTTGAAGCTCAGCGTGATCCCCTGGCGGCCTTGCAGCCGCTCCAGGTTGCGCTCGATCCGACCCCAGATTTTCGCCGCGTAATTGTCGGGATGGTCGATGTTGAGCAGGAAGAGCAGCCGGGTCGGCGAGATCCGCGAGAAGAACTCGCCGACGCCCTCCGACCAGGTGGCGTTGCTGAGCACATCCACGCGCATGCCCTCGTCCAGGGCCATCCGCAGGATCTCGGTGAACTGCGGGTGGAGGGTCGGCTCGCCGCCCATCACCCGAAAAATTGGGTACTGCGAGCGCTTGAGGAACGCGATCACCTCGCGGACGTTTTCCAGGGGCATGTGCATGCGCTGGCCGGTGAGCTTTTCTTGCGCGAAGCAGTACTTGCACGACAGGTTGCAGCGGGTGGTGAGGAGAACGTTGGGCATGATCGGCTCCTTTTGAGGTCTACCGGCGGGGGCAGCGCGCCCCCGCCGGCGCTGGATCGTCTGCACGTTGGCCGTCGAGACGGCCTTAACCACAAGCTTCAGCCTGCGGCCGGGACAGCCGGGCCGCCTATCCTCCCGCGGTCTTCTGCGTGGCTGCCAGTTTGGCCGCCAGCACCGCCTCCAGGCGGTTCAGCAGTTGGGCGGGATAGAAGATCACGCCGGGGTAAAAGACCGTCCCCCAGCCGCCGCCGTGCCATCCCCCGAATCCTCCCCCGGTATCATCCGCCGGGTAGAAGATCGGGTTGGGGAACCGCGCGCGCATCATCCCCGAGAAGCGGCCGCCCTGGAACACGTCCGGGGCCGGGTAGCCAATGTGAGGAATCAGGTCCCGGAAGATGCTGACGACCTCGTGAACCCTCCAGACCGAGACCGGGTAGAAAATGCGCGGGTCGACCAACTGGTACAGCCTTCCAAATCTTACGTCGTCGGCCAGCTCCACCAGCGCGCCCAACTTGGTCAGTTGTTCCACATCCTCGTCCTCGAGCTTGACCTTATATTCCTCGGCGACCTGGCGTGGATTAGCCAGCAGCCTTTTTTTCAGCGCTGGATCACGGTTCGCGGCCTCGAACAACGCCTCGAGGTTGGCCTCGGACGGCGTATTCCGCGTCTTTTCCTTATCTGGCATATTACCCTCCTTGATCATTACGGTTTGCGACGGCGCATCGCCTGAGCCAATGCGTCCCCCACACTTCAATCGAACCTGCTGTCCCCTCCTTTCCGACCAAACAGCGCAGAGACCCCGGTCAGGGGGTGGTCAAAACAGACTGGAACCATTCACGGATGGAAAAGAGGCCCGTTCATCGATCGTACGGCGATGTGGGTGTGGATGGAGCCCGGAAGGCCTCTTCGCGGCCGGCTCTGCTGAGCCGGGCGGGCAGGAAATTGCTGCCTATGTGTGATTATAGAAAGGAAAAACTGCTCCTCAAGTGTTGATTGTCATAAGACAGGCCGGAGGAATCCCTCGCAGGTGACAACACCTAACTATTCTGTAGGTAAAAAACCCAATCGGAGACATCCTAAATGGGGTAATTTAACTTGATTATTATGATAAAAATAGGTATAATATAGTTGTTCAATAATTCACAATCGACATCGGCAATTCGGCCCCTGCCGGTTTCGGAAGAAAGAAGGTTTCCATGGCAAATCCAATGCCTCATGTCGTGATCGTTGGCGCCGGATTTGGCGGGCTTCGCGCTGCTCGCGCACTGGCCAACGCCCCGGTGCGGGTGACTCTCGTCGACCGCAAGAATTACCACCTCTTCCAACCCCTGCTCTACCAGGTGGCGGTCGCTGGCCTCTCCCCGGATGATATCGCCCAACCCGTGCGCAAGATTTTCCGCGACCAGAAAAACCTGGAGTTCTGCCTGTCGGAAGTCAAGCAGATCCGCCTGGAGGATAAAGTCCTGGTCACCGCGATGCAAGAAATCCCCTACGATTACCTCATCCTCTCGGTCGGAGGGGAGACCAATTACTTTGGCATCGATTCGGTCGCCCATAACGCGCTGGCCCTGAAAGACCTGGAAGACGCGGTGCTCATCCGCAATCAGATCCTGCGGATGTTCGAGCTCGCATCCCTGGAGAAGGACCCCGAGCGCAGCAAGGCCATGCGCACATTCGTCATCGTCGGCGGCGGCCCCACCGGCGTCGAATCCGCCGGCGCCATTTCCGAGCTGATCCGCCTGGTGCTGGCCCACGATTACCCCAACCTCAACTTCAACGACGTGCGCGTCATCCTGGTCGAGGCTACCCAGTCGCTGCTGCCCGGGATGCCGGAGGGCCTCACCCAATATACTGCCGATAAGCTGTGGGAAAAGCACGTCGAGATTCATTTTGGCTCGGCGGTGATCGGTTTTGACGGCAGCCAGGTCTATTTTAAAGGCGGCGAAATCCTCCCCGCCTGCACCCTGATCTGGGCGGCGGGAGTCCGCCCGGTGAGCACCCTGGACACGCTCGGCGTCGAGCAGGGCAGGCTGGGGCGGGTCGTGGTCGAAGAAACGCTGCAGGTCCCCGGCCACCCCGAGGCCTTCGTAATCGGCGACGCCGCCCTGCTCACCGGCCCCGACGGCCGGCCGCTGCCCATGGTCGCCCCGGTAGCGATGCAGCAGGGCGCCCTCGCCGCGCGCAACATCCTCCGCCTGATCGCCGGCAAGCCGCTGCAGCCCTTTGTCTATAAAGATCCCGGCAGCCTGGCGACCATCGGGCGCAACGCGGCCGTGGCCCACCTGGGGCGCTGGCAGTTCACCGGCTTCCTCGCCTGGGTGCTCTGGCTGGTGGTCCACCTGATCCAGCTCATCGGCTTCCGTAACCGCCTCGTCGTGCTGATCAACTGGGCCTGGGATTACTTCTTCTACGACCGGCCGCTCCGGCTGATTCTGCCGGAGTAGTGGTCAGTCGTTAAATATTTCCCATTCTCCCCTATTTAAGATATAGTAGATCATGGCTTGATTCTGAGGTACAAGGGAGGTGTAGAATGACGATTACAATTACCTGGTACGGCCATGCCGCCCTGGGGCTGGACGTCGGGGGGTACCATCTCCTGATCGACCCGTTCTTCAGCGGCAACCCGGCGGCGAGCACCAAGGCCGAAAACGTACGGGCCGATTATATCCTCATCACTCACGGGCACGGCGATCACGTTGGCGACGCGGCCGCAATCGCCCGGCGCAACAACGCGACCATCATCAGCAATTACGAAATCGCCAACTGGTTTTCGGCCCAGGGTCTCAAGACCCACGCCCAGCACCTCGGCGGGGGCTTCAAATATCCCTTTGGCTATCTGAAGATGGTCTATGCCCTGCATGGCTCGGCCCTGCCGGACGGATCCAACGGGGGCAACCCGGCCGGCTTCCTGCTCACCACCAGCGAGGGGAAGAAAATCTACATTGCCGGCGACACCGGCCTGTTCGGCGACATGCACCTGATCGGCGAGGAGGGGATCGACCTGGCCGTACTGCCCATCGGGGATAATTACACCATGGGCCCCGACGACGCCCTGCGCGCGGTGCGCCTGATCGCGCCGCAACACGTCATCCCCGTCCACTACGACACTTATGAGCTGATCGCTCAGGACGCCAACGCCTGGGCGAGCCGGGTCCAGAACGAGCTCAAAACCCGCGTCCACCTGCTCAAGCCGGGCGAGAGCTACATCCTACCCAACTAAATGGCCCTCACCGGATTGGCCCTTCCAGGCTACGCATGCACAGCGGAAATATGGGAGCGGGTCCAGGTGGCATTGGCCCCAGGCATCCACCTGGAGCCGGTCGATTGGCCTCGGGAGCGGACTCCGGGCTTTCACCGCGTCAGCGATTTTGCCGGCTGGCTCGTTGAGCGCTATTTTCCGGCGCGCATCGACTTTCTGATCGGCCACAGCATGGGAGGCCTGGTCGCAATTGAATACCTCGCGGAGACCGCGTATTCCGGGATCAGATTGATCCTGGTGGAGAGTTTTCTCACGCCGCCCGGGCCTTTTTTCCAGAACCTGGTGATGGCCGAATTTTACCCAGAACGGCAGCGCAGCCTGAAAGAGATGCTCCAGCGCGAGCGGGGGTACTATTCCGCCGGGTTGCAAAACTGGCTGAAAACCTGCGACGACTGTGAGGATATTTCTCGCTTGCTGCGCCTGGGGATTCGCATCCGCTGCATTTACGGCGATCGAGGATGCCGGGACCGCCAGCAGACTGCCAGAGAACTCGCCTGGCCCCAGCCGTTGAACGAGCAGGTCCCGGTCGATTGGGTGAGGGACGCCTGCCACTTCCCCATGCTGGAAAACCCGGTAGAAATGGCAGCGATCCTTCGCCAGATTCTGGAGCCATAATCTTTACCGTTGGAGATGGATCCCATGTTCAACAGTTTCTTGAAACGGCGGGAGGAAGAGGAGCAGAGGCGCGCAGAAGGCCGCCTGCCGCCCGGCCAGTCGCTGACCCAAAAGTTCCCCATCCTCCCCTACGGTCCGGTGCTGCGCTTCAACCCTGCCGCCTGGGACCTGCGCGCCTGGGGCATGGTGCCTTACCTATGGAAAGGGACGAAATGGCTGCGCGGCCTGGAGTTCCTGGCCCACGACCGGCCCGGTTTCTGGGAGCAGGCCGGCTGCCACAACGAAGCTGACGCCTGGAGGGAGGAGCGCTTCGGGTAAGCCGTGGCCTCCATCCGTGTCCTCTACGACGGTTGGCACCTCGTCCCGCCGGCCAGCGGGAAAGCGAGATCGCCGGAAAGAGCGCCGTCCTCCCCGGCCGCTCTCCAGCTCCTGGCCATCCTGGAGCGTCTGCCCGGCCTCGACGATCAGTCTCCATCCTCCCTCCGGCCTGGCCCGCCGAGCGAAGCGAGGATGGGGCCGGTCGAGGCGCACCTGGCCCTCCCCGGCGACCTTCCCGCGAAACTGGCCGGACTGGCGCCGGCCAGTTTGCACGTCCGCCCAGCCGGCGGGCGGCTGGTCTGGGAACAATGGACCCTGCCTGCCCTTGCCCGCCAAGCCGGCGCAAACCTGATCCACCTTTTCTCGGACAGTGCCCCACTCCTCTCGACCTGCCCCACCCTCTGCATGCCTTGCGTCCCCTTGCCGTTCGCGCAGGCCGGGGGCCTCACCGAGCGCGCCCGCCGCTCGCTGGCCGCCGGCGCCGCCGCCCGCGGCCTGTCCCTCCTCTGGCCGGCGGACTTGCCTCTCCCCGCACCGACAGCGCACACGGCCCCGCCCTGCGTCCCCGGCTTTTTCCAACCTTCCCTGGCCGAACCGCCCGCCCCCGGCGGGTCGTACATCCTCTGCCATGCTCCCGCGGGCGCATCCCGCGCGGACCTGGATGCACTGGCCGCCGTCTGGAGCTGGGCCGGCCCCGCGATCGGCATCGATACCCCCCTGCTCGTCCTCGGCCTGGCCCCGCCTCAGCAGGCTCACCTTCGCGAAATCCTCGCCGTCGAGGGCCAGATGGACACGATCCAGTTCCTCCCGGAAACGGACCCCTGGCAGATCGCCGCTCTGTACCGCCGGGCGCGCGCCCTGCTCCACCCCGGCCCATACTCCCCCTGGGGCGACCCGCTCCTCCTCGCCCTGGCCTGCGGCCTGCCCATCGCTGCTTTCGAGACGCCCCACACCAGCGCCCGCTCGGGCCCCGCGGGCTACCTGGTCCCGCCGGGGGATACGCGCGCCCTCGGCGCGGCGCTGGTCACCCTGGCTGTGGAGGATTCGGTTGCAGACGCGCTCGCTGAAGCCGCACGCCAGCGCCCGGCGCTCTGGGGATCAGAGCGGTTCGGGGAAGCGTTGATTGAGGCTTATCGGGAGGTAACAAAAACCGGGACATGGATTTAACGGATGGGCATGGTTCGTTCCCTATTTATCTCTTCAGCAGCCGCATGTACAACCATAACCCAACCCCCGCCAGCAGGATCACCCCGCCGAGCACCCCCAGCATTGGGCTGCGTTCATCTCCTCCCCCACTCGCCGGCCCCTGACCGGGCTGCGAAAGCGCCGAGCTCTTCTGCGCCCCAAAATCGAGCGTATCCTGGTCGCCGGGTCCCAATAGGAGAGTGAAATTCAGCGGCGTGGTGGAATTATAGCCCTGCGGCACCGCTACGCTGATGTTGTACTCTCCCTCTTCGACGCCATCATAGCAGATCGGATCGGGCGAATCGGTCGTCGTGGCAGTTTTGGAAAAGCTGCCCGAGCGGTCGATCACGCTGATCTGCCCGTTGGGGATCGAGCCTTCCGTATCCTGGCGCTGCCCGTCGCCGTTCACATCCTCGAAGAGGAGGATGCAGATGTCCCCCGTCCCCTTTTTGGGGGTAGGGCTGGGCAGCAGCGGGGTGGCCGTCGGCGCCGGCCCCGGGGTGGGGGTCGTCTCGGCCGGCCCGGCCAGCCCCAACAGGAGCTGCGAGCCAAGCTGCAGGGTGCAGTCCGGCTTGAGGTTATTGAGCTTGCGCAGCTCGTCCACCGAGACCCCGGTCAGCAGCGAGATGCTGATGCAGGTATCGCCCTGTTTGACGGTATAGAGGATCCGTCCATCCGGTCCGGGGGTCGGCGTCTGGAAGGCAATCTGCCCGGCTGGAGCTCCAGAAACCGGGACGGCCGGCAGGGTAGCGAGCCAGATCAGGCCTACCAGGACCACGCAGAGAAAGAGCAGCGTTTTTTTCATAGAGAACACCGAATATATAAAGGATTATAACATCGAGAACTGAGATCTGCCTGTCCCCTGGACTGTCCATCCACCTGTGCCGCACCACACCTGTGCCGCACCACACCTGTGCCGCACCACAGGTGCAGGCAGGTGCAGGCAGGTGCAGGCAGGACAGGCTGTGCCGGACAGGCCAGGCAGAACCGTAAGCGAAGATCCGTGTCCTGCTTTTCTACGCTTGGTCGAGAGGAACGAAGATGTATAATTACGATATCCATTAATATTTCGCCGGGAGGGACGACCATGCCATTCCAAATTATCGTGGGCGCGCAATGGGGCGACGAAGGCAAAGGCCGCATTGTCGACTGGTACGCCGCCGGAGCGGATGTCGTGGCCCGCTTCAACGGCGGAGATAACGCCGGACACACCGTCACCGTCGGTGAGCAGACCTTCAAGCTGCACCTGATCCCCTCCGGCGCGGTCCATCCGAAAACCATCGCCATGCTGGGCAACGGGATGGTCATCAACCCGGCGACCCTGTTGGGCGAGATGGGCGTACTGCGCGCCGCCGGCCTGGAAATCTCCTCCGAGCGGCTGAAGATCTCCTACGCTGCCCATCTCATCACTCCGGCCCACAAGGCTCTCGACCAGGCACAGGAGCGCGCCCGCGGAAAGGCCAGCCTCGGCACCACCGGCCGCGGCATCGGCCCCGCCTATACCGATAAAGCCGCTCGCCGCGGCCTGCGGATGCAGGATATGCTCGACCCGGCCGGGTTTGGCGAAAAAATGGAAGCCCACATCGAGGAAGCCAACCGCCGGCTCAAGGGGTTGTACGGCGCGGATGAGCTCATCCCGCGGCTGCTCGTCCAGGAATACCGCGAATACGCCGAGCTGCTTGCCCCCTATATCGCTGACACCTCTTCCCTGCTCGACCAGGCCCTCGACAGCGGCCAGACTGTCATGGCCGAAGGCGCCCAGGGCACCCTCCTCGACCTCGACCAGGGCACCTACCCCTTCGTAACCAGCTCGACCACCACCGCAGCCGGCGCGTTTACCGGCCTGGGGTTGGGCATCCGCCCGGTAGAGCAAATCATCGGCGTGACCAAATGCTTCCAGACCCGCGTCGGCTCGGGGCCCTTCCCCACCGAGGTCTTCGAGACGACCGCCGAGCGGCTGCGCGGGACCGGCGCCAATCCCTGGGACGAGTTCGGCACCACCACCGGCCGCCCGCGCCGGGTCGGCTGGCTGGACTGCGTCTTGCTGCGCTTCGCCGTGCGCGTCAATGGGCTGACCGAGCTGGCCCTCACCAAGCTGGATATCTTGAGCGGATTGAACACGCTGCGCATTGGCATCGGCTACCGCTCTGGAGACCAGGAATACAGCCAGCTCCCCCTCGGACCCGCCGACCTGTCGCCGTTCCAGCCGGTATACGCCGAGCTGCCCGGCTGGCAGGCCGACCTTCGGGGACTGCGCCGGTGGGCCGAGCTGCCCGAGGCCGCCCAGACCTTTATCCGCTCGGTTGAAAAGATGGCAGGGATTCCGGTGAAGATGGTCTCGGTTGGGCCCGAGCGCGAACAGATCATCCGGGTAGAGCCTGCCTGACCGGCATGAAACAGTTTTGGCTGCTGGCGGTCCTGGCCCTGGCTCTGGCCTCCTGCGCGGAAGGAGCCGCCGGCCAGGTGGCCCTTTCCGCCAGCCCTTCCGCTCCACCGGAGAGCAGCTCGACCCCTCCACCGGGCAGCCCTACCCCCACCATCAACTGGTTCCCTGCCACAGCCACGCCCACCGTCCGCCCTACCGAGGTTCTTCCCCCCACCCCTGACCCGCATCCCAATCTCGGCGAGATTCTGCTCGCGGACGATTTCAGCCAGCCCGGCGCCTGGCAGACCCAGCAGTCTTCGCTGGGCACGGTTGCTTACGGCCAGAACGAGCTTACCCTGGCGATCCCCAATGTGAAAACGGGGCTATACAGCCAGCGCAAACAGACCTCCCTGAGCGACTTTTACCTCGAAATCACCGCTATGCCCATCCTCTGCCGGGGTTCCGACGCCTACGGCCTGCTCATCCGCGCCACCTCCGCCAGAGATTACTACCGCTGGATCCTCACCTGCGATGGCCAGATGCGCCTGGAACGGCTGAAGGGCCAGACCATCGCCGTGATCCAGGACTGGACCCTACGCGCCGCCCGCCCCGACGCTACCCGCCTCGGGGTCTGGGCTTCCGGCCCGAACATGCGCTTCTTGATCGATAATATCCTCCAGTTTGAAGTCCACGACCCGGTTTTCCCCGGCGGCGGCCTAGGCGTCTTTGCCCGCTCCAACGGAGAGAACTCGCTGACGGTCAGCTTTTCCGATCTGGTGGTGCGCGCGATTGGCAAGGGAGAAAAGGTGGGGCCGGCGGGGACAGAGAAAGCGCTGGCAACAGCAACGGCAAAGCCATAAAATTGAGTATCTTGTTTGGTGAGAGATTTCTTAGCGATTGGAATCGCAGCAACCACTACAAAGCCCGCCTGCGCGGGCTGAAGAATAAGAGGATCACCCATGCGAGCCCCATACACCGAGCTCTACGTGCACCTCATCTGGTCTACCTGGGATCGACTTCCCTTGCTGGATGCCGGGCTGGAACCAGGTGTCTACGCCGCTATCGCCGCAAAATGCCGGGACATGGGCTGCCCTCCACTGGAGATTGGCGGCATCCCAGATCACGTTCACTTATTAGTCCAACTCAATCCTGCAGTCGCCATCTCTAACTTGCTCAAAGAAGTCAAAGGCGCAAGCTCTCATCTGGCCACTCATGTTCTTCGCCCAACAGAATTTTTCAAATGGCAAGGTGCGTAGCGTGCATTCACCCTGAGAAAAAATGAGGTTGAGACAGTCCGCGCCTACATCCGCAATCAGAAACCGCATCATGCCACCGGTGCGATTTCCTTGGAATGGGAGATCCCCGAAGAAGATCCAGGTAAGCCTCTTCAGTCCCCCACCGGAAGGACTTCGTAGCAGTTGCGCCAGTCCCCGACAGAAGGGAGTGGGGGTGCAGTTGCGACTGCTGTGAAGGTGATCGCAGTACTCAGGCGGCTAAAGCCGCAGCGACCGCTACAAAGTCCGCCTTCGCGGACTAAAAAAGCTCTTAGCCTCCGCAGGGAGGCTTCGTGACTGTTGCCGCGGTTTTAACCGCCCAGGGAACTCAAATCGAATGAAGAGAAAAATGAAATCTCTTGATCTGGAGAACCATAAAAAGCGAAGGGTTTACTCCAAATCGATGTCTGCTCTCCTCCTCATCCTCCTCCTGGCCCTCTCCTCCTGCGGGCCGGAGCCGACCCTCGCGCCGACCGCCCTTCCTACCTCTACCTCCACGCCCATCCCTTCGACCACCTTCACCCCTACCCTCAGCGACACCCCAATCCCCACCTGGACTCAGCCTCCCACCTTGACTCCTACCCGGTCGGTCACCCCCACCCAAACGTTCACTCCCACTGCCACGGCCTTCTGGTGTGGACCGCAGATCCCGCCGACGAGCACGGTCACACCCGCCGGCTCGACGACGGCGGAAGCTACCCTCACCCCCTCCGTCCAGGCCGTCTCAACAACCCCGGTTTATACACCGGCTGGCTTGCCCACCGCCACGTCCCAACCGACCCTCACCCCAACCGCCACCGCGACGGTCACCCCGGTCCCGGCCAGCTCCTTCCACCTCCGCGTCCTCTTCGTCGACGGCAACGACCTGTGGATCCTGGACGAGCCGGGCTCATCCAGCCCTCGCCAGCTCACCCACAGCGGCGGCGTGATCTCGGCCCTCCTCTCCAGCGATGGAGAATGGGCCGCCTACGAGAGCCAGATCAGCCAGAACGAGGTCGAGATCGGGGCTGTGCGCGCCGATGGGAGCGCCCGGCAGGTCCTGGTCAGCGCTGCACAGTTGCGCGCCATGGTCAGCGGGCCCGACGTGCTCGCCGTCCAGCCTTACCGCCTCGCCTGGATCCCCAGGAGGCACAGCCTGGCCTTTAACACCCGCCCGGTTGATGCGATCCCGCGCCTCTTCGCCGCCGACGACCTCTGGCTGGCGGACGTGGGCTCCTTCGGGGCGCGCCGCCTCCTCGGCCACGGCGAGGGCGGGGAATTCGTTTACTCCCCGGATGGCCGGCAGATCGCCCTGCTCACCCCGGCGGGCCTCAGCCTGGTCAGCTCAAACGGCACGCAGCGGCGGCCGATCATGATCCCCGGTTTCCTCGCTGTCCAGCTTGGCAATCAGTACTATTTCCCCCGGCCAGTTTGGGCCGCGGATTCGCTCTCGCTGCGCATGGGCATCCCCACCGTCCCTGATGCGCTCGGCCCGCACCCCCTCATCGACATCTGGACGATCCCGGTCAGCGGCGTGTATCCTGGCAAGCTGCAGACGGTCGAGGGCTTCCCGCCTTCGCTGGCCTTCTCGCCCGATCTGAGCAAGACCGCGCTGGTCCGCTGGCCCGACCTGCAAAGCCAGGACCACGCGCTGCATCTGGCGAACGTCGGTGGGGTAGGGAACACGGACCAGGTCTACCGGGTCGGGAAAGGGCTGGAATTCTCGAGCTGGTCCCCGGATTCGATCGGGTTCGCCTACTGGCTGCCCGAGCAGGGCCTGCTGGAATACGGGCAGCCCTGCGGTGCGCCTGTCGCCCTGTCCTCGTTCCCTACCCAGTATGGCCAGGTGCAGTGGCTCGATTCGCGCCGCTTCCTCTTCTTCAGCGGCACCCGCAGCGCGTGGGTCCTCCGCCTCGGCGAGCTGGGTAAAGACAGCCGACCCCTGGCAAAAATGGACTCGACGCAGTATAGCGCAGTACTGATTGGGAAGTAAATAGAACGGTATGGCTTTCTTAAAGTCAGTTGACAAATAAAATAAAAGTGATCTCCTTCGGTAGAATTGGAAGTGGCAACCTGCAATTCAAAACCGGAGGAGGTCAAGATGGAGTATAGCACACTCGCAATGGATCAAGAGATGGATGACCATGGGGTGGTGTATGATCTGGGGAGCTTGTTCGACTGGTTTAGCCAAATTCCAGATCCCCGTAAAGAGCGCGGCAAGCGCTACAGCCTGCCCACCCTGTTGGTCTTGATCTTTCTGGCCAAGATGGGCACAGCCGACACCCCGTTTGCCATCGCAGATTGGGCCAAAGCTCGCCAGGAGGAACTGGTGAGCTTGCTCCAGTTGAGCTATCCCAAGCTGCCGCATCACAGCACCTATCGGCGCGTCTTTGAGACCATCCTGGATGAAGAGGAGTTTGAGCGCTATGCCCGAGACTACCAGGCGAGCTTGCCAGGAGCGGCGGAGAACCGGGTGCTGGCTTTTGATGGCAAGCAGCTGCGGGCAGCCATTCCCTGTGGTGAAACAGAGGGGATCGAATTGGTCGCGGTGTATGCTCCCGAAAGCGGACAGGTGATCGCCCAAGGCCAGCTGGCCGATCCGTTGGGAGGTGAGATCCCCGCCGCCGAGCAGGTCCTGGCGGCGGTGGATCTGCACGACAAAGTGGTCCTGGGGGATGCCCTGCATACGCAGCGGGCCCTATCGCGCCAGGTGGTAGAAGCCGGTGGGGACTATGTCTGGACGGTGAAAGGCAATCAAGGCAACACGCAGGCGGCCATAGAACTGCTCTTTAGCACGCCCCCGCGCGGATCCCTCGAATTGGATTTCCAGACGGCCTGCAAAATCAACAAAGGTCATGGCCGGATCGAGAAGCGTCAGCTGACTTGCTCGGGTCTGCTCAAGGAGGCCCTGGATTGGCCCTTTGTGGACCAGGTCTTTCGGCTGGAACGCACCTTTCACTTTCGGCGCAACGGTCAACTTGTCCGGGAAATCCAGCAAGTCCACTATGGCATGACCAGTCTGGGACGGGACCAGGCCAATGCCCAGCGGCTCTTGGCTCTGAAGCGCATGTACTGGCAGATTGAAAATGGCCTCCATTATCGTCGGGATGTCACCTTTCACGAAGATGCCACCCAGATGTCGCATCTCCAGGCCGCTCGCAACCTGGCTACGGTGCACAATCTGATCCTGTCCTTGTTTGCCCGTTTAGGGATCCACAATGCTGCCCAGGCTCGCCGCTATCTGGACGCCCATCCCGAAGTGGCTTTTTCCCTCCTCACTTCTGCTCATCCCCGACTTTAAGAGATACTGTTGGCAAACCTGAGAGGGGGTTGTAAGATAAGGTTGGAGGCAGAAATGTGTTTAAAGGTACAACCACCCTGGTCGATGCCACCCGAAACGGAACGGATCGGGAAGAGATTATTGAAAGAGAATGATGTCTATC
>DATKLX010000194.1:0-8843 GCA_035542155.1 Anaerolineaceae bacterium
AGTCCAGCCAAGACCCGGCAAGACCACACCATCTCGTGGTCGAGCAAAAACCGCTTGCAGGGTGGTTAGCGACCAGCGCGGTATTAATGGCGGCTTCCTTAGCCTCCCTGTTCTACTATTTCTGGAAAGAGTCCAAGACAAAAGCATCCAGGCTGCAAGATTCTGCCCTGGTGAGCGCGGTGCTTGCGCTGCTCTCTGCAGGAAACATGGTTTACCACACCAAATTGCGCAGACAGGCCAGGCAGCGTCCGAAGCCCTCTGAAGTGGAGGATTGCCTGGAATCGGTTACCCTCATCCAGGGACCGGCCATCTCCTTTGCCCCTGAACCTTTTCAAGCGCTGTCAGCCAGCCAACCCGTTATAGCCACTCCTGAAACAGGCAGGATCCGACCCCCGGACCCGGTTCAGCCATTCCTGGAAATTTCCTGGCCGAATGGGAATCCGTTTGCCAGATGGGCCCAGGCGATTGATTCCAGGTTTATCACCGAGATTAAGCCAGGTCAAATCACTCAGGTCGTGTTTTTCATCGGCGGGCCCGTCCTGGCCATCTTGCTCGCTTATATCGCTCAGGGGATTTATGACGTCCACATGACCAATGGGATCACCTTGAGCTGGCCCTGGTTAGAGCCGCTGTCAGAAACAACCAGGCTGGTGATCGGAACGGGGATCTATCTTGTATCTGCGTTGATCTGGATTTTCCTGGCGCCTTCGAAGGGAATGGTTTCGGCCGAAGCGAAATTACCATCGGAAGGGGAAACCGAAAAAGATCGCCATCGTCCGGCTCGATTTTTGATTTTCCTGGGAAGCCTGACAATTTATGTCGTCACGATCTTTATCTACGTGGTGATCGGGGAAAATGACCTGGTACGTGGTCTCTGGCTGGCAGGATTAATATTATTTATATTCTCGCAAATCCGTTGGCCGAGAACTCTCCGATCTGTTCACCCGGAAGCCGAGCAATCTCCCCGGTTCCACTGGCTCAATTGGGCCGTTATTCTGATTATTTTGGTCGTTGCCTTTTTCCTTCGGTTTTACCAGCTCGCCACGATACCCAACGATTTCCATGGGGATTACGCATCCCATGGAATAGAAGCGCGCACCTTTCTCTCGGGAGAAGACCGGTCGATATTCGGTGAAGGCTGGAATTTTCCGAGAATGGCCTTTATCGCTGCCGCAGCCTCCATGAGCGTCTTTGGCAACAACCTGTTTGGCATGCAAATGGCTTCGGTCATCGAAGGTCTCTTATGTCTGCTGGCGACTTATCTTCTCGTCTGGCGCCTGTTTAACAGCCACAGGTTGGCTGCCTTAACCATGGCAGTCCTGGCAATCAATACGGTCCATATCCATTTTTCGCGAATCGCCGAGAATATGGACCCCTGGCCATATGCACTTTTCGCCTTCTTCTTTCTGGTGGATGGATTAAAGAGCAGACGGGCATCCTCCTTCGGATTTGCAGGAATTTTATGCGCCTTGAGCATGCAGATGTATACGGGCGGCAGAGTCAGCCTGTTCATCATTGGCTGTTTCCTGGTCTGTATCTTTATCTTCAAACGGCAATGGATTCTGCAAAATAAGGCTGGCCTGCTGCTTTTTGGCGTGGGGTGGCTTTTGGCGACCGGGCCCAGCCTGGTATATAACCTCACCCATTGGGACATTTATGCTGGCCGGGCCAGAGAGGTATATCTATTTGAACCGGGTGTGCTACGGCACCTGATGGGGAAATATCAGGTAAGTTCTGTGCTGGGTGTTGTTCTGACCCAGATTAAATTATCCCTGCTGATGTTCAATCACAGCATTGATTCCAGCACGCAGTTTGGATTCCCGCATCCTATGTTCAGCTCCCTGGTCTCACCCCTGGCCGTACTTGGACTGGGTTTTTCCCTCCGGAGGTGGAAGGAACCGGGGATGATGTTCCTGATCTCGTGGCTGGGATTAATTTGCGTAGTAGGAAGCATCTTGACGGTCGATGCGCCGGCCTGGCCAAGGCTGGTAGGCATTTTGCCAGCCGGGGCGCTGCTGATTGCTCTGGCTCTCGACCAGACCATTGAGCTTGGAAAAAGAATCCCCGTCCCGGGAGCCACGTTCGCTCTCGGCGGGCTGGTTTTTCTCTTGCTGGCATCAACGGGTAGTTTTAACTGGGAACAATATTATTCCCACGTATATGCAAATGCGCACCCAGAGGCCATGATCGGCCGGTTCCTGAGCCAGTTGCCCGGCGAGGTATCCGCGTGCGGCATCACCACCCGGGCTCCGATCTCTGTCCGTGAAGTCGAGTTCCTGGCATGGCCTCGCCAGATTGTCGCGATCGATCCCGGCGCACCGGATGAGGATGTGTTGATGTGCCCCAACCCGCCTTTTGTGTGGATCATTTCACCGGATGTCGACAACAAACTCGGGGTGATCAGGGCGATTTGGCCCGTCGGAACCTTACAGGATCACTTCGCCACAAACGGCGATTTAATTTTCCGCTCTTATATGGTTGGCTACGAACCCAAAAGCCCTCCGAACCAGGCCGCGCCTGCGAGGCTTGCCCAGGGGCGAATCATCTTGACAACCGCCGCAGTAATCGGTTCCGTTTTGCTGGCCTGGTGGTGGGCTTTCGGCAGAAAGAAAAAACGGGCTGTAGCTGGAGTTACAGGATTTACCCAGGGGGCTGTGCTGAGGTATTTGCCAGTCGTGCAGGTGCATTGGAGCGCCTTTCAACAGCTCAAGCCTAACCTCGACGCCGGTGAGGTCAGGGCCAGGGTAATTGCTGCTGTCAGGGAAACCTGGGATGAGTTTAATCTCTGGTACAACCAGTTATTCTCCTTGCAGATTCAAAAGATCGGAACGAGAACGATCATCCGCTTTATTTCCGCAATCCTCATTCCGGCCTTCGCAATTGGCCTGGCCTATTTTGCGCAGAGCGTGTTCGATCTCCAAAAGGATGACGGCCTTCGTCTTCTCCAGAGCTTATGGCCTCACCTGTCAGAAGACCTCAGCCTTGATATTGGGTGCGCGATCTATCTCCTCGCCGCCCTGATCTGGGCATTGAGCGCCGGCCGCCTGCCTGCTGCCAAAGAGATTGCCCAGGCAGGTTCGCGGACCGGAAGGGTTGCAAGCGGTATCCAGCGAGACAACATCCTCGTTCCCCGGAGCACCGTGTGGCAGCTGGCGCGGATCTCCGGCCTGTTCAGCGCCACCCTGGCGATTATGCTGTATCTCCTGAACGGGGAGAACAGCCTCGTCCGCTGGCTGTATGGCCTGGGGTTGGGCCTGTTCCTGCTTTCGTTGTGGCAGGAAAAAAGGTTCAGGGCGCAAATGGCAGCCAACAGCGAGGAGTCGCCGGCATTCCGCTGGCACAATATCCTGATCGTCTGCCTGCTGCTTGCGTTCGCATTCTTTTTGAGAATTTACAGGCTGACAGATATCCCTTACGAAATGAGCACCGACACGGCCGCTTTTGGAAACGCCGTTCGAGAATATATAACCGGCACCGAACAGCGCATTTTTGGCGCGGGGTGGTTCTACACCATCCGCATGGGATTTCTCCCCTACGTCGCAAGCATGTCGACTTTCGGCAACAACATTTTCGGCCTCTATCTTGCCACTGTGGTGATGGGGACCCTCAATATTCTTGGCATCTATTTATTTGTCTGGAGGCTTTTCGACAGCCATCGCCTGGCTTTGCTGACGTCGATACTGGTTGCGATCCACCCGGGTCATATTGAATATTCGCGGATCGTATCCTACATCGATCCCTGGTTTGTCGGCTTCTTCGCGCTTTATTTCCTGGTGGATGGATTGAAGGGCCGGCGAAAGATCTCACTGGCGCTCGCTGGGGTTTTCACCGGCTTTGTTCTCCAGACCTATCCCTCCGGACGGGCCGTCCTGATCATCATGGCAATCATCCTGGCCTGGGCGTGGCTGGTCCGCCGGAGCTGGATCACCGAGAACCGGGAGAATTTCAGCCTGCTCCTGGCCGGATTCCTGGTTGCCCTGGGGCCAGCCCTGGTGTATATGATCACCAACTGGAATATCTATATCAAGCGCACGCAGGAGGTATTCCTGTTTGAACCTGAGATCATCACGCACCTGGAAGTCACTTACCATGTGCAAGGGGTTAACTCGGTCATCGCGGAACAGATCAAACGCACCTTTCTGATGTTTAACTATTACGTTGATCGCAGCGCGCATTTTGGTTACCCCCATCCCATGTTTAATTCGATCATCTCTCCATTTCTGGTTCTGGGCCTGGGAACCTGCCTGATTCGCTGTCGAAAACCAGAATACGCGATCACTGCGCTCTCCTTTGCGGCGATTCTCATCACAGGCGGCGTCCTGACCGTGAACGCCCCCACCTGGACCCGCCTGGTGGGCATCATTCCTTTTGCCGCCTTGATCATCGCCCTGGCCCTGGACCAACTGTGGGGCCTGTTGGAAAGGATCGATCTGAGCGTATTCTCACCGTTTCTGGCCATCGGTGTGGCCGGTTTGTTGATCGGGCTGGCTTTCGCCGATTGGAATAGTTATATGAAGAGCGTGGATGGTCTGGCCCGTCCGGTGGTGATGGTCGGCCGTTACCTGGATACATTACCCAGGAATACCACCGCCTGCGGCCTGACCGATGGTTACGATCTGAGCTGGGAAGAAACCCAATTTTTCGGCTGGCCGCGCACCATCAAGGCTGTCCAGGTCGATACTCCGGTCCTGACGCCGGATATCTGCGCGGGGCAGCCGATCGTATGGATTCTTTCGCCAAACCAGCGCAGCCGCCTCCAGGACATTGAGACGATCTGGCCCGGGGGTTCCGTCGCGGAACACTCGGCGCTGAACGGCGATACGATATTTACCAGCTATTTCGTTTCGGGGACGGAATCAGGGTCGCGTTTCACCAGGTAAACGTCGAAATCCCGGGCGACAGCCGTGTTTGGGAAAATCGCCTGGGCCTCCTGCAGTACGTCCCTTTCCCGGTAGCGGCGGGAAAGGTGGGTCAGGATCAGATCCCGAACGCCTGCCTGGAGGGCCAGTTGAGCTGCCTGGCGCGCCGTCAGATGGGCAAACTGCCGGGCCATATCCGCATCTTTATCCAGGTAAGTCGCCTCGATCACCAACGTATCGACGCCCCGGCACACCTCGATGAGATTCTCGGTCTGGCCCACATCCCCCACATGGACCAGACGGGTGCCCGGTTTAAACGGCCCCAGGACCTCCTCTGGCGAGACTACTCGTCCATCCTCCAGTCGAATCTGCCGGCCTTCTACCAGCTCTTTGCGCAGCGGACCATTGGGCACACCCAACGCTTCTGCTTTTTCAGGCAGGAATGGCCGCCTGCCCTTCTCTTCGAACAGGAAGCCCAGGCAGTCCGGCCCGCGGTGAGCGACCGGGAAGGCGGAAATTGAAAAATCTTCTGTCTCGAAAAAGACGCCCGGGCCAATTTCTCTCATCTGGATGGGCATCGGAGCGGGAGTCCCGCGTAAAACCACGCCGTACAAGAGATCACGGATACGGTCCATTGCGGCCGGACCGGCGAAAATCTCCAGCTCATCGATGCTTTCCCAGCGCATAAACGTCGAAAGAAGGCCAGCCAGGCCCAAAATATGGTCAAGATGGCTGTGGGTGATCAAGATACGGTTCAGGCGGCGGAACCCTATGCCTGCCTGCAGGATCTGGCGCTGGGTGCCCTCTCCGCAGTCAATCAGAAACCGATACTCATCCTTTTTTACTACCTGGGCGGATAACCCCCGTTTCGCGGAAGGCGCCGAAGCAGAGGTACCTAGGAAGACAATTTCGAACAAGGGGTTGATCCTTTCTGGGTTGTATCGTTGAGTGAGTATTTTACCCTAAAGTTATCCACAGGTTTACAGTATTGAAAGTCCAGATGAAAAAAAGGCCAGCATGTGTATAATGAATTTCGAACCCAGAACAATCAGCGGCGCATCTTGACCCATCCCACACAGGCAGGTCCCCAATGAAATCGACACCCCGCACACTGCTCCGACTTCTCGTCCTTTTCTGCCTGATCTTCGGCAGCCAGGCGGCTTCCGTCCAGGCGCAAGACGATCGACCCGGCCAGCCCACCTCACCAAAGCGGATCGATCCCATGCTGCCCCTCGGCCTGAGACCCGCGTTGCAGAGCGAGCCTACCGACCTGGCTCCCCAGGCGGTCAGCGACAACCTGGCGGATACATTTGGGTATACGTATAAGACCTCGGTCCTGGGAGAGGTTACATACAATTGGGTCGAGATCTATGGCCTGGGCACCAACAGCGGCCTGACCGGCGACGACGTCACCAGCGGCCCGATCAACCTTGGCTTTACCTTCCGCTATTACGGCCTGAGCTACACGAGCATCTACCTCAACACCAATGGGGTTTTGAGCTTTAACGATGTTCACGACGATGACACCTACGACAACTCCTACATTCCCAACGCGTCGGCGCCCAACAATCTCATCGCCGTCTTCTGGGACGATCTGGAAGCCGCGAACAATGGGAACGGGGTAATATCTTACTATACTGACGGAACCGCACCCAACCGCCGGTTTATCGTCGAATGGTACAAGGTCAACAGGGTTGGTCAGTCCGGGCAGTTGACATTCGAGGCGATCCTCGAGGAAAACAGCAACCGCATTTTGATGCAGTACAAAGATGTGAACGGCTTACTGACCAGCGCGACGGTGGGGATCGAGGATGAGCACGGCAGCCAGGGCTTACCGTACCTCTATAATATTACGGGGATCGCCAACAATCTCGCCGTCCAGTATACCTACCCCGCAGCGGGAGCCCGGCTCAGCGCTTTCCCGATGAACGACGGCAAATTTACCACCGCCAACGCTCAGGAACACTACACCCTGGAAATCGCCAACACCGGCGATTGGGGCGACGATACGGTTACATTGACGAAGAGCTCTCCGTGGCCTCTTACAATCTATTCGGACGCCAACGAGACGGTCGAGGTAACCGGCCCGATCAATCTTCCCCAGGAAAGAAAAGTCACCCTGTACGCGACGATCTCCACGCCCATCCTGGCCTCCATCGGCGACCACAATAAAGCGACCATCACGGTGAGCTCCAACAAAGGCGCTCAAAACCGGATTATTTCCCTCGAAGAGGTCATCCCCGCGCCGTTCGCCCAGGCCTACCGCAACTATTCCGACGCGGCCATGCAAATCCAGACGGTGGGGCTGGGGGCAGTCCATGCAGCCGACATCACCCCGCCTAACCAGGGCGGTATCGCCCCCGCCGTGATTGAGATGCCCTCCAAAAACCTGTTTTATGCCTGGACGATGAACGACTGTCTGGATGTGAGCGGCGGCTGCACCAAACCGATCAGCGAGATCGAATACATGATCCTGGGCCACAACGGCGTCCCAATCACCGGGGTCGCGAAAATCCAGAATAACCACGGCCTGACCAATCCCATCCTCGATACACTCCCCGCGATTGCCACGGTCACCAATCCCGATAACGGCATGGACCAGATCGCCCTGCTCTGGCAGCGCTCTGAAACGCGCCTCTCGGATAACAAAGTAAAAAAGAACGTTATGCTCGCGATCTTGAATTACCAGGGGAGCATCCTGCACACCTTCCCGATGACCGGAAATGATTTCCTCGATCCCAATGACCCCAATTTCCACAACTATTTCTCCTACGCCCTGACGGGCACTACCGGCACGGGCAACTATGACAACTGCTGGTTTATGGTCTGGGAACAGCAGACCGCCATGGGCGGTTTCGCGGTCAACGACCTGTATTACGCGGTGAAAGATTTCGGGGGTACGGATGTGAAAACACCGCCCATGAAGCTCACCAGCGATTCACCCGGCACTGCAGACGGCTATATCAACCCCAACCTGGCAGCCCTGCCGGGCAACAATGTGCTGCTCACGTGGAACCGGATGGGGAATCATAAGAACGATATTTATTACTCAGTCTCTCAATACTCTTTCATCAATGATCAACCGAGCTATAACTTATCCAGCATCAATCGGCTATTGCCGCCCAGTTCTCCTGAGCCACCCTTACAGTACGGCGCACCGGATGCAACCTGGCTGCCAAACGGGAACGCGATTGTCGCCTGGACATCCGGTAGCATCCTGTGGTATGCCCTCTTCCAGGGAGGAGTCTCCGGCAATCCTGGCATGGTCGATGGGCTGGTCAACCCGTTCAGCGTGGCAAACGACTTTGTTTCCGTGACCACGGACACTAACAGCCGGGTCACCCTGACCTGGACGGACACCGATTTTTCAAACCGCTCCAGGCTGTACTACGGGCTGGTCGACGGCGCCGATGGGACCAAGCTGACCTCGAAACCAATCATCTACAAGACCGACCCGGGGGGCGCGCTGTGGGAAACCAACCACCAGGGGTTTGCGAACACCCCCTACAGCCCAACGACCAACCTCACGGATGTCTACGTGCAGGCGCCGGCCAATCTTTCCTGGTCGCTCGGCCAGGCGGGTACCTTCAACAACATCGATACACTGGCCGGCAACTATGGCCTTACCAACGCCACCGGCATCGTCGTCCAGGCCAGCGTGGATTCCAATCTGACTATCGATCCGGCCGGGATTTCGCCAACGCCCAGCGATCAAAACGGAAACGACCTGACCTGGAACCTCCCGTCCCTCCAGTACCTGGACCTGGTTCATTTCATCATCCCGGTGAAGGCAACCATTGTAACCAAGGGAGCTGCCTACCAGATCACCTGGTCGATCTCCGCCGACCAGCAAGATCCCACGAATCCCGTGAACCTGACCGTGAACAACCAGGCGACCACGCACATTTACGTAGGCGATCGCCTCAATATCTATCTCCCGCTCGTTCGCCGATAAACCGGCAACCTAAATATCATTCCAGCAGG
>DATKLX010000195.1:0-16194 GCA_035542155.1 Anaerolineaceae bacterium
ATACGAGCCTCCAACATCAAGCGGTGTCCACCCCAGTTCTGCAGGTCTCTGGAAAAGGATATCCACATATGAGCTCCGAGCCATCCTACTGGACGGTGCACGAGCGCCCACGAACCATCTATTCGCCGGGGCAGTAAAGCAGCATCCTTGTTTTCAGGTCCCATGATCATTCCCAGCCGTTGGAAAAATTGAAAATCTTCGGTAAGCGCCAGCGATACCCCGGGCCCGCCGCGAGAATAAGAAGTATAGGTAACGGCAAATTTTCCCAACTCGGGGAGATAGGTGATCCTCGGATCCTCCAGACCCCATATTTCTTCTGGATAACGCCTCACGTCTGCAATAAGAGTCGGCTCTCTATCGATCTGCCAATCTGTGATCCCATCTTTCGAGCGAGCCGCGGTTAAATGGGACAGGCCGCGGAAATCTTCCACCCTGCAAAGCAGTAACGTCGTGCCATCCGGTAAGAGCGTGGCGCCCGGGTTGAAAACGGTATTTGCTGGATAAGGCCACATCTGGCTGGTTAATATTGGATTCCCCGAATACCTTTTAACCAGGGCTGGTCCGAACCGATCGTTCATGGTTGCTGTGACCTCTCCGAAAGTAGGCTTGAGTTGGACCGTTATACTCCCATCGTTCACCGCATCGTCGGATGCGTGTTTAACGATAAGATCGTAATCTGAGGATTTTTTCCATTCTGGCCGACCTGTATTTCCTGGTCGGATAAGCGAAACTCCAGCAAGGAAACAAGAAACGCCAGGGTCGATTCGGCTCCCTGGTTCTGGTTTACCCGATCAGGATGTAAGCCATCCCGGCAGCCGCCGGTGGTAGGATCGTACAGGGATAAACCCAGATCATTTTCTCCGAGGAACCAGCGGAATGCCCTTTGGGCTTCTTTATGCCAGTACTGGTCTCCGGTGATCCGGTATGCTTCCAGAGATGCAGAAACCATGGCGCATGCTTCGATGGGCTGCTGGTCAAATCTTGCTTTTTCCATGCCCCTTTTGTAAAAGCCATTGCTCCCCACCGGGGAGAAAAATCCGCTTTCTGACCGCTGCACCTTGGCCAGCCAGTTGAGCGATTCCAGGCCCACATCGAGCATCTCTTGATGATTCATCAAATTCCCGGCGACCAGGAGTGCGTGAGACAGAGAAGCATTGGCATAGGTCACCGTCGGTTCAAACCAGCGCCAGTCCGACCCATTATTCGATTGGTAAGCATTCAGCAAACGCTCTGCGAGCTCTTTGGCGGCGCTTTGAGCCGTACGGTCGCCAGAGAAGCGTTTGAGGTATTCATTAACCCCCAGCAGCGTAAATGACCAAGCTCTTGGACTGGTCAGCTCCAGTGCAGCGGGCAGGCTCCAGTTGAAGAGCATGGTGGCTACGCTGCGTAGTTGCTCGTGCATCGAATGGCCGCATACCATCCCCAGGCTCTGAATTGACCTTCCGTGACTGTCTTCAGAGCCATGTTCTTCCAGCCAATGGCGCTCAAAGCTGAAAAAATTCCGGAACCTTCCCAGTTCCGGGTTATAGGCATAAAAAAGGAAGGAAAGGTAGCGAGAAGCGAACTCAGCCGCCCCGGTAAACCATTCGTCGCCAAGCCGCTCGAGCAGGATGCCGGCGATCAGTCCCCGGGCGTTATCGTCAGTCGTGTATCCTTCCCTGTAATTTGGCAGATTGAAGACCGCATGCTGCAAGATCCCGGTGCTATCCGTCAGTCGTGATAGATGGTACAGATTCAGGGGCGGCAGGTCATCGGATTTCGTTTCCAGTTTCCTCGAGACGGCAGAAATGTATGGGCGGACAACCGGCTCAAGTCTGGCTCTCTCAAAACTCTCCATAGATCGCTGGGCCACTTTAGACCAGATCATTTCCCGCCCCAGAAGATAAGCCCGCTTGCGGATCGCGTGCCGTTCCGCCTCATTCTGCAGTAGATAGATGACCTTCTCGGCGATTTTTTCTGGCTTGCCAAATGGGACCAGCACGCCGCGATCTTCAGCTAGTAACTCCTCCGCGTACCAGTAGGGTGTCGAAATCACCGCTTTTCCGGCGCCCACCGTATAGGCTAGCGTCCCCGAAGTGATTTGCTGGGGATTTAAGTAGGGTGTGATGTAAATGTCCGCTGCGCCAATAAATTCCACCAGCTCATCTTCCGTGACGAAGCGATTGTCAAATATCACGTGTTCCTGGATGTTTAATTCTTTTACGAGATGTTGGAGCTTATCCCGATACGCCTCGCCCTGGGTTTTCAGCACACTGGGATGGGTTGCCCCAAGCACAATATAAACCAGGTTTGGATACTGCTTAACAATTTCGGGGAGCGCCAGAAGAACATTCTCAATCCCCTTGTTCGCCGAAAGCAAGCCAAAGGTCAGCAGGACAATCTTCCCTTCAACCCCAAAATGGTCTTTGTAAAAATTCGGATCGACGAAAGGCACATCCGGAATACCATGATGGATAAAATCAATTTTCTCTGATGGGATTCTGTAAATTTGGGTTAAATAATCGATACCTCTTTGGCTCATGACCACCAGCCGGCTTGAGAGCTGGGAGATTTCTTGCAGCACTTTCAACTGAACCGGATCAGGCTCCTTCAGCACCGTGTGCAGAGTTGTAACGATCGGCATGCGCAAATCCCGGAGTAATTCAAGGATATTCGATCCCGCCGGTCCCCCAAAAATACCATATTCATGTTGAAGATTAACCACGTCCACGTCATTGACGTTGAGATAATCTGCGGCCCGCTTATAGGCGATCTGGTCGTCCTCCGAAAGCTCGAATTTGACCCGGGGAAGATAAGCATATCCCCCTTCAATATCGTTCATAGCCAGGGCGATGCAGTCCGTATTGGGATATTGAGCCGCAACGGCCTCGGCAAGATCAGTGGTAAATGTGGCGATACCGCATTTGCGGGGAATGTGGTTACCAATAAAAGCGATCCGATTTACCGCAGGTCTATGATCCTGGAACATACTGGGGTCCTTTATGATTGATAATTCCTTCTTGCCATGATAAATGAGTGATCTACCTCGGTACAAGAATTAGATGTACCATCCAATTTCAAAATAGAAAATGGAGGAGCCATCCTCTGGGAAGCCACCTTAGCTTCCAGGATTTAAGCTCCCCCATTTTAATTTACCGGTTGTGTAGATTGGATTTTGTGGATCCGCTCATAAAACAGACCGCCGCCCACCTAACATTCTCAGAAGAGCGATCATAAGAACCGCTCCGAGGAATGAGACAAAAATCGTAGGTAGGTTAATCCCGCTGAGAGGATTCGGTATGTTGAACAGGGAGGAAGCGATGAAACCACCCACCAGGGCGCCTACGATCCCGATGATGATATCCCCCAAAATACTATAACCACCGCGCATTACCAGCCCGGCCAGCCAGCCAGCGATCAAGCCGACAACGATCCAGGATAGAATACCCATAATTCTTTCTCCTTTTCACGAAAAATCAAAAGTCTTCACCAATAACGGTCATTCTGGATTGAGAAAAATCAGGATTTTGATGTGTATTTTCGGTTCATTTAACCGGTATCATGAAAATTATCTGAATTTTCTCTCAAATTACGGTTCAACTATACGACACATGGAATCGTGAGGCAATCAGGGATGTGCCTATCCATCAGGTAGGGAAATCCCTAACCCGGTCGGCTGTCTAAACCAGCCCTTCGCGAACGGCCATGACAGCAGCCTCGACCCGTGAAGTAACCCCCAATTTGCTGAAAACCGCCTCCAGGTATTTTTCCACCGTTTTTTCGCTGATCCCCAGCGCCAGGCCAATCCCCTGGTTGGTTTTCCCCTCTACCACCAGCCGCAAAACTTCCTTTTCTCGGTGCGTAAGCCGGCTGGAATCCTGATCCTCCTCGCGCATCCAGACCGACATCTGGGCCGCGACTCGCCGGCTGACCCAACCCTGTTCGCCTTGGGATACTCCCCGGATTGCATCCATAATCGTATCAGGCGCTTCTTCTTTCATTAAATAGCCGGCAGCGCCGCTTTCCAGGAGCTCTTGAATATATTGCTTATCATCATATGCGCTTAAAGCCAGGATTCTCACCGGAGAATTCAGGTCGTGTAGCCGTTGAGCTACTTCGACGCCCTTGATCCCGGGCATCTCCATATCCAGCAGGAGAATATCGGGGCTCAGCTCTTCAACCAGGCGTAACGCTTCATCGCCGCTGCTCGCTTCTCCAACCACTTCGATTTCAGGCGACCTGCCCAAAAGGTTTCGAATCCCTGTTCTGACCACCGGGTGATCATCAGCCAGAATAACTCGGATTTGTGCCATTGTGGCCTGCTCCACGTTCCAGAATTTTTCTCTCCCGCGATGAAAAACACTGCGGTGATTCCCCAGTTCAACCCCGGGCTAACGCTGTATCTCTATTTTACCAGACTCCCAAAATAGCGCGATCTTTCCCTGACTCAAAAAATATCCTTGCGAGGGAGATGAATCAAAAAAGCAGCCAGTGACAGGCTGCTTTTTTGATTGACTCAGGCGTATTTGGTTTCGCGGATGTCGACGATTTTTTCCGCAACTGGCTCGATCGCCTCTCTCAACTGTTCCAGGTCGACCCCTTCCACTTTTACCGTGACCAGCCGGTCATGGGCGCTTTCACCCATAAACGTTCCCAATGCAATGATATTCCCATCGAGATCGCGGATTTTTCCGACCATTTCCAAAAGCTTTCCCGGCACGTCATTCAGGAGCACTGTCAGGCGCACCCCGGCATCTCGAGCGCCCAATAGCTCGAGAAAAATCTTGAACAGATCGGTCTCTGTGATGATCCCAACGAGATCGCTATTTCGCACAACAGGAAGACTGCCGATTTTGTTATCGGCCATGATTCGCGCTGCCTCTTCAAGTGGCGTATCTTCAGTTACCGTGATCACATCCCGGGTCATCACCCGCTCGACGGTAATTTTACTGAGCAGGTAAGTCAACTCCCACACACTCAAACTGGTGACATCCGAGGGAGACGCGTTCAACAAATCTTTTTCGGAAACGATTCCGACCATATTACCGCTCGCATCTACCACCGGAAAACGGCGAACCCTTTCTTTTTTCATCAGTGTCAGAGCTTCCTGGATGGGCATATCCGGATGGATTGTAATCACACGTCGAGTCATTCGTTCGGAGACCAGCATACGAATCGCTCCTTTCTGTTTGCCGTCAGAAACCATAACGAGATGGGTAAGAATCAGCTTTATTGTAGCGAATCTTGCCCCCGCCTTCAATGGGCATGCTGCTTTAAAATAAGAACCACCCGCTAGTAATCGCCTATCAGGTGGTTCTTTTTGCCCCGTTGGCACCGGACGATGGACTGCCCAGGAAAAAATCAACCAGCCAGCTTCGATTTCCCCAGGGCTGGTATCCGGACGGTCCTCCTGAGTTTCTCTTTTACATTTTTGGTGGACTTCTTGTTTTTTAAGGGTGCGGCCTGTTCGCCTTTCTCCGCTTTAGGATAGTAGGATGAGTAATATTTGTAGTTTCCATAGGGGCCAGCATCCCTGGAGCGAATCCGGTTGAAGACCACTCCCAGCAGATTGACCCCCATCCGCTCCAAATGGTCTACCATCACAGTGAAAATGGTCTTGCGCGTATGCCCGGGCCGCACCACCAGGATCACGCCATCTACCACAGAAGCCCAGATCAAGGCATCCGAAACAAACAATGGCGCGCCATCGATGATGACCATGTCGGCTATCTGAGTAAGCTCTTTAACAATGGCCCCTGCCCGGTTCTGGTCCAGGTTGTCCAGTGGCATCCTTTTCACATCCCCGGCAGGGATCAACGAGAGGTTTTCTACTTCATACATCTGTATGGTGTTCATCAGATCCACTCGCCCGTTGAGAACTTCACCCAGCCCATTCACGTTAGCCAGACCCAGCCTTTCGTGGGCGCAGGGGTGGCGCATGTCAGCATCCAGCAGGATTACCCGTTTTCCCCCTTGGGCAAACACCAGGGCAAGGTTGATCGCGATAGAGGTCTTGCCGTCCCCCGGCTCCGGGCTCGTGAGGAATATAGTTTTCAGTGGCTTCCGTGGGAAAAGTTCCAGGGTGGCTCGCAGCGTGCGGAAAGATTCTGCGATCAACGACCGGGGCTGCTCGACAAGGTACGGTTTCTGATTGGCAGTTTTTTCCATCTCAGAAATCAGGCTGAGAATGGGCAGATTCTGGACGATGTGAATATCTTCGGGGGATTTCAACGAATCATCCAGATATTCAAGGAGAAAAGCTGCTCCTGAACCCAGTGCCAGGCCAATAAACCCCGCTATTGCAACGATCACCCACTTATTTGGCCCAATGGGTGTTGTCGGAAGGATCGCGGGATCGATTACCGTCAGAATATTTGAGGCGTTGCTTTGTGAGCTGACGGCCAGGCTGGCAAAGTTGTTTCCCAGTAAAGTCAACTTTGTTTCCAGGGTCTGTATGGCTTGCTGTTCATCCGCGATGTCCTTCGCACTGGTCAGGGTTCCCAATTCCTCCTGCTTCTGGCTGATCTCTTTCTGGGTTTCCTCGATGGCTTTCCGGGTATCATCCATCTGCTTATGGATGAAATCCTGGCGCGCCTTTTCCTCTGGCTGCAGGGTGGATGGGCTCTGCAAAATGAGCTGGTGAGCAAGCTCCTGGGCAACTCGCCAGGTTACCTCAGGATTTTGGTCGGTCACCACAATTTCAATTAATTGGCTGTTGGGTAGAGGGTGAACGTCGTAAACCGGCAGATTCTTTAACCCCAAGGCAGTCAATGTAGCATTGCGAATGGGATCCCGCTTAGCGACATCAGAATACAGATTCGCCAACTGCTGGCTCAGCCAAAAGTCGTTGTTGGATGGATTCGGATTGGTGATCATCTGTCCAATCAACAGCGTTGTGGTGGACTTGTAGATTGGAGGCTGCTTATTTACGACATAGTAACTTGTTCCCAGCGCAAGCGCACAGGAAATGAGCAGCAACCACCACCATTTTGCGAGTGGGGAAAGATACGACTTTACTTCCATATTGACTCCTCAACCGGCATAATCCCTCAACGAGAGTAATATTGCCAGAGTGGTCAGTTGTGCCAGGTCTTCGCGCGTGAACTGATTCTGTCTTGGGCGAACCAGAGTTAAGACACCGATCATTTGGGTCCCGTCGATGAGAGGCAGGCTGATTGCGGAACGAGAGGAATTGTCTGTTTCCTCCCAGGATCGCGTCAACCAGCGTGGATCATCCCGCGTGGAAGGGACCAGCGCGGGTTTGTTATGGCGCACCACCCAGCCCGCCAGGCCTTTATTGAGAAGCTCTCCAAGCTGTTGGGCCGATCTTGCCTCGATATCACCCCCGTATGCCAGAACTCCATCTTTAACGCTGCCGTTATTGTCCAGCACCAGGAGGCTGCCGCTCACCGCTGAGGCGCTGTCGACCAGCCCCTGCAAGACGTGGGTGAGCAGATCGTACATCTCTGGGGAAGTCAACGTCTCGCGTTTTGCGGTGTAGAGCTGCTCTAACGCCAAGCGGATCCGCTCGATCATCAGCTTCGAGGTCTCACTGGCCTCGGCCGCTTCAGCATTTTTGGAAACCAGGGTGAGATCTTTGGCCAGCATCAAATCGATATTATCACGAATCGTGATCGGCTGGGTGGAATCACGCAGTGCGGTGACAATCATGTGCTCGATCATCAGGTGAATATCCTCCACCTGCTCGATGCGGTTGCTGGGCACGTGGACGTTCTTCTTGACTAATTTAGCCAGCTTACCCCCGTCAAACCCGGTAAGGCCGATGGTGTAGGCCCCGCAGTCATTCGCGATATCCACTGCTTTCAAGACATTCTTCGAATTTCCACTGGCTGAGATCGCGATGACGATATCCCCGGCCCGCATCAGGCCAACCAACTGCTGGGAAAACACATTTTCATAGCCTTCATCGTTGGCATAGGCTGTGATCGCCGCGATGTTATCGGTCAATCCGATCATCCGGAAATATGGCCAATGGTCAACCCGGGTATTTTTTCCCAGGTCGCAGACAAAGTGAGAGGCGGTCGTTGCGCTGCCGCCATTCCCCATGACAAAGATTTGCTTTTCTCTCAACCGCGCATCGTGAAGAATATTGACGACTTCACGGATGGCTTCCACAGGCAAATAATCCAGAGTGGTGTGTAAGTCCTGAATATAATCATATAATTTATCCATTGCGACCTCCTCCATGCTGCGATGAAAAGTAAATGATTCCTTTTGGCTAACGCCGGTAATTAAAGATGACTTTTGTGCCATCTGCCTCGAGTTTAAATGGCAATTCCTGAAGGTTTGAGAGAGCCCTGCGCACCTCTCCCTGCTTATCTTGCGGACAATACAATAACAAGAATCCTCCTCCCCCTGCCCCGGTGATTTTTCCCCCCATCGCTCCGGATTGGAGGGCAGCAGAATAGATTTCGTCGATTACATCATTGGTGATCTTGCTGGCAAGTTTTTTCTTGAGCTGCCACGAACGGTTGAGGAGCCAGCCAATGCAATCCAGGTTGCCCCGGATCAGCTCACAGCGGGCTTCATAGGCAATATCTTTAATTTCGCGCAATATGCCCAACCGGTCCACAATATTGACCTGCTGCTCGGCCAGGATGGATTCCGATGTGCGGGTGATACCGGTAAAAAAGAGCATCAGCCGCGCGTCCAGTTCCCGGCTCAGGTCTGTTTCCAGATCGATCCGCTCTGCGTCGACCCTTCCATCTCTCCCGAAAGATAGGAACCGCAGGCCGCCGTACGCGGCAATGTACTGGTCCTGGATCCCAATTGGTTTTTTTAACGTATCGATCTCGATGTGGCACGCTTCCTCCGCCAGCCTTGCCGGGGGGATGATCTCGCCCAGATAAGTGTACATGGCATGCAGCGCGCCAACCGTCACCGCGCTGGAAGACCCAAGCCCAGATCCAGTTGCGGGAATGTCTCCCATGGTGGTGATTTCCACCCCATGGGTAATACCGGTTTTCCGTAGCGCTTCACGGATAAGCTCGTGCTGGATTTCGTCAACCTGGTCGACCATCTCTGTGAGAGTGTATCCAATCCGGAGTTTCGCATCGAATCGTTTCTTGATAACCAGAAAGATATACTTATCGATTGCAGAGGTTAAGACGCAACCGCCTTCCCCGAGAAAAAAATCAGGAAAGTCAGTTCCTCCGCCAAAAAAGCTAATCCGTAGAGGAGTCTGAACGATGATCACAGGCTTATCTCAATCGTGTTTAAATATTCGACGGTCTGCCTCAATCCATCCTGGAGCTGGACTGCGGGTATCCATCCCATTTTGTCAAAGGCTTTGGTTGCATCCAGATAGATCTTGCGTGTCTCCCCCAATTTCGCCGGGCCGTGAACTGGATCCCTCTGGTAACCGGTGATCGCTTTCAGGTGGGTAAAAATTTCATTGATCGTCGTCGGTTTTCCCATACCCAGGTTATAGATGCCGTTTTCCGCGGATAATGCGAGCAGGTTTCCCCGGGCGCAGTCGCCGACAAACACAAAATCACGCTCCTGTTCGCCATCGCCATTGATCACAACTTGCTCGCCACGGAGCATTTTCCCGGTGAAGATGGCCACAACCCCGGCCTCGCCATGCGGATCCTGGCGGGGTCCGTACACGTTGGGGTAACGCAGGACTGCGTAATCCAAACCGAAGTTTGCCGAATACATGTAGAGGTAATGCTCGACGGTGTGTTTGCTCGCACCATAGGGACAGATCGGATTCACCGGGTGGGCTTCGTCGCAGGGAAGATACTCAGGCTCCCCGTATGCCGCCCCACCGCTTGAGATATAGACGATCTTCTTTACGCCGCTTTTTCTCGCAGCTTCAATAACATTGATAGACCCAACCACGTTGACGTCGGCGTCGAAGAGCGGGTCCACCATCGAGCGGCGCACGTCCATCTGGGCGGCATGATGGCTGACAAAATCTGGTTTTTCTTTTTGAAAGACGTCCTCCAGCTCCGGTTCGCGGATATCCAGGTGATAGAAAGTGGCCTGCGGGTTCAGGTTCGATTTCCGCCCTGTAGAAAGATCGTCGACGATGACGACTTCATATCCCTGGCTGATGGACAGGTCGACCACATGAGATCCAATGAACCCGGCGCCACCGGTGACAAGCAGCTTCATTGCTTTATCTCCCCATAATTATCTAAATAGTGCAGTAATACATGTATAACGCACATTGAACCAAAATATTTCATATTTAAGATCTATTTTCAGATCTAAGATCGATCTAATAGGCCCCTTTTCCAGCGATTGCCGCCGGCAGGGTCCAGGCAAGCAGACCGAGATCCATCCAGACCGTCCAGTTACGGATGTAGTACATATCCAGGCGGACCCTCTGGTCGTAGCCGATATCCGATCTTCCGCTCACCTGCCACAAGCCGGTCAAGCCTGGGCGCACGGTCAGAAGATTGATCCCCCACTGGTTATATTTAACCATCTCTTCGGGAGAGATCATCCGCGGTCCAACCAGCGACATCTCATGCATTAGAACGTTGAAAAGCTGGGGCAGCTCGTCCAGGCTGAACTTGCGCAGGTACTTCCCCACCCGCGTGATTCGCGGATCCTCTTTCAATTTATGGAATTCCGCTAGTTCGTTCTGCAGCTCCGGGTGCTGCCGCAGGATTTCATCTCCATTCACGTACATCGTGCGAAATTTAAAGGCGTAAAACTGGCGGCCATTGACCCCCATTACCTTTCGTCGATGGATCACCGGTCCCGGGGAATCGAGCTTGATGATCAGCGCAATGACCAGGAGGAGTGGGGAGATCAGGATCAGCCCGGGGATGGTCAACCCGTAATCGAGGAGAGTCTTCAACACCTCATCCGAGCCGGTCAGGCGGACTTTGTTCACCCGCACCAGCGGTACGCTGGCAAATTCAGTAACCTGCAGGCCGGTCGTGATGATTTCGTACATCCCTGAGGATAAGCGAACGTTCACCCCATTGCTTAATCCGTAGCGTTTGAATACCTTCAGCATGGTTTCGCGGTGAATCGCGCTGGTTGCCAGGATCAATTCATCGACTTTATAGAGGGCGATCAACTGGTCGAGCTGATCGATTCGACCCAGTACAGGCACCCGTCCGTACAGGAGGGCTCCTTCAGGGTTTTCATCATCAACGAATCCCACCAGGTGAAGGCCCGAAGTTTGCCAGCTTAACAGTTGCTCGGCCAGCAAGCGCGCTTCATCATTCCCACCGACGATCAAAGCCGAGGACATAAAAAAGCCAAACTGCCGGAGCCAGTAGACGACCCGCCGCAACAGAAAGCGCCCGGCGCTGGTCAGGATGAAGGCGAACATCCAGGCCAGCAGCAGCCAGCCACGAGCGATCACAAAATCTGGACCGATGAAACCGGCAACGATCACCATCAGAATGCCGATCGTGACAGCCTGAAATACCAATGAATATTCTTTTGTTCCCCCCAACAGGTTCGGCCGGTGATACAGCCCGTCCAATATAAAAATCCCCAACCAGATCGGGATCAGGACCAAAATAACGTTTTGATAGAATGGGATCGAGGGGACGACGTCCAGGCGAAAAACTGGTAAGGAGGCTTCAAAGCGAACAAAGTAGGCCAGGCGAAAAGAGATGCCCAGCATGGTTAGGTCGTTCAAGATCAAGCAAAAAATATACAGCGGCCACTCTAAGGGATGTTTTTGGCTCAGAGTGACTGCATTTTCCCCGCGTCTATAGAATAGTTTTTTGAAGGATAGTGTGTCTAGACCGGATAGCTTCATCATATACCTCCAACAATTTGTCCACGATGTTTTCCCAACGATGATTTTCTTCGACGTACCGCCGCCCTGCCTGGCCGATCTGCTTCCGGATCTCCGGATGATCGATCAGGAACCGGATTTTTAGGGCCATTTGTTCCGGCCCGGAGGCAACGAACAAATCCTGATCTGGAACGATCTGTAAGGCTGAAACGGCCTGGGCTGTCGAGATCAATGGTGTCCCGCAGGCCATCGCTTCAAGCGCTTTATTTTGAATTCCAACCCCATAAGTTAGTGGGGCAACCGCCAGAGTTGCCTGGCGAAGGTAAGGTCGGATATCTTTGACCGTGCCGGTAATCTTGATTCGCGGGTTTTTCGCCAGCTCGGTAATCGCCCCGGGTGGATCTTTGCCAACCACCAGCAGGCGTACGTTAGGCTTTTCACTCCACACCCTGGGCATGACTTCTTTGACAAAATACAGGACCATGCTCACGTTAGCGTGGTAGCTCATTTTTCCACTGACCACCAGTGTCTCGGGGTCTCGCTCACAGGTTGGATCAGGAGAAAAATAATCCAGGTCCACCCCATTCGGAAGAACGTCGATGTCCGGAGGAGATTTCAGGCCATATGCCTTCACCAGGTCATAGAAAGCCTGTCGATCATTCGGAGAAGTCACCAGCACCCGGTCGAAGCGAAGTGGAAGCCAGCTTTCGAAATACTCGGTGCGAGTCAGTTCGAGCCGAGTCAGCAGCCGGCTGACCCGCTGCCGGCTGTACTGCGCAGCCTGGCGGAAAAGCAGGCTGATACTGTCCACGCTGTCCCAGACTACCGGCAGAAAACCTGACTCATTCAACCCTTTACGAATCTGGTATTGCAGGCCATACCGGGCGCCGCGCAGGTGCTCGATGTGGATCAGGTCAAATCCCTCACTTTCCCCTGCCAACTGGTCAAGCATCTGGGATAAACCGGGGTGCCACGCGTAGGCTGCCTGAAGCGGCTCCCTGGTCGGTAGAACAGTCAGGCAGTTCAGCAGTGTGCGCCAGCGTGCCAGGGGGAAAGCCACGACGTCAGTAACCACATTACGCAGCCGTTCAGCGTCTTCACGCTCGGCCTGGTTCGCGCAGAGCGTCAGAACCGTGACCTGGTGGCCTTTTTCGGACAGGTTGCGGACGAACTGGTATGGCCGCACCCGGATAAGATTGGGAACGTAAGGGACTACGAAGAGAATTTTCATAAATTCACACGAATAGGGATAAGTAGAATGGTATTATCTGCGTCTTAAGATGACGATCCCAAGGACGACCAGGACCAGAAAAAACAGACTGGGCACCAGCGTTTTTCCCAGCAAGACCAGGTAATCGGTCTCAGAATACGCTGGTTGGCTGATCCCTGTCATGCCTGGCTGGGTTGGGTTTGTCTGCAAGGCAGGTAGGGTTGGCTCGGGCGTTTTGGTGGGTTGCACATCCGCAGAGGAAATTTCGGTGGGGAGTGGCTTCGCGGTCAGGGTCGGATATGGATCACCCTTCACGGCAGGTGCATTCAACAAACCCTGCGCATACCAGATGGTGTACAATCCGGTACCCGATTCGAAGATGTGCTGTTTGTCCCGTTCAAACCAGACCACGTGAAGAGTGTTCCCATTTCCCACAGCGATCTTCGGCCACTCGGGCACGTCTCCCTGATAGGCCTTGATCACTTCAGGAGCGCTCCACTCCTCGCCGTTCCAGGCCACATGGAGTAAGTTCAGGGTCTTTTGATCTTTGGCGGTCCTGCCGGAGAGCACCAGGTGAACTTCACCAGCGCTGTCGGTCGCCATCGAGTATCCATCTGTTCGGGCATTATAGACTGTCCATCCCCCCCACACCCCGGTAATCGGACGGCCCAGGGACCAGGTCTTGCCCGAATCGCTTGAGGTAGAGAAATAGATAATGTCTTCCGGGATCGATAGCCAGGCTACGATCAGGCGGCCGCGTCCATCCTGAGCGATGGCGATATTTTTACTGCTGATCAGTCCCACCGCGGTGGGAGTCGCTGTAGGCGTCTGCTTCGCGGATGGCGTCACAAGAGTTTCTGGTTTGGCAGAACCCCGGAATATTGCCGGTTCAGTCCAGGTGTTGCCGCCATCGCCAGAAGAGACGTAGGCAACATCCGATTCGGTTTCCACAGCGCCGAGATCCCCACCCGGGCCAGCTTCATAGACCACGTGGATTTTGTCCAACGCATCGATAAAAATCTGCGGCTTGGCAACTCCGTTATTCGGATCCGATATCCGGACCGGCCCTGTCCAACGGGCGCCGCCGTCCTCAGACCTGCGGTAGTAGAGATGAAAACAAATCGAGCAGGACGCACTGGGCGTATTTTCGGTGTAGAACAGGTGGAGTGTGCCTTTATGGTCCTGCACCATGCGGCTGAAATACACCACGTTGTCTCCGCTGTTGATCTCCTTCCTTTCCGACCAGGCGCCCGCATTGCTCGCCTCAACCACCGGTACGGACGAGTAGAAAAGAGTGAAATTGCGGAATAACAAATACAGCACCCCATCCGGTGTGATCAGGGATGCCGGGCGGGTGATGATCCGCCCTGAGGTCACACTCAGGGCAACGATGTCATTTTCTTGCGTCCAGCCCTTTCCGGGAGCCAGGCTGCGATACATCACCACGTCGTAATCGCCGATCCCGGATGACCAAAAAACGTGCACCTGGCCGGTTCGATCGACTGAAATTTCTGGGAACGTGGAAGACTGCTTCGGGCTGGAAAGCTCCAGCGGCTGGGACCAAACGGCCGTCTGCGCCAGGGCAGGCTGCCAGGCTGGCTCGAGCAAAATTCCAAGGAGCAGGAACAAGGTGGCTATGTTCCGCAGGATTTTCATATATTCCCAGACCATTTTCCTCTCTAACCGATCCTCAGGGTCGAAAAGCGACAACACCGTTGCCTAAATGAACCCGGGTTTCAGGTTTCAATTCAAGGATTCGAAGCAAGTCCCCTGTGGGGAGTTGAATCTGTTCAGACTGCCAGCCGGCGGGAGACTGTATAAACTCATCGATTACTGGATCGAACATGACCAGATTGATTTTAACGTTCTGCTCCGGGCGCATTCCCCAATCCGCCAGGCTGGAATCCAGAGGCTCACCCTGGCTCGGGACTGGCAGGCTCTGCAATTCTTTCGCCGCCACTTCCGCATCCATTGTAATTTTGTGATACTCCGGGAGATAATACTCGACGTGGTGCCAGTTTACCGCCAGGATCAGTGTGGAGGCTGGGGAAAAATTCTCGCGGATGGCCTGGATCCGCTCCTTATAATATTGGTCGGATGCCACCAGCGAATCCCGGTTCAAGATCCTGATTCCGTGGGCGCCGAACGGGAACTCTGGCAAGAGACAAAAAACTGCCGCGTTGAACAGGAGGAGGGCAAAGACAATAATTGTACGCAGCTCAGGAAGGTGGCGTAAACCGAGCTCCAGACCGTAGGCGCTCGCGAGGAGCAGCGCAGGCAAATATACAAAAATCAGGCCCTGCTGCCCCATGTGAACAAAGGTATAAAAAACCAGCGCAGGCATCACCCATATTGCCAGGAAGATCCAGCGTCCCCATTGGGATTGAGAGATCCTATTTTTTATCCGCAATGAGGCGCCGAGGACTCCCAGAGCCAAAAGAGACGGTCCCCAGGCATACAGTGTGTATTCCGCCAGTTTTCGTACGTTATGGATGATCCCATTCAAGCCGGCCCCCAAGAAAATGGATGTGGTATCCTGAAAGTGATAGCTGAACAGGCTCGTAATCCGAAGATAATTCGCCAGCCCGCCGGTCGTTGCGATCAATGGCAAAAACCACGCCATGCAGGCCAGGACGCCAAGCCCACCCGCGAAGATCCAGCGCTGAAATCCGATGCGGCGAAAGGCAAATAATGTCAGTGGTAACAGGAACACCAGTGTTTGCTGCCTCACCCCGCCAGCAATTGACAGTAAAATGACGGTTGGATATAAATAGCGAAGATCTCCCTGGGAAACCCGGTATAACCCAAAGACGCAGCTCAGAATGAGCAGAGTATCGAAGGTATGCGGTAAGGCAATTTCGCTGTAAAACCAGAACAGTGGCGAAGTGGCCAGCATGCCGGCTGAGATCCACCCGGTCAGCGGGTTGAACAGCTCCTTTGCCAGAAGATAGATCAATGCCACAGCAAGTGAGCTGGACACCAGGCTGATCGCCACCAGGGTCCGCTGCGGATCGTGAAAGATCAGGTCCACCAGCCGTGCCAGAAAAACGTAAAGAATATACCCCGGCGGCTGGGGTTGGTCTTTTGCCAGGTTAAATTCTTGCATGGCATAGGCAAAATTGACCGAATCCCAGTGATAAAGTACCTGGCTGCGAAAGGGCAGGCGGATCAGAAATGCCAGCACACCGAGCAGCCCGGCATTGATCCAATCGTTTACCAGCCAGCGCGTCCATGAGACCGGGATGCCGGTGTTTTTTGTGGTCGTCGATAA
>DATKLX010000196.1:0-7373 GCA_035542155.1 Anaerolineaceae bacterium
GTCCCAAGGGTCGGGCTGTTCGCCCGTTAAAGCGGTACGCGAGCTGGGTTCAGACCGTCGTGAGACAGGTCGGTCTCTATCCGCTGTGGGCGAAAGGGATTTGAGAGGAGCTGCCCCTAGTACGAGAGGACCGGGGTGGACTGACCGCTGGTGTGTCAGTTGTCGTGCCAACGGCACAGCTGAGTAGCTACGTCAGGCAGAGATAACCGCTGAAAGCATCTAAGTGGGAAACTCGCCTCGAGATGAGATCCCTCATTCTGAAAGGAAGTAAGGTCGCAGGTAGACCACCTGCTTGATAGGCGGCGTGTGGAAGTGCAGCAATGCATGGAGCTAAGCCGTACTAATGACCGAGGGCTACCCCTGTGGTGCGGGGAATTGATTACTTCTTCACCTACGTGCAAAGTAGTGGATGTCGATCTCTATTCAGCCAAAAACAAAGTGAGAGAATAAAGTCTCTTGGTGATCTGAGCGACGAGGGCACACCCGGCCCCATCCCGAACCCGGTCGTTAAGCTCGTCAGCGCCGATGGTACTTGGAGGGCGACTTCCTGGGAGAGTAGGTCATTGCCAAGAGGCTTTTTCTATTTAAGCACCTCTAAAATATCCCTGGCCGTGATTTCATCGGTGACCAGGGTCTTGATATAACCCTGGCTCGCCGCATACGCAATCGCTTCCACCTTGTGAATCCCCCGGGCGATACAGATCACATTCTCGACACGCTTCAAAGCCTCCAGACCCAGCGCGGTCACCTGGTATTCTTTGGGATACTCAAAAACGGTCTGGTCATCCATGAAATACTGCCCCAGAATATCGCCCAAAGCATGCTCAATCAGCCGCTTTTTATTCGTCGCGGCGGGTAGCTCGTCGATGTAGATTTTTTTGGAATTGATCTTTCCACCCAGCCCAATGACAGCCGCATCTAACTTTTCCCAGCTTCTCCTCAATTCGACGAGTCGTTTTTGATCTTCCAGGAATTGCGTGACCGGTGATAAAAATAAACTCTGGGTGTAGTACCCTTTGGCGCCGAATTTCTCCGCAAAACGATCGACGATGCTGTTGATTTGCAAATACGGAATGTTCGTACCTGAGTTCCCGATAATGGGAATGAAAGTAAGCTCCGGGTTCCCTGCCCTTGGGATGAGTTGAAACGACGTGTAGTACATCGATTTCCCCCAGCCAACCCCGACATTTCTAAATTTACCCAGAACCTGGGATAGATAGGTGCCCGCAATCGTATACACCCCCGCTTCGTTTTCTTTATCTTTCTCCGTCGATGGAGAAATGCACACATCCTTAAGTCCTAACCCGTCCTGGAGTCGCTCTTTCAGCCACGATCTGTCCGCTGTATCCGGGAACGCTACCGATATTTTTACAATTCCCAGTTCCCTGGCCCTTTGCAGCAGACGCGATACTTGCGGGCGAGAGATATTTTCAAGCTGCGCGATCTCGCCCTGTGAATAGTGATCCAGATAGTAATTCTTTGCCACTCTGAATAGCAAAGCCATATCTTCGAGCACGCTCATGACATACTTCCTTTTTCAAACAGCGAACTGCGCCGGGCAGTGTCTCTTCTGTTGCGGAGCGAGATTTTTGAAAATTTGTTCAAAACTGCTTGAGATCGTTGACTCCGCCGCCTGGAACGTATATATTATAGCTGAAAATAATTTCTGCACCATTGTTCAAACTGAATATTGTGCCATTCCACCATTTCCGAACACACGATGGTTTCTTGAGGAGGCCAAATGGAAATCCGAGTCGCTGAATTGCTCTTGCAGTGTCTGAAAGCCGAAGGTGTGGATGCGATGTTTGGGATTGTGGATGGCGCGCACATCCCATTTGTCGGGCTCACTCCACGGTACGGGATTCAATACGTCAATGCTCATCACGAGGAATCCGCGGTCCATATGGCTGAGGGCTACACTCGTATCAGCAAAAAGGTCAGCGTCGTCATCGGCAGTCCGGGTCCCGGCGGCTCCAACATGGTTGCTGGCCTTGCCAGCGCTTTTGCTGAAGGGCATCCCATCCTTGCCATCACCTGTACCCGCCGCACCACCACGACCACGCCCGATCGCGGCAGCGCATGGCAGGCGACGAATTTGTGTGACATGGCGAAGCCCATTACGAAATACGCTGCCGTGGTGACGCGCTGGGAACGCCTGCCCGAAATGACCCGCGCCGCATTTCGGGCCGCGACGACGGGCCGTCCAGGCCCATCCCTGCTGGCCATCCCCGATGAGCTGCTCGCCTTAACCATCGATGAGAGCAAAGTACACGTCTATCCCGGTGGACGATACCGCGTTGAAAATATGGGCGCAGGTGACCCGGCGAGCATTCAACTGGCGGCGGAGTGGCTGACCGGCGCAAAAAAGGTGTATATCCACGCCGGCAAGGGCGTCATGTGGGCGGATGCCGCCGGAGAGCTGCTGTCCCTGGCCAATACCTTGAACTGTGGCATAAGCACTTCGATGGGAGCGCGCGGGACCGTACCGGAAGACCATCCCAATTACTTTCACATATTCGATACCCCTGCGATCACGACGGCGCGCAACGAGGCCGATGTGATCCTGGTCGTTGGTTCGCGGCTCGGAGAATACGATGGCTGGGGGATGCCGCCGCTCTGGGGAGATCCGGACACCCAGAAGACCATTCAAATCGATGCGGATCCCTATTCCATTGGGTTAAATCGTCCGGTCGACCTCGCCATCGTTGCCGACGCCAAGGGGGCTTTGCAAGCCCTGGTTGAAGCGGTCAAAGCCAGAACTGCCTCACGCCCTGCCATGCCAGACCTCGAACGGTATCGCGCCATGTCTGCTGAAAGACAGGCTCAGCTCCAAGCCTACCTGCAAACCCCTCCCAAACAGGGGGTCAACCCCGCTCAGATGGTTTCCGCGGTGAGGAATTTCTTCCCGCGAGATACAATCACCGTTTTGGATGGCGGCAATACGGTGCTCACTTCATTGTCCTACTATCCAATACTGGCCTCGGACAGTTTTATCTATTCGGTGAAGATGGGCTATCTCGGCACCGGCCTGCCCTTTGCGATTGGCGCAAAAATCGCCGATCGGCAGCGTCCGGTTTGCCTGATCACCGGCGACGGCGCAATCGGCTTTTGCATCATGGAAATGGAAACAGCCTTGCGCCTCAATGCACCTTTGACAGTGGTTGTTGCCGTAGATCAGGCCTGGGGGATGGAAAAACCGGTTTTCCTGATGCGCGGGTTTACCCCCGATCAATTTGTCGGTATCGAGCTGTGTCCCGAGCTGAGATACGACCTGATTGCTCAGGGAATGGGCTGCTTCGGGGAGAAGGTCGACGACATCTCCCAACTGCCGGGAGCTTTGGAACGCGCCAGTAAATCTGGAAAACCAGCCCTGATCCACGTTTCCATTGATCCGAGCTTGAATATCACTCCGCCGGGCATGGATAATTTCAGAAACCTGCGCACACTCACCGGATTATGATGGCTTGATCACCGGAATTTCCTTTGAATAAGGAGCTTACCTGATGAACTACTTGCTAGCCTTTGACGCTGGGACTTCTGGTGTGAAGGCCTCATTGACCGATATGGCCGGCAATGTGATCATTTCCGAAAAAGAGCCTTTGCGGGTCTATTATCCTCGCCAGTTCTACGTTGAGCAAAAACCTGAAGAGTGGTGGGCTGCCGTAACAGGCTGCGCAAAATGCGTCCTAGATCAGGCTGGGGTCCATCCGAGGGAGATCGCCGCTCTGGCTTTCTCCTGCATGGGCCAGTCCATTACCATGGTAGATGCGCAGGGGAATGCCCTGGCTCCGGCGATGATCTGGATGGATAACCGCGCCGGGGAAGAAGCAAAAATCCTGATGGGGAAATTGGGCGGTTCAAAGATTTTCGAAAGGTTGCTCGGATTTAAGATGACAGGCAACTACGCCCTCCCCAAGTTCTATTGGGCCAAACGCCGGGCGCCTGACCTGTACCGTCGCACGCGCGCCTTCCTGGACCAGGGCGGATATCTTTGCCTGCGCGCCACTGGAGAATGGTTCTGCGAATGGACGCAGGCTAGCTGCACCGGTCTCCTGAATTTATATACCAAGCAGTGGGATACCACGACGATGAAGTTGTTTGGCCTGGACGCCGACAGGTTCTTGCCGCTCAAAAAGCCCACCGAGAGGATTGGTTGTTTGACTGCCCAGGCGGCGGCCGAGATGGGACTCATGGAAGGAACGCCCGTCTTTGGCGGCACCGTCGACGCAATGGCTGCCGGAATTGGCGCTGGCGCTGCAGCCCTCGGCAAGGCTTTCATCGTTCTTGGCACTTCTGGGAATCTGGGACTGAGCTGTTCAAAAAAGCTGAAAGGCCAGTCAGGTTTTGCTACAGCCCAGTCGGGCGACCCGGATAAGTTGATCTATATTGGCACCAATAATGCCAGTGGCGCCAGTCTCAGTTGGGCGGCCAATCATCTTTATGGTGAAAATGGAGGGGACTCCCAGGCCTTTACGAAAATTGGGGAGGATATGACCCGCGTCGGGGTTGGCTCAGACGGGTTGTTGTTTGCCCCGTGGTTGGCCGGTGAACGCTCGCCCTATCCGGATGATAGCCTGCGCGGCTGCTTCATCAACCTGGGTATAAATCATACTCGTGAACACCTCATCCGCGCCATAGCAGAGGGAGTCGCACACAATTACACCCTGATGGCAGATCTTGCCGAGAAGGTAACCGGGTCTCCCATTCAGGTCTTCCGGATGGTAGGGGGAGGTGCAAATTATCTGCCCTGGATGCAAATCTTTGCGGACGTAACTGGCAGAACCTTTGAAGTGGTTCGGAACCCAGGTTTTGGTGGAACCGTTGGAGTCGCCCTGCTGGCAGCGGTCGGATTGGGCGTGTATCCGTCTGTCGAAGAGGCGGTCCAAGTTGTCCAGGTGGAGCATTGCCTGGCTCCGGATCCAGAAAACCACGCCGCATATCGAAAAAGCCATGAAGCCTATCAAGAGATCTACCCTTCTCTCAAAAAACTATACGGGAAACTGAACCCAACCTCTTAGAATCATGGACAATGGTCAGCCAGACACCGGCCTCTAAAGTGACGATCTTCACTGGAGATTCGCTTTGTCTCTTGATATCATGGAGCAAATGACTGAAGCCTGTACTGGAGCCCGCGAATGATCCCTGGCGTTCTGGGAAAAATCCTGTGGGTCGACCTGACCCAAAAAACCTGCACGCCTGAAACCGTCCGCGACGAGATCTATGAGCGATACCTCTCCGGCCTGGGGCTGGCGGCGGCGATCCTCAGCGAGCGCATCCCGGCCGGCGCGGACCCCCTGGGCCCGGAAAACGTTCTGGCGCTGGTCGCCGGCCTGCTGACCGCCACCGGGACCCTCTTCACCGGGCGCTGGATGGCGGCGGCCAAATCGCCGCTGACCGGCACCTGGGGCGACGCCAACTGCGGGGGCAGCTTCTCGGCGGCGATCAAGCACAGCGGGTTCGACGGGATCTTTTTCAGCGGCGCGAGTGACCGCCCGGTCTACCTGTTGGTCGATCACGGTAGGGCCGAGCTGCGCGACGCATCTTCCCTGTGGGGGATGGACGCGCTCGAAACCGAGAAATCCCTGATGAGCAGCGTCCCGGGGAGGCGGCTCAGCGTGGCCTGTATCGGGCCCGCCGGGGAAAAATTGTCCCGGATCTCGGGAATCTCCCACGACGGCGGGCGCATGGCGGCCCGCTCCGGCCTGGGGGCGGTGATGGGAGCCAAGCGGCTCAAGGCTGTGGCGCTGGCCGGCAACCAGACGGTGACCGTCAAGGACCGCGCTGAGATCCGGCGCCTGAATCGTGAATTAATGCGCTGGGTCCGGCTGCGCATCCCCCTGCCATCCGGCAGGCTCTCGCGTTACCTGGGAAGCCTGATGCGCGCCCTGCCGGTTCAGTTCGCCCAGGATGGGCTGCTCTATAAGGCCATGCTGCAGAAATGGGGGACGATCAGCATGAACCAGATCGCCATCGAAATGGGGGATGGCCCGGTGCGCAACTGGCGCGGGAGCAACCTCGATTTTGGGCTGCGCCGCTCGAGCGCGATCGACCCGGACCACTTTGCGCGTCTCGAGCTGCGCAAATACCACTGCTTCGCCTGCCCGCTGGGCTGCGGGGGAATCTGCCAGGTGGGCGGGGACGGCCTGGCGAAGGAGATGCACCGCCCCGAATACGAGACGGTGCTGGCCCTGAGCAGCCTCCTGCTCAACGAAGACCTCGACACGATTTTCGAGCTGAACGACATGCTCAACCGGGCCGGTATGGATTCGATCTCCGCGGGCGGGACGCTGGCCTTTGCCCTGGAATGCTATGAGAGGGGCATCCTGACCCGCGCGCAGACCGGCGGGTTAGACCTGACCTGGGGGAACGCCGCGGCGATCAAAGCGCTCCTGGGCCAGATGATCGCCCGTGAGGGGCTGGGTGACCTGCTGGCGGATGGCGTCCGGGCAGCCGCGGAGCGCCTCGGCAATGGCGCCGCAGCGTACGCCGTCAACGCCGGCGGGCAGGAATTGGCCATGCACGACGGCCGCGCGGACCCGGGTTTCAGCCTGCATGCCATGCTCGAGCCCACTCCGGGTCGTCACACCCTGGGCTCGCAGTTGTACTACGAGATGTTCCAGTTGTGGACGCGGGTCCCCGGGCTGCCCAAAGTCCGGCGGCTCTATTGGAAAGGGCGTAAATACCAGGCTGGCCCAGAAAAAGCGGTCATGGCGGCAGCGTGCAGCAAATTCATGCAGGTGATCAACGGGGCGGGGGGCTGCTTATTCGGGGCGCTGATCGGCGTCAACCGCCTGCCGGTGTTCCAATGGCTCAACGCGGTGACCGGCTGGCGGCGCACCCCGGAGGAATACATGGAAATTGGCGCAGCGATCCAGACCCTGCGCCAGGGCTTCAACGCACGCGAAGGGGCGCCGCTGCGCCACCCGATCCACCCGCGGGCGCTGGGCCAGCCGCCCCTGGCGGAAGGCGCCAACCGCGGGCGCTGCCTGGACCTGGAACCGCTCGTCCGCCAGTACTGGCAGCAGTTCGGCTGGGACCCCGAGACGGGGAAACCGGTTTACCAATTAGACCCTCAAAGGCCCTCGCCCCCCAAAACGTGAATGCACCCCTCTTCTTGTATCTGTCCAAAGGCTGGTAGGTTTTGAAAAAAGAACAAGCTCGCAGTAAGATGGATTCGCCAAAATCGTCTTACCAGCGAGCTTGCCATGTCCATTGTCCTCCTGCAACTGCCTGAAGTCAAGTACAGCCAAACTGAACGTCCCCACCACTGTCCCTATTGCTCTGGAACCACCTTCCAGCGCTGGGGAGGGACAGCCAAACGAGTGCGGGATCCTCATTTGGAGGAGGCCTGGGTCTATCGCTATCGCTGCTGC
>DATKLX010000197.1:0-4954 GCA_035542155.1 Anaerolineaceae bacterium
GTCCTGGTACGGAGCCTGCGCGGCGAGCTCGAGCGTGCTCTGGACTGTGACCGTGTCCGTCCGCGACGCCCGGGCCTGGTTCAGGAGCACGCCGTCCGGGTCGCTATCGACCGGTGTGGCCATCTTATCGAGCAAGGGAACCATAGCGTATACGGAGGCGAAGGCCTTGTTGAACACGCCGCCGGGGAAGTTAACCGCCTGGTAGATCTCGATGTCGCTGGCCGACGGCAGGATCGCCTTCAGGTGCGGATTGCCCGCCGCGACGGCCGCAAACTGGACCATGGCCTGCTGGGAGTCACCGTACATGCCGACGTTCCCATCCGACCAGGGCTGGGCAACGATCCAGTTGATGATTTCGTTTTCAAATTTGGCCGCGGTCTCCATGCTGCCGGGGGTCGGGGAGGCGAACGAGGCGCCCGTTCCCGGCCGGTCGACCGAGACGACGATGTAGCCGTGCTTGACCACGGGATCCAGCCACTTGTCCCGCCAGAGCGGACCAAAGACGCGGCCCTGGTCGCCCATGATCCAGTAGCGGATGCGAACCATCACCTGACTGGGAAAATCCATGAAGTCACTGGCCGCGATCTTGCCATTCTTATCGATAATGGTCCATGCCCGCCCGTAGGGGGTGTACTTGAAGAGCACCGGCAGAGGTTTATCGGCGGGAAAGCCCTTTTTCGTCGGGATGATCAAGTCATACGCCAGCCGCGTCCCATCTGAAAGAGTCAGGTAGTCGGATGTCCGTTTTGAGCCGTCATAGATAGGGGCGGAGTAACCCTGGTATTTGCCGAATGCGGAGATCATGATGTTACTTGCCTTTCTCTGACCGATGGCGATCAGAACGATGAGCAACAAGACTGCTGCGACGATGGGGATAACGATCTTCCAGACTTTCTTTTTCATTTTTGTCTCCTATATTTCCACTCATGGGTTATCGTTATATATTCCTTCTTGATCCTTGTTGGTTTTCTACCTGTTTCGAGGGAAAGCAAAGAAGCAGGGTATATAAACCAGCCTGAAGGAAAGAATCCGCCAGCAATTCCAGGCTGTGAGGAATTCTCAGGCCGGCTGGCAGCCAATAGGCTTGCAGGATGCCCTGACCGGCAATCTGGATGAAGATCACCGTACCCACCCAAAGCCACAGTCCCCTTTGTGAACCCCGCCAGGGGACGATGATGGGCAAGACCGCGACAAGGAACAGTGCACCGCGCAGAACCTGCATAGCCATAAGGACTTCCACTGACGGCGGCATGGTGAGGCCCAGGTTCAGGCTGGGATCTTCGTAATAATGTTGCACAAAGGGAGCCACGGCACGGCCCATCAGGTAATAGATCGGGGGAAAGACCAGCCAGGCCAAAGCCAAACGCCAGGCCCAATCTATCGGTTTCCTTGCAGTGAAGTAGGCACGAACCTTTCCATTATTTGGAGAATCGACAGTCCCGGGTCTCCACAACACGGCAATGACTGCCGCCATAAACAGTGCCGGGAAAATGTTGGATACGATGCCGGTACTCATATGGGGAAGCGGAGAAAACAGCAAGGCATCCAGAGCGTTTAGCAGGTAATACAACAGATAGTTACATAGCCAGATTGATAACAACCGCTGCCAGTAGCGTTGATACAACCCTTGGAAACATTCCCCCAGCACGATGGCGATCACGATTTGAGTAAGGAACAGCCGCGGCATGAGGGTGTTCATATCCACCTGCGGTGGCATCCCAGGTGTCGGTAACCTGAGCATGGTGGTGCTAATTCCGCCTACCACCATTCCAGCGAATGCGGCTGCCGCTGCTATTGCGCCTTTGAGAAGGTCGAAGCCTACTCTCTTAATCATTTTCATTTCTGCCTCCATCGATTCCTTATGATGGTTTTTTTTCTTCAAAACGGGTTCCTCGGTTCCAATCTACCGTGAGGTCTTTGATTGGCCGAGCGAGCGGTGGAAGGCCTCTCTCAGCGCTAGTTCCCTTGGATCCCCGCCCAGCTTTGCGCCCATCCGGTTGGTGACGTAGGCGTATCCGATCCCGGCCTCCGGGTCGGCAAAAGCGAAGGAACCACCCGCCCCCGGCTCCCCAAACGCACCTGGGTTGCCGAAGGGATAGGTCCGGTTCGGTTTCAAAAAACCGAGCGAGAAGCACATCTCTTTCTTCATCACTTCATCGTAAAAGCCGTGAAGCGGCGGGACGGCAGGAGCCATAAGTGCATTAAGCGTTTCCTGACGCAATCCGAGCTCATCGCCTCCGTTGGCGAAAACGCTGTAAGCATGGGCGAGCGCACGTGCCGTTCCAACCCCGTTCCCGGAAGGGTTTTCAAAATTACGGGCATAGATGCATTCCTGATCAAGGAATAAAAATGGTCCAGGGTTTATAAATATCGCCCGGTAGGTGGGTGAGCGCCGGTCCATTGACGCAAGCATCAGCGGAAGAGGGGTGTTGATCATCCTCTGGGCAGGGTTTGCTGGTTGGATCGTCGCCAGCCTGGAATTTGGGATCTCCTCAGGCAAGCAGAGATAGAAGTCAAGCCTCAGCGGGGAAGCGATTTCGTCCTGGAAGAACTGCCCCAGACTGCGGTGACGTGGATCGACCCGGCGCAGCAACTCGCCTTCGTAGAATCCAAGGCTCTGTGCATGATAGGCTTGCCGCATTCCGGGTTCCCAGGCTGGTTTTTGTTGCGCCAGAATAACCGCCAGTCGATCGAGGTCAGCAGCAATGCTCCGGTCCACCGGCGCATCCAGTGCGCACAGACCGGCCTGGTGAGAGAGCAGCTGCCGGACGGTCACCTTTTCCTTGCCGTTTTGGGCAAACTCCGGCCAGTAGGTGCAGACGTGCTCCTCATAGTCCAGCAAACCACGTGAGTGTGCCAAAGCCATGGCTAAACCGGCCATGCCTTTAGCGGTCGAGAACACAGCCACCATCGTATTCTCTTCCCAGGGTTCACCGGTCGTCTTGTTCCGAACCCCGCCCCACAGGTCGACTACTTTCTCGCCCTGGTAATAGATGCAGCAGGCAGCACCCAGCTCTTTCCGGTGGGTGAAGTTCTCAGTGAAAGCATCGTGCACGGCCTCGAAGCCTTTGTTTACATTACCTAGAATGGGAGACTCTTTTTCTCTGGTCATGCGCTTATTCCTTTCCTTACTTCATTGCGGTTGGTTCTTTTGATTTCGAAGCCGGCTGCAGGCTTGCAGACTTTCGTAATTGAACTGGCTCGCCAATCGACCGGTGGAATGCGCTCCGCAGCGCCAGTTCTCTTGGATCGGTCCCCTGTTTGGCTCCCAACAGGTTGGTGACATAAGCATAGCCTGCCCCTATTTGCGGGTCGCCAAATCCAAAGGATCCCCCCGACCCCGGCGTGCCAAATGCACTTGGAGAGCCAATCGGGTATGCCGGACAGGGTTTCATAAAACCGAGTGAAAGAGTCCACTCGATTTTCAAGCACTCGTCAAAAAAACCATTTTTCGGTGGCAATGGAGGTGCCATCAGATTTTGCAGCGTTTCCTTGCGTAATCCTACTTCTTGTCCGCCGCTCGCGAAAACGCAATAAGCCTTGGCAATTGACCTTGCTGTTCCGACGCCTCCGATGGAGGGGACTTCGAGGTTGCGTGAATAGATGCGCTCGGCATCGAATGCGACCGCCATCCCCGGGTTCTTCCAAAAAGCCCGGAAGGTTAGGGAAAGCGGGTTCACAAAAGCCCGCGCAAATCTTGGATTACTGCGAAAAAATTCCAAACCCGGGTTGGACCGCTGGATGGTGGCCAGCCTGGAGTTGGGGATCCCCTCGGGCAGACGGATGTAGAAGTCCAGTCCCAGTGGAGTAGCGATTTCCTCCTGGAAGAACTGCCCTAAGCTGCGGTGTTGCGGATCAACCCGGCGCAGCAGTTCCCCTTCATAGAAACCTAAACTGATCCCGTGATACGCCTGGCGCGTTCCCGGCTCCCATGCTGGTTTCTGCTGAGCCAGAGCAACAGCCAGCCGGTCGAGGTCGGCGACCACGCTCCGGTCTACCGGCGCGTCCAGGGCCAGCAGCCCGGCCTGGTGCGAGAGCAACTGGCGGACGGTCACCTTATCCTTGCCATTTTGGGCGAATTCCGGCCAGTAGGTGCAGACGCGTTCCTCGTAATCCAGCAGGCCACGCGAATTGGCCAGCGCGATCGTCATGGCAGCCAGGCCCTTGGTGGTCGAGGCGACGAAGACCATCGTATCCTCTTCCCAGGGTTCCCCGGTCGCCCCGTTTCGAACGCCGCCCCACAGGTCGACAACTTTTTCACCCTGGTAGTACATGCAGCAGGCGGCGCCCAGCTCACCCCGGCGGGTGAAGTTCTCGGCGAACGCCTCCCGCACAGCCTCGAATCCCGGTTTTACAAAACCGGATATGACAACGTTGATTTTCTGACTGGCTTTCTCGGACATAGCCTTTCTCCTTTTTGGAAATCGATTAGGCGCTTTTTCTACCTGTCGAACATAATGAACGGTGGCCAGTGAAGCCAGAGGAGGGCGACCAGCACCGCGATGTTCATCGCCGAAGCACCGATGAAGTTGAAAAGCGGCCAACTTCGCCCAAACAGGAGCAGCATGACCAGGGAGATCAGCGCGAAGACGACCGCCAGCGGCCGCCACCAGCCGGCTGGCAAGAGGATGCCGAAGAAGCTCATCGCCGAGGCAACGAACCCCAGGGCAATCACGACCCAGAGGACCCCGCTGACGAGCCGCAATGTCGGGTCCGGGGTCCTCAGGAAGGGCAACGAACGGGCTGGCTTCCAGATCCCCAGGGTGTGACCAATCCCGTGGACGAACAGGGCTCCAGCGATGAGGATGCGAATCGTTTGTGTCGACATATCAACCTCCAAAATGGCATGGGAGCAGGCTGAAGAGGGTCAGAATCAAGCCGGCTACGATCGGACCGTTATCATGCTTCCTTGCCATACACATTCTTCCCTCAAAGTTGGGACGAAAGCAGGGGC
>DATKLX010000198.1:0-45195 GCA_035542155.1 Anaerolineaceae bacterium
CATCCTCCAGGGCACCGTCGCCCAGGATCCCTATAACATGGGGTATAAGGCTGTCGAAGCCCTGGTGATGCAACTCACGGGCAAAGAAGTTGCCGACAAGGGCAAGATCACCGTCGTCAACGGCACCTACCTCGGCCGCTCCGATCCCGACGGGGTCAAGAAGTGGCGCACCGACAATGGCCTGAAGTAATCCTTGTCTTTGGCCTGAATCCCGGTACAATACAAATACCCAGTAGCAACACTGGCAAACAGAACAGGGATGTTTCTCGAGGAACATCCCTGTTCCTCCAGGAATCGAAAGTTCGGAGGCCGCCAAGGTGAGCAGTTTAGAGATCCGCACGGAACACATCACCAAAGATTACCCCGGAACCCGCGCGCTGGACGATGTCAGCCTGGGCTTTGACAATGGGCGCGTCCATGCCCTGGTCGGCAAAAACGGGTCCGGGAAATCGACCCTGGTCAAGATTTTTGCCGGGGTGATCAAGCCCACCGCCGGAGATTTTTTTCTCAACGATGAAAAACTCCACTTCAACACCACCTCGGAAGCCTATGAAAAAGGGATCGTCACCGTTTACCAGGAAATGAGCCTGGTCCCCGGCCTTTCCGTGGCGGAAAATATCTTTCTCGGCCGCCTTCCCAAACGCAATAACATGGTCGACTGGCGCCGGACGTATCAGATGGCCGCCGAGCTGCTGGCGCGCATGAAAGTCGACATCAACCCGCGCGAGATGGTCTCCCGCCTGAGCATGTGGCAGAGCCAGGTGATCGAAATCACCAAGGCGCTCAGTTTCAATCCGAAGGTGATCATGCTCGATGAGCCCACCTCGGCCCTGGCACAGCACGAGGTCCAGAGCCTCTTCGAGGCAGTCCGCGCCCTGCGCGACCAGGGCGTGATCGTCATTTATATCACTCACAAGCTGCAGGAGCTCCCCCAGATTGCCGACACGGTCACCGTGTTGCGCGATGGCCGGCTGATCGGCTGCGTCAACATGAGCGAGGTGCAACACAAAGACATTATCAACATGATGTTTGGCGAGGTCAAAGTCAAGAGCCGGCCCAAAGATATCCAGCCCACCAGCGAAGTGGTGATGGAAGTCAATGGGTTGAGCCGCGAGGGTTGGTACCAGAACGTCAGCTTCAAGCTCTACCGCGGTGAAATTCTCGGGATCGCCGGGATGCTCGGCTCGGGCCGCACCGAGCTGTTGAAAGGCATCTTTGGCGCCGATCCACCCCAACAAGGCGAAGTGATCGTCGAAGGCCATTCCTTCAAAAAAACCAATTTAATCAAAATGAAATCTGCGGGGGTTGGGCTGACCCCCGAAAACCGAAAAAAAGAAGGCCTGATCCTTGTTCACACCATTGAGGATAATCTCTGCTACGCCAGTATGAACAAGACTGCTGATGGCTGGGTGGAAAACAAGCGCCGGCGCGCCGAGTTCGCCGAGAGACAGGTGGAAGAGCTGCAGATCAAGGTCCCCAGAATCGATGCTCTAGCCAGCTCGCTCTCGGGCGGCAACCAGCAAAAAGTCGTCGTGGGCAACTGGCTGAACACCAGCCCGAAAATCATGCTCTTCGACGAGCCCTCACGGGGTATCGATGTCAATTCCAAACAGCAGATCTTCGAGATCATGTGGGCCCAGGCTCGTAAGGGCATCTCGACCGTTTTTGTCTCGACTGAGTTGGAAGAGCTGCTCGAAGTTTGCCACCGCATCCTCATCATCCGCCACGGCCGGATCGTGGATGAGGTTGACCCGGACGCCCTGAACGTCAACGAACTGTACGAACTTTGCATGCAAGGAGATTGAGAGAGATGGAGAACACAGCCGCACGTGGTGTAGCGATCAACCGGAAAAGGGTCGGGATTTTCTTACTGGACCACGTTATGGAGGTTTTCCTGGTCATCCTGATCGTTGGACTGACCTTTGGCGCGCACGGTTTCATGACCTGGGATAACTGGATGAATATCCTGCGCAGCAATTCTCTGCGTGGGGTCATCGCCCTGGGAATGACCATGGTCATCATCGGCTGGCAGATTGATCTCTCGATAGGCTCGACCGTCGCCCTGGCCGGGGTGATCGTAGCCCGTTTCTGCCGCGACCTCACTCCCCTGGGTGTAGACCTCAACGTAGCCTGTGTTCTGGGAATGGCCCTTTCTTTTGTAGTCGCCATCCTGATTGGCTGGATGCATGGCACGCTGATCACCAAAACCGGAATACCCCCCTTCATCATCACCCTGGCCAGCAAATTCGGCCTCTACGGCCTGGCGGGGATCGTCTCCGGCGGCTACCCCATCGCGAACCAGTTCCCCGATTGGTTCAACCAGATTGGCGGTGGGCGCATCGGCGGGCAGAGTGGTGTCCCCATCCCGGCCATCATCATGATCGTCGCCTTCCTGATTGTTTTGTTCATCATGAATTACACCACGACCGGCCGGGCGGTCTACGCGGTGGGCGGCAACCCTGAATCGGCCCGCCTGAGCGGTATCGACGTGGGTAAGACGATCATCATCATCCTCGTTGCGGTGCAGATCCTGTCCGTCGTCTCCGGCTTTATGACCTCCGGCCAGGTGATGGCCGGCTCATATACCTTCGGCAACGGCTGGGAACTGGACGTCATCGCCGCGGTGATCATCGGCGGGACCAGCTTCAATGGCGGCATCGGCACTGTCTGGGGCACCCTGCTCGGGATCATCTTCATGGGCGTGATCTCCAATGGGATGACCCTCCTGAACTTCGACATCTACACCCAGTACATCGTCCGCGCTGTGATCATGGCCCTGGCGGTGATGATCAGCTCCTACCGCGCTAAGGTCAAGGCCTGAACCGGTGATGAACCCGGTCGAGCGCGTCGACCTCGTGGTGCAGGGCAAGATCCCCGACCGGGTGCCGGTTGACCTGCACAACTTCCTCATGACCGCTGAGGCCTCGGGCATGCCCTTCCCCGCCTTCCTGCAGGACGGAGAAGCCATGGCCGAGGCCCAGATCGCCGCCTGGCGCGAGTTCGGCCACGACCTGGTCATCCTCGAAAATGGCACCGTCGCCCTGGCCGAGGCTTGCGGCTGCGAGATCGAGTACCTGCCCGGCAGTGCACCGGTTCTGGCCAGGCCCGTCCTGCGCAGCCTGGACGACCTCGACCGCCTCGAAATCCCCGATCCTTACCGCGCTCATCTGCTCTCGCAAAACCTGAAAACCACCGCCATCGTCTCCAGCGAGATCGGCGAGCAGGCCTTCATCATGGGCCGCGCCGACCAGGGTCCCTTCTCGCTGGCCGCCATGCTACTGGGTGTCGAGACCTTCCTGATGGCCCTCTCCGACCAGGAGCAGCACGAACGCCTTCACCGCCTGCTGGCGTTCTGCCTCGAGGTGGTCTTTCGCTACGCCGTCGCCCAGCGCGACCAGGGCGCGCGGATCACCTCGATCGGCGAATCGCTCTCCGGGCCAGACGTCACCTCGCCGCGCATGTACAAAGAATTTGAGTGGGGCTATGCGCAGCGGCTCGCCGCGCGGCTGAAAGCGGAGCACATCCCCCTCGCCTATCACATCTGCGGCAACGCCACCCGCATCGCCGCCGATATGGCCGCCACCGGCGCAGCGGTCCTCGAGCTGGATTACAAGTGCGACCTGCCCAGGATCAAGGAAGCTGTGCAGGGCAAAGCCGCTATCCTGGGCGTGATCGACCCTAGCGGCGTCCTGGCCCGCGGAACACCCGAGCTGGTGGCCGAGAAAGTCCGCGAAGAACTGGCCATCCTGGCCCCCGGCGGCGGGCTCATCCTCGGCCCAGGCTGCGCCTTACCCCCAAAAACTCCCCCTGAAAACATCCACGTCTTGATCGAAACGGCGCATCGACATGGCTGCTATCATCAAGATGGTAGCTTAGTTGAATAGTTGCTTAGTAGCTCAGGCGACTGGTTAATGTGGTTCAAGTTTTTAAGCGCGACCGAAAAGGAGAACCATTACCATGGACTGCTGCACAATTTCGACTGCGAAGCTGTGTTACCTCCTGACCGGTGCTCCATCGAAGCCCTTCGTCGTCATCGAGCAAATGCTGGCTGGCTGCAGCGCAGAGTGGTGGCATTTGGCCGAACGCTGGTCGCGGGATTATCGTATCCTGGTCTATGACCGCGCTGGCTACGGCGAGAGCTCCCCATCCAGCACGGCACGCTCCCCGGCCCATATCGCGAAAGAGCTTTACGAACTGCTCGACGCATTAGGCCTGAAATCACCAGCCATCCTGATCGGCCACTCGATGGGCGGTCTCTACGTTCAGCAATTTGCCCGCCTCTACCCTCAGCGCGTTCGCGGCCTGATCCTCCTCGACCCAGTATCAGCCAAGAATTACACCTTCCGCCAGCGAATGAGCAAGCAAGAATATTCCCGCAGTGGGTTCGACAAGAGCGCCAGCTACCGTCTTGGCCTGCTCTTCACCCAACTGGGGCTGAGTTTCCTGCTCAAGCCGCTCCTCAAGAAAGCCCTTCCTTTCAATTATTTTCAGGGCCTGTCCAGCGAAGCGGAAGGCTACGTGTTGAAGCACCTGACCCAGGCGAGAACCTACCGCACCGCCCTGGCTGAGTACGCTTATATTGACCCCGACCGCCGCCTGGACGATCTTGAAGAGCCGGCGGGTTTTCCCGCGGTCCCTCTCCGCCTGGTATGCCATGCACCGGAGATTGTCAGCGCGGAGATCGAGAAGTACGGCCGGGTGGACCAGGCCACCGCCGCTCGCCTGGACCAGATATGGATCGAATTGATGAAGGAGTACCTGGCTTTCTCACCTCAGGCCAGCTATGCCCAGTCCACGAAAAGCGGGCATCACTTTCACCTCAGTGACCCGGAGATCATTGAGGAAGCGATGTCCACGTTTTGATGAAATTGTGAGCCAGCCGAAGGAGCGCGGAAGACGTTCTGTAACAAGACCGATGGACTTGATTCCAATCCATAATACATCAAGCTGGATTGATGTATAATTAATGCATGGATGAAGCAAAAGCGCCTGAAATACTTGGTTTGCTTTCAAACGATCTGCGCTGGAATATTCTAAAGGAATTAGCGGCCAGCGACCTGCGCGTCCAGGAGATCTGCCAGCGCCTGGGCCAGCCCCAGAACCTGGTCTCCTATCACCTGCAAAAATTGCGCGACCATTCTCTGGTTCGCGAGCACCAATCCATCGCCGATGGCCGCGAGACGTATTACGGGATCAACTTGAGCGAGGTCCGTGAGCAGATCAAAGCAGCGGGTGATTTGCTCCATGCGAGTATTTTTTCCAGCTCAACTGCGAAATTCCCCACGGCTCCTCTGCGGGTATTGTTCATCTGCACGCATAACAGCGCTCGATCGCAAATGGCGGAGGGGCTGCTCCGCTCCAGAAGCCGCAATCAAATCCAGGCCTTCAGCGCTGGCGTGGATCCGCTGCCGGTCAACACTCTTGCGGCTCGCGTGATGGCGGAGATGAACGTCGATATTCGCTACCAGCGCTCGAAAAGCCTGGAACAGTTCCTCGACCAGCGCTTCGATTACATCATCACGGTCTGCGACCGTGCCCGGGAGAATTGCCCTGCCTTTCCCGCCAACCCTACGCGGATTCACTGGAGCATTGCCGATCCTGTGACTGATCAAGAAACCACCGGCGACCCACTCCAACCCTTTCGGGATGCAGCGGGCGAAATTTCGGAACGCGTCGACCATTTCTTGAGCACGATCTCTCGCTGATCCTCCCCCTTAATCAAATGTTTACAGGAAATACTTGGGCTCTTTGGGATCCGCCGTGGTATGTCCCCTCTTCACGCGTATTCCCAATGAACCAATACTTGATTATATCTATTTGGATTGATATAATTTTTTAATACACTTATTCGAAAGGATTGTATAAGAGAATGGTTCCCAAAAGCATTCTGATCCTGTGTACTGGAAACTCCGCTCGCTCGCAAATGGCAGAAGCGATCGTCAACCACGACCTGACCGGGCGGTGGAAAGCCTCCAGCGCGGGCACCCACCCGGCGGGCTATGTCCATCCCATGGCCTTGCAGGCCCTGGAAGAGATCGGGATCCACCACAAAGGAACTTCCAAATCAGTGGATCAATTCCGCGGCGTCCCCTTCGACCTGGTCCTCACCGTTTGCGACGACGCCGCCGAGAACTGCCCGGTCTGGCTGGGGCCGGGGAAGAAAGTGCATATCAGCTTCCCGGATCCCGCCAAGGTCCAGGGTTCTCAAGAAGAGATCCTGGCAGCTTTTCGACATGTCCGCGACGAGATACGCCAGCAAGTAATTGCACTTTTAGAGCAAGAAACAGAGCAAGTTTCCTAATTTTTGGGCAGGGAGACAAAAATGAATCCGAAAGAGCGTGTCTTATTCCTGTGCACCGGCAATTCCGCTCGTAGCCAAATGGCCGAAGCTTTCATGCGCAAGTATGCTGGAGAATATTTCGATGTTTACAGCGCAGGTTTGGAACCCAAAGCAATCCATCCCTTCACGATTCAGGTCATGGAAGAAAAAGGCTATGACCTCTCCGGACAGGCATCCAAAGGGATCGACCAGTTTTTGGGAAAAATCTTGATCCAGACTCTAATCACTGTTTGCGATCATGCTGAAAAAAACTGCCCTCGAATCTGGCCAGGAGTGAATAACAAACTACACTGGTCCTTTGAAGATCCGGCTGCCTTTGAAGGTCCTGAACCAGAAAAGCTGATGAAGTTCCGCGAAATTCGCGATCAGATCGAAGATAAGGTAAAGGACTGGCTGGTCGAGCGGGGTCTTCATGTGACTTACTAATACGACAGGCTTTTCGAGGATGGGATGAGGTTGCACTTGTAGCCAATTATAAACAATGGATACATCGCTGACATGAACAAAGGAAAATACCTCTCGGGCTGCCTGATTTGCGGGCAGGAACTGGTCTATTTGCCCCAGGCTCTGGCGCAAACCTGTGTGTACTGCGGGAAGACATTCGATTCGGACGCCCACTGTTCGCAGGGCCACTATGTTTGCGATCACTGCCACAGCGCGGACGCGGGCGATCTGATCGAACAGTACTGCTTTCAAACCCGGCTGACTGATCCGGTCGAGATGGCCATCATCCTGATGAGCCACCCATCCGTAGCGATGCACGGCCCCGAGCACCACTTTCTGGTCCCGGCGGTGCTGCTGGCGGCTTATTACAACCACCAGGGTGATGGAGACAAAGCGGTCAAGATCCAGCAAGCGCGCAAACGAGCCGAAGGAGTCCCGGGCGGGTCTTGTGGTACCTGTGGGAACTGCGGCGCTGCGGTCGGGACCGGTATTTTCGTCAGCCTGATCACCGGCGCCAATCCCCTCTCCAAACAAGAGTGGCGCTTGAGCAACCAGATGACTGCACAAAGCCTGGTTGCCATTGCCGAGCACGGCGGGCCGCGCTGCTGCAAGCGGGATACTTTTCTAGCGCTGCAATCCGCGCAGTCTTTTTTGCAGAGTGAGATGGGGACGGTCATGGAGATCACCTCTCCCATCCGCTGCGACTTTCATGCGCTGAACCGGGAATGCCTGCAAACTGACTGCCCCTTCTTTCTCTGAATGGGGTTATTGGGATTCTAGGCCGGAATGCGCTCCTGACTGCCAGCAGCCCGTGAGGTCAGGCTTCCCACCACATAAGTAGAGATCAAGATCAGGCCGAAAGGAATCCAGGTTCCCAGGATGCTGGTGAACATCACGTAGCTTTTTTCCGCCAAGGGTGCGATAATCCCGGCATCCAGCAAAATGGCCAGGCCGGTGAAAATCAAGGCAGTATACAGCGGCCGGGTGTAGTGAAAGAAGCGGTGATAGAAAAAGGAAAGAATGCTAAAGACGATAGGCACCGCGATCGCATGTACGATCAAGGTCGCGTCCACCCCGATGGTCTTCCGGCCGATGTTGATGATTGCTCCACAAATTCCCCAGCCGATGAGTGCAAAGACAGCAATGACAAGCATTTTCTTGAACATGGCGTCCCTCCCAATTAGAACTGCAAAGCCTGATGGAGTTTCTTGAGCAGCGCGCTCAATTGCATGGTTTCATCGGGTTCCAGATCGAAACAGCAGGAAACGACTTCAACAGCAGCCGCTTGAGCCGCAACCACACGAGCCGGACGTGTCGTCTTCGCCGGAAAGAATGCGCAGCGTCCCCTTCGAATCTCCTTTTTTGGCCGCCACAATCGCGCTGTAGAGCTGCACCCCGCCGATCTCGCCGGAAACTGCGCTCCGCCGCAAAGCGACGTTTCCGAAGCCAGCCTCGGCGATCAGGCCGAGATATTCCTGCTCGGGCAGCGCCCCGGTGACGCATTCCGACCAACCGGCCGCATCTCCACGCAGATCCATGGGCACCGGCCCGGACGTAACGATGTCACTGACCTCCAGCCGTCCGCCCGGCTTCAACGCCCGGAAAGCCTCGCGGAAGACCTGGCCTTTGTCTTCGGTCAGGTTGATCACGCAATTGGAGATGATCACGTCGACCGTCCCGTCTTCCACCGGTAGCAGCTCCGCGTAGCCCTGGCGGAACTCCACGTTGCCGATGCCATTTTTCTCGGCCGAGGCGCGCGCCCGCTCCAGCATCGCCGGGGTCATGTCCACCCCGATCACTTTTCCGCGAGGCCCCACTTTGCCGGCCGCGATGAAGGCATCCAACCCGCCCCCGCTGCCGATATCCAGCACCACCTCACCCGGCTTCAACCCTGCCAGCCCGGTGGGGTTGCCGCAGCCCAGCGAGATCTCCGCGGCCTCCCTGGGCGCGGTAGACAGCTCCTCGAATGAATACCCGGTCGAGTTGACCGAGACTTCCTCGTACGGAGTCCCGCTGCAGCAGCTCTCCTGAGCTTGTGCTTCGCCGGAGCTGCACCCGCACGAAGATCCGGACCGCGCGATCGCAGCGTAATTTTCCTGGACCGCGTCGCGCATCGCCATCCGCCGCGTGCCGGTGGCGACGAAGATGCTGATCCGCACTTCGCGCCCCTGCGAGTCTTTATAAGCAGCACTGACCGGCTCGGCGCAGCATGACTGCCCGGTGGAGCTAACGATGATATTCACGAAACCCGTTTCCCGGAACCAGCCGCGGACCTGCTCTCGCTCGAACCCCTGCCAGACGTCGGCCATCTCCTCTTTCAGCCAGGCATAGGGGTGGGCGTCCATGTCCGTGATCACCAGCCGGCCGCCGGGGCGCAGGACCCGCACCATCTCGCGGATCGCCGCCAGCGGATCGAGGACGTGGTGCAGGTACATGTTCGCGAAGACGGCGTCCAGGCTCTCTTCAGGAAAGGGCAGGTTGGCGCCATCCGCTTCATGGAATTCCACATTCGTAAACTGGCTCAGTTTTTTCTTCGCCATTTCCAGCATTGCCGCCGACCCGTCGACCGCGTACACCCGCTTCACCAGCGGGGCCAGCCCGGCCGCCACAAAACCAGTTCCAGCGCCCACGTCCGCCACGGCCATTTCGGGGCGCAGGTACGCGTTGGCGATCGCTGCCTCGCGCACCGCCTCAGTAAAGTACCCGGCGCGAATCTCGTCCCATTGGCCGGCCACTTTCTCAAAATACTCCGCCGAAGCATCCGTCATCGCCATAGGATCTTTCCCTTTCTCAGAGTTTCATCGCAAAAATACGATGAAACCTGGTAAAAAAAGTGCTGCGTTCTAACAGCAGGGTTTTCTGCCCATCCTGGCCAGGATCGTCGCGGGTTCCTCGCAGCAGTCCGGCAGCAGGGTGCTGATCTGATCTTTGAGCCAGCGGATGCCCTCGGGATTGAGGCAATAGCACGTCGCCGGCCCCTCGATCTCCCCCTGGATCAGTCCAGCTTCACGCAGCACTTTCAGATGCTGGCTGACCGTCGACTGCGCCAGGGTGGTGAATTCGACGATCTCCCCGGTGATGCACACCTGTTTTTCGGCCAGGATCTTCAGGATCTGGAAGCGCACCGGGTTCCCCAGCGCCTTGAGCATGGTTGCCAGGCGCTGCTCGTCAGTAGATAATGTTCGAATCGTGGCGTTCGGTTTGGTCATCGTCACTATATCGTAATTATACGATATAGTGACTTAAAAATCAAGCGGTTTTCGGCGAAAAAGAGGCCAGGAAGAGAAGAATTCTTCCTGGCCTGGCAGCCCAAGGGATCAGGCCTGTTCGATGATCACCGCCGTCCCGTATGCAAGAACCTCGGTAACTCCATCCATCACTTCATTGGCGTCGTAGCGCACCCCCACAATCGCGTTGGCGCCCATCTGGTCGCCATGCTGGAGCATGATGTCGAAGGCTTCCTGGCGGGCATGCTCGCACAGCTCGGTGTAAATGCTGATATTGCCGCCCAGCATGGTCTGCAGCCCGCCGACAAAATTACCTACCACGCTTCGCGAGCGGACAGTGATCCCGCGCACGACGCCCAGATTGCGGGCGATGCGACAGTTCGGAAGATCAAAAGTCGTGGTCACAAAGGCCGGATTCATGGTTTTCTCCTTAAAATATAGACGATTTGCATTTACTGTATCATAACCAACCCTGAGAAGATACTCGGATTCTCTGGGTGCAACTCAGAATCACACGATTCCCCTTTGTCAATATGTCTCTCGGTTCTCGATCCTATCGGCTATAATCAGACACATTACATCTTTTTTGGGCAGGCGGTCATGCGAGACAGGCTGGAATTTCAAAAACGATATGGACCCTGGGCTGTGGTATGCGGCGCATCTGAAGGGTTGGGGGCAGCATACGCTGGGCAGCTTGCCCAAAAAAGGCTCAATCTGCTCCTCGTCGCCCGCCGGGCAGAGCTGCTCGCCGACCTCTCCAGGCGCCTTTGCGACCAGTACCAGGTAGAAGTTCGCACCCTGGCGCTGGACCTGTCTGCTCCCGGCTCCCCGGCCCAGATCGTCGCGGCGGCGGCCAATCTGGAGGTGGGCCTGCTCGTCTATAATGCCGCCCTCTCGGCGGTAGGGCCTCTGCACGATCACCCCCTGGAAGACCACCTGCGCGAGATCGACACCAACATCCGCACCCCCCTTAGGCTGGTCTACCAGTTCAGCCAGGCAATGCTCTCCCGCCGTCGGGGAGGGATCATCCTCATGTCCTCCTTGAGCTCCTTCTGGGGGTCGGCCTACATCTCCAACTACGCTGCGACCAAGGCCTATAACACCGTCCTCGCCGAGGGCCTTTGGGAAGAGTGGCGTGAGCGCGGCGTCGATGTGCTGGCCTGCATCGCCGGATCCATCCGGACGTCCAACTACATCGCCAGCCAGCCACAGCAGACCCGGCGCTTTCCCGGCGCCACCCTCGAACCGGAGCAGGTTGCCCGCGAAGCATTGGCTGCCCTCGGCCGCCAGCCGCGGGTCATCCCCGGGCGGATCAACCGCCTGGCCAGTTTTTTCATGCGCCGCCTGTTCCCCCGCACGGCGGCGGTGCGGATGATGGGCCGGATTTTACGCGGTTAATGGGTCTCGAATCGATCCATCATCCTCACCCGGTCACGGCCTGCGTTTTTCGCTTCGTACAGGGCGATATCTGCGCAGCGGAGCAGCGTTTCGGCTGTGGCCCCATGATCCGGGAATATGGATACCCCGATCGAGAAGGTGATTGCCCCCAGCACCTGATCATGGAAGCGAATGTCCAACTGCTTCACCTGGAGGCACAATTCCTCGGCGCGCTGGAACACCGCTTCTCTGCTTGATTCGGGAAGGATCAGCACAAACTCTTCACCCCCATAGCGGCAGGCGATATCTTCTTTGCGAATATGCCCGGTGAAAAACAGGCCCAATTCCCGCAAAACCTGGTCGCCCGCATCGTGCCCAAACGTATCATTGTAGCGCTTGAAGTGGTCGATATCCGCAAAAATGATCCCCAGCGAAGTATGTTTCCGCCGCGAGCGGGCCAGCTCGCGCTCCAGGGTCTCTTCCATATACCGCCGGTTGAACAGGTTGGTCAACGGGTCCCGAATCGCTTGCTGGCGCAGCGACTCGCCCAGCCACAGGTTGTCCAGTGCCAGGGCAATGTGCTCGACCACTGTCAGCGCGAGCTTCTGCTGGTGCTCGCTAAAAACTTGCTCGGCCTCGATCATCCTCCCAGCGGATTTCGGGAAAGCCAGGGTGACCAGCCCTAACGCATTTCCCTTGGCCATCATCGGCAGGCATAGGTGCGTCCCCACTTGAGAATAATGAATATGGCTACACAACATCCCCGGCGACTGATCCAGAACGAGATTGGGCCGGCCCCGGCGCAGCGCCCAACAGCGATCTGGCTCGAAAACTTCAACCGAGATCTCGCTATCTCCCCAGGCGCTCACGGTTTCCACCAGGTGTTTTGCCGGGTTCACCACCTGCACCACCCCGCCGACCATGGGAAAAAGCCGCTGCAGGTAGGCGGATAGGATCGGGTAGGTCTCCTCGCGGTTTCGGCAGGCTTGCAGCACGTCGCCCATTTCGTTGAGCATACCGATCTCCCGGTTGTGCTCTTCCAATTGCCTGACCCGCTCCGCCAGCTCCTCCTGGTCGTGTACGCGCCGGGTGATATCCCGGGCCACCCCTTCTACAGCAATCAACTGGCCTGTTTCTGAGTAGATCGGAACTTGATGCAGCTCAATCCAGACCAGAGTCCCATTCTTATGGACCCAGCGAATGACTCGCGGCTCTTTCATGCTGGATACTTCGACGGTACCGGGCTGGACTATCTGAGCGAGCAATTCGCGGTCAGCCGGGAAAACGATCTGGCTCCCCAGCGCCGGATCCCGGTAAAAGTCCTTTGGAACATAACCCAGGATCTCTCTCACCGCGGGGCCGATAAACTCGAACCGTCCGTCAGGGAGCATGCGGTAGATGAGATCGGGGGCGTTCTCGGCCAGGCGGCGGTACCGCTGCTCACTCTCTTTCAAGGCCTTTTCGGCCCGCTGCCGCTCTGCCAGTTCCGCTTGAATGGCAGTGTTCAAAAATTGCATCTCCACGGTCCGCTCTTTCGCTTCGGCAAACAACCGTGCGTTTTCCAATGCAACTGCCGTCTGGTTTGCCAGGGCATCCAGGGTAGCCTGGTCCTCCGTGGAGAAAGTCTCCTCTGAGCGTTTTACGCCCACCAACAGAATCCCGATGAGAGTGCCTTTCTCCTGAATGGGAACGAATAATTCTGCCTTTAATTGTTCCAGGTCCTGGCGTTCCTGCCCCAACAAAGACAAAAACTGCGGATGGATCTCGATATCTTTGCGGCTCAAAACCGCATGATGAATTTCGAGCCAGCGTACGACCGGGTGATCCGGGCGGAGTAACAGGTTCTGATCTACCTCCAGGCCCGTTTGCGCGGACAGGCGGAAATTATCACTGCCGGCTTTCTTCAGAAAGATCGCCGAGTTGACCAAGTGAAAACGCCCGGTCACTTCGGCCAGGATCATCCTGGTCAAATCATTGATGTCCAGGACCGATGCGGCCGTCTGGCTGATCCGCTGGAGCATCATCCCCAAATCATATTTTTCGCGAAATAAAGCCTGGTCCAGCCACAACTGGGCCCGATCGCGCATCGGTTGAACGACCAGCACGCCCAGCGTAGCGACTACCAGGCTCAAAAGGATGATCGTGATATCGTTAGAGTTCTTAAGGTAATGAAAGAGCAGGGAAAAGAGGAAGAAATAGACCACCCCAAGCACGACCGTCGGAATGGAGTACAACAGGCTTTTTCGCAATACCACCGACATGTCCAGCAGGTGAAATCTGAAGATGGCATACGAGGTTACCAGGGCCGAAACGATATTGAACGCGATATCGATCGGGTAGACCCCCAACCGGGGGGTAGCGTTGGTAACGCTCCCAGCGAAAATCACGATAATCACAGCCAGGAGGTATTTGATCCGGTTCCGAAAAGTAAGATCCTTGGTCCCCCTGTATGCGGTGATCAGGCCCCAGGTTGACAGGCCGATAAACAGCACCCAGGCCAGGCTTGGGAGTACTACACCCGGGCCGTAGCTGTTGATCAATCTTCCCTCGTAGACATATGCAGATTGGACCACCAGACCAGACAGGTTCGCAGCCTGAATGGCAAGATAAACGATGACCCCGAAGACGGTCCATCTCGTCCGTTGGATCCCTACAAAGTATTGGACGAATATGAAAAACGCCAGCGGCATTCCTGAAGAACCGATGATCATCAGCCGGTTCCACAAGAGCGTATTCAGGGGTGGATGGTCGAGGTGCGCAAAAAAGGAGCACAGGCTCCACACGATCATCGAGATGAGGAAAAAGTTAAAGGATGTGTTGACCCTGCTCCTTTGCCCAAACCAAAAATTCACCCCTAGCAGGACGGTGTAGCAAACTAAAGAAGCCAGCGGGACAATGATCCACGTATTCATGGTTGATTTTGGCTGGGGCGCATCAGGATCGCCAGAGTATCGTCAGAAATGTTCATGTGGGCCGGTTTCAGGTGGGCCAGGTCGGCGCCGCGAGCCTGCATCTCTTTGCCGTAAGCGCCAAACGTACCCGGGGATAGCAGCGTGACCAGCAGGGGCTGCACCTCAATCAGGGTAGCGTAGTCCGCGTAGAACGAGTTCAGCTTTTTTAGCTCCAGGTCGATCCGGTTCTGAAGCCTCGCGCAGTCCAGACTCTCCAACGGCTCCAGGTACAGGTGGAGGAAGGGATGGCCTTGAGATACCTCTTTGCGGATCGTCCAATCTTCAAAACGCACGCCCGAGTTCAGGATCGCCTGCCAGACCAGTTTTTCGTCGATCAGCCCGGTAAACCCGGCCAGGTCAATGAAATCGCTCGAACGGCCGGCAAAGACCATCTGCGGTAGTTTGATCCCCGTCTCCTGGTCTTCTAACCCGACAAAGCGGATCAGGTCGTGCATGCGATAGCGCACGAGGGGCTTGGCGAAGAAATTCGTGACCACCACCTCGTACCGTTCACCACTCACCACCTCGTTGAACAGCACCGTTTTAGGGACATAGGCCGGGTTTTGCCGCCATTTGGCCCATTCCGCTTCGGGAATGAATTCGAGGAAAGATGCATCAGGGAAGAAAGTCATCCCTTTTTTGTTCCAGGCCTGCGTCGCAATGGCGCCTTCTTCCGTAGCGCCGTACTGCTCGTAGGGATTTACCCCCCAATAATGGGCGATTTGCTCGCGGTAGAGAGAGGTGTCCATTCCGCCGCAGGGCATTCCTTTGATCTGCCAAAGGTCTTTGGGGAGCATTTTTCTTCCCGCCAGCTTGCTGCGCAGCAGGCCGCGCGCCATGCGCGCCAGCGCCCATGGGTGGAACATATTCCTCGACAATTTTGTCGTTCGCGCCCCTTCCGCAAAGCGCTCGCCCATCTTCACCAGAACGACAGAAAGCGAACCGAGCACGTCAATCCCCGTGATCAGACCAGTGTCAAAGCCCTTTTGAATGCGTTCCTGAAAACTCAGCGATTCCGTTTCATCCAGGCCGGGGATAAAGCGGAAGTTGAACTCTTCCGCCAGCGCCTGCAGCGTCACTCCGCTGATAAAAGGCCGCGGCGGGGTGTTGGTTACCAATATATCCCCTTCCTCGAGGCGTACCTCACCTTTTTCACGGGCCATCGAAAGGATCACCCCTGCCAGCACCCTTTCGCCCAGGCGCTGGTAGGCATAGCGAGTATAGGGAATCCACTTCAAGCGGCCAGAACGCCCTGAGGTGTGCGCCCACAAATACGCTTTTTGGGGAAGCATGTCATCCCGCTGCCCCGCGAAATACGGCTCGTAATCCTCGTAGGTAGTGACCGGGGCAATCTGGCGGAATTCCTCGACGGTCTGGGGATGCTCATGGTGAAATAGCTGCGCTCCGAGCGGTGATTGGGCAATCAGCTTGATCTGTTCGGCCAGCAGGCGTTCCTGGATGCGCATGAACTCATCCATTTCGAGATCCAGGAAACCGCAGTACTTCGACCACACTTCGCTTTTTCGTCCGTATCGCAACAGTTCAGCAGCTTTTGTCATTCAGGTCTCCCATGGAGTTAAGGCCAGATTTTCCTGGCAATCATGAACATCCCTGAAGGCGACCATGTCTTTTGGACCGCAAGAGGACGGGTACGAATCGAGGTGAAACCCAATTTTTCCAGGCAAACCGCCCATTGGGCAGCCGTATACACGTGAGAGACAGCATCGGCTTCAATCCACGCTCTGGACGGCGACTCCTTCACAAGAAAGTAAGCATAGGCGGCAAAGCGCAGGAGCAGTTTTACTCCTGGGAGCTGCCAGGCGGGAGAGGCAGCCACATCCGCGAGAAGAAATCGCCCGCCCGGTTTCAACACTGCATGCACCTGGGCCAGGAGCTGCGCCTGGTCGATATGGTGGCTCGCCAGCGCGCAAATGACCCAGTCGAACGTGTCTCGCTCGAACGGCAGGAATACCGCCGACCCGCATACCAGATCGATGGCTGTGCTGATCTTCATGCCAGATTCCAGGACCGGATAGGTCATATCCAGCCCGACCACCCGGCCGGAATGGTTTCCCTTTTGCCTGATCGTCCGCGGAATCAGGCCGCTTCCGGTAGCGAGATCGAGGACTGCTTCCGTTTCTCGAATCTGGGCGCATTCGAGGAGATCTCTGACCAGAACCGGATAGCTGAGTCCCCAGAATTTGTGAAGCTCAGCATCAACGGTATTCTCGTAATCCAAAGCAAGATCCAGAAAGGCAGCCGCAAATGGGTCCGAAGGTTTCATCAGCAATAAAAGGTTATCCCGGGTTGTGGATGACGATATCTTCCTGGTGCGCGAGGAACGTCTCGACGACCTTTGGGTCGAAATGGCATCCTGACTGCGAGCGAATATACTCCACGATCTCCGCGGCCGGCCATCCTTTGCGGTAGGGCCGGTCCGACTGGAGCGCATCCCATACGTCCACCACGGCAAAAATTCTGGCCGCCAGGGGGATCTCATCTCCCTTGAGCCCGCGCGGATACCCGGATCCATCCCATTTTTCGTGGTGACAATATGGTATATCGAGCGCGAGTTTCAGATATTCGATGGGAACGAGCAGGTTGTAAGCCGATTGGGGATGTTGTTTCATGATTTGCCATTCTTCGGCGGTCAATCCACCCGGTTTAAAGAGGATATTATCCGGTACGCCAACTTTACCAATGTCGTGCAGCAATGCCCCCCGGCGGATCTGCTCATACTCCGCCTGGGGAACTCCGATGAACCTTGCCAGGCGAAGGGCCATCTCAGTCACCCGCTTGGAATGGCCCTCCGTTTCATGATCGCGCAAATCCAGGGCGCGGGACCAGCCCTCGATGGTCTCATCGTAAGCCTTAAACAGCATCTGATTCGACCAGCGCAGTTTTTCATCGCTGGCCTGTAAGGCGGCCTCGGCCTCTTTCCGTCGCTTTTCCTTTTCGATGGATTCCAGAGCAAATGAAAGGACGTTGGCGACTTCCAACAGCAGACTGATCTCTTTGGCGTCGAAAATGCCGGTTTCCGCAGAATATACCAGCATCGCTCCAATAACATTCGCGCCTGCGGTGAGCGGAATACTGGCCATGGAGTGAAAGCCGCGCTTCAAGACCTCGTCTCTCCAAAAAGCCGCCGCCGGATCCGCATCTACATCATTGCAATAAACCAGGCGGTTCTCGCGGATGGAAAGAACCATGGGGCCCTCACCCAGAGAGCGAATCTGCGCGCCTTCTGAGATCGCTTCGAGATACCCCATCAGGTTGCCTGCCCACGCTCCGGGGCTGATCTCATGAGTGACCGGGTCGAACAACGCGATCCAGGCCATATCAAACTGGCCTTCTTCGAACAACACCGCGCAAGCCTTATCGTATAGCTCCTGGGCCGAATGCATTTTGACCGCAGCCTGGCTCACCTGGCTGACCACCGAATAGAGCCGGTTCACCCGGGTCAGCTTGACCTGCGCCTGTTCCCGCTCCACGATTGCACGGGCTTGGTGGATGATTTGGATCGCCATTTTGGAAATCTGCAGCGAAATCTGTTGGAAAGCTCGCTGGACATGATCGAACTGAACGGCGGACATCCGGTTGATTTCTTGAAAAGCGGCTTCGCATTCCGCCTCGGTGAACCCGAGCTCGCGCCCATACTGAACCATGTAGCACAAATCGGCTTCCGGCTCGGCTGCCGGCCCAATCAACCAGTTCGCGATAGGGTGGTTCTCGATGTGGATCGCAGCTAAAGATACCAGTATTCCGCTCATCGAGCTCCATTGTTCAAAGAGAGCCTGGCCGAGATTTTGCCCGGCCAATCCCGCCGTGCTCCTCTGGATGACCTCCATGGATAAATTGCCATAATTGCTTGGCCGGGTGATCATGCGCCCATCCAGGGCCAATATCACCGAGGGGACGCCCGTTGAATCCGAGCAGGTATCCTGGATCGCCTGGATATCGCCGATATCGAAAAGATCCTCAAAACGGAGGCTGTTGAGATCATTGGTCAATGACTGAAACGAAGCCATACGGTAACTTGCAGGTATAGAGGCTTGAAAATGCTTTGGCCTTAGATCCTGTAGAAAGCCAGGAATAATTTCCAACAGGTCCATTCTACCACCTTGCAACTTATCGTCGACAGCGGATTACAAAGTTGGTAGGTTGACCTTTGAATCACGGCTGGCAGGTGATACAGGTGATCCCATGGATCTCCCTGGCATGACGGATTTTTTTGGAAGATATGACATTCGTCTTAATCTCAGGCAGAATGTGGCCGATCGAATAAAAACCTATTGACTCTGGCCTTGAGATTCGCTATAATATACTCGAAACCGGTTACGGGAACGGTTACGGCACCGGTAACGAAAACGGTTACGAACAATTTCCTCTACTACGAGCAAAGGTCTATGAAGATCACCATCGGTGAAATTGCCAACCTGGCCGGGGTTTCAAAAACGACCGTTTCGCGCGTGCTCAACAAAAAGCCCGACGTGGATCCCGCCACGCGCGAAAGAATCCTGGCGCTCATCTCGGAGTACGATTTTCAGCCCAACGCCTTTGCCAAAGCCATCTCCACCCAAAGCAACCATTACATCGGCCTGCTCATCCCCCACAAGGCCGAATACATCTTCTCGAACTCTTTTTACACCGAGGTCATGCGCGGCGTCTCCACCGAGGTGGACGGCTGCAACTATTACCTGTTGATCTGCTACGCACATGACGTAAATTACCTGGATATCTACCGCCAGAAGCGGGTTGCAGGTTTTGTCCTCCTCAGCCCAGGTTCCTATCATAAAGGCATCATCGAATCGCTAAAGACTGAGAACATCCCCTTCGTGTCTACTGCCAAGGTCACCAACGAGGAGATGGTCTACGTCGACATTGACAATTTTCACGGCGGCTCCCTGGTGATGGAGCACCTGGTCTTGCTGGGCCACGAGCGCATCGCCTACATCGGCAAGCCCACCCTGATCAGCTCCATCGAGCGCATGAACAGCCACCAGGCAGTTCTGGAGAAACACGGCCTGCCCTACGATCCTTCCCTGGTTCTGGTCACCCATAACTCCTCGATCGAGGATGGCTATCAATCTACCCAGGAGTTGTTGAAGCACCCCAACCCGCCCACGGCTATCTTCCTGGCCAACGACATCATGGCAGTTGGGGCGATAAAGGCAATCCACCAAGCAGGGCTGCGCGTACCCGAGGATATCTCCGTCGCCGGTTTCGACGACATTCCCCTGGCCTCTTACTCTAATCCACCCCTGACCACCATCCGCCAGCCTGCATATGAGAAGGGCGCTGTCGCTACCCGCTTGTTGATCCAGTTGCTCGAAAAGCAAGAGACCCCATCCAGCAATATCCTGGACGTTGAGCTGGTCGTCCGCGGCTCAACCGGACCAGTCCGAAATCGATAAATTCTCTTCACCGCCGGGCGTGTTTTGACCTGGCGGGGTATCTTTCTAGCAAACGGGTCTTTCCCTTAACGTTATATTTCATTTCATTCGAATAGCACGATCAAATCCCTGTCAACATACCGAGAGGTACGCTGATGAATGCTGAACCCCGCCATTTTGGATGCCGGATCACCGATGATCTGCTTTACAAGGGTATGCGAGTTCTTTTCCTGGAGAACGAGCTGATCCGCGTCGGGCTGCTGCTGGATAAAGGGGCCGATATTTTTCAATGGATTCACAAGCCGACCGACACCGATTTCCTCTGGCGCTCGCCGAACGGCCTGCTTCGCCCGGACCGGTTCACACCAACCACGGCTTCTTCCTCCGGCGCTTTCCTCGATTCCTATCACGGCGGGTGGCAGGAAATCTTCCCGGGCGGCGGGCCGGTCGAGTATCACGGCGCGGAGTTGGGACTGCACGGCGAGGTGACCTCGCTGGGATGGGACGCCGAGATCCTCGAGGACCGGCCGGAGCGGATTGCAGTTCGCCTGGCCGTGCGCTGCGTGCGAACCCCCTTCCACCTGGAGCGGACCCTGCGGATCGAAAGAGGCATCCCGGCCCTCTTCATCGACGAGGCCCTGACCAACCTTTCCCCCGAGCCGCAGGAGTTCATGTGGGGCCATCACCCCGCCTTTGGCGCGCCGTTCCTGCAGGAGGGCGTCCGCCTGTTCGTGCCAGCGGGGAAGGGCCAGGCGCATTCGCCGCTCTTCCTGGCCAGCAGCCGCCTCCAGCCGGGGCTGGAATTCGATTGGCCGCTGGCCAGCGTGGACGGGCAGCCTTTGGACCTGTCCGTCGTTCAAGGCCCCCAGGGTGGTTTTGGCGAGCTGATCTATTTGAAAGAGCTGTCTGCCGGGTGGTATGCCCTGCTCGATCCGCGGAAACAGCTCGGGTTCGGGCTCGCCTGGCAAAAAGAAGTCTTCCCCTATCTCTGGTTCTGGCTGGTCTACGGCAAAGCCCCCGGGTATCCCTGGTACGACCGGGCGTACGTCGTCGCGCTGGAGCCCTGGACGGGAATTCCAAACAATCTAAATCAAGCCATCGAATTGGGCAATCAGACGCAGTTGAAAGGAGGTGAAACGATCCGGGTTTCGCTGACTGCCACAGCGATCACCGGTCGCAATACCGTTTGCCAGGTCAATTTAGACGGAAGTATCGCATGAATCTGCACGTCAACAGCACCGTCAAATCTATTTCTAACGGAGGAAAGTCATGAAGCTCTTCAAGTTCGTTTCAATCGTTCTGCTGGTGGTCCTCACGTTGAGCGCCTGCGCTCCGGCCGCCACCCCGGCCCCCACCCAACCCCCCGCCCCTGCGGCTCAGCAGCCCGCCCCGGCCAAAGAGCTGACCATTGCCTACTCACAGGCCGAGCTGGTCAACGCCTGGCGGGTGACTAACCAGAAAGATATGGAAACCCAGGTCAAAAAAGCCGGCTACAAGCTGATCACCGCCGACGCTAACCAGGATCCTTCCAAGCAACTGGCCGACGTCGAGAATATGCTGGCCCAGAAACCCGACTGCCTGATCGTATCGCCGCTCGAGTCAAAGGCCTCGGCGCCCGTTGTCAAGCTCGCGGAAACCGCCAAGGTGCCCCTGGTGATCATCGACCGCACCATCGAAGCCGAGCCGGGCCAGGGTTTCTACAAGACCGAAATCACCCAGAGCCACGTCCTTTCGGGCAAGCTCCTGGCTGAGAAGACGGTCGAGCTGCTCAAGGCCAAATATGGCTCTGCCAAGGGCAACGTCGTTCACGTCCAGGGCCTGGCGGGCGCTTCGCCGGTGATCGACGCCAACAAGGGCTGGGACGAAGTGATGAAAGCCTACCCCGACATCAAGGTCGTGGCGACCTCTGACGCCGGCTTTACCAAAGACGGCGGGATGAAGGTCATGGATGACTTCCTGCAGCGCTTCCCCAAGGGCCAGATCGACGTCGTGCGCTCGGATTACAGCGACATGACCATGGGCGCAATTGAGGCCATCAAGAACGCCGGCCGCACGGAGCTGCTCGGCTACGTCGTCGGTGAAGGCGGCCACATCAAAGCCATTCAGGCCGTGATCGCCGGTGAGATCGCCCGCGAGACGCAGACTCCGCCGTACTTCGGCCTCAAGGCCGTCCAGTCCTGCAAGACCATCCTCGGCGGCGAGACCGTCGACGCACGCCAGCAGGTCGACATCAAGGTCTTCGACGCGAGCAAGAAGGATGACGCTCAGAAATACGTCGATGAGATCAAGGCCGCGGGCCTGGAATTCTAATCTCGCTTGAGAAGAGAAGGGAAGGCAGGCACGACTTTCCTCCGTCATGCAAAAAAGGACCTCCCCAGGGGAGTCCGCGGTTGCTCAGGCCAGCATGACAAGCCTCAGGAAGGTCAGCCGGATTATAACATGCCTTCCCTTCTCAATCCAAAAGGAACCCTCCGCATGGACCACCAGCCGCCTGTCCTCAGCATGCGCAAGATCTGCAAGTCCTTTGCCGGGATCCAGGTCCTCAAGGAAGTCGACCTAGACCTGTACGCGGGGGAAGCGCACTGCCTGGTCGGCGAAAACGGCGCGGGCAAATCCACCCTGATCAAGATCATCTCGGGCGCGTACCAGCCGGACAGCGGCAGCATCACCTACCAGGGCCAGCTCCTCAAGAACGTGAGCCCGCATTGGGCCCGCGAGCACGGTATCAACACCATTTATCAAGAAATCGATCTGATCCCGACCCTCAGCGCGGCAGAAAACATTTCCCTGGGCATCGAGCCCATCAAAAAGAACGGGAGTATCGATTGGCCCGCCCTGCGCGAGCGCGCCACGAAAATCCTGGAAGGGTGGGGGGCGGAGATCAACGTAGACGTGCCGGTCAACACCCTCAAGGTCGCATACCAGCAGATGGTTGCGATCGCCAAGGCGCTTTCCCTGAACAACCGGGTGCTCATCCTGGATGAGCCTACGGCTGTTTTTACCAGCTCGGAAATCGATCTGCTCTTCAGCATACTTCAAAAATTGAAATCACAGGGGATCGCTCTCCTTTATATTTCTCATCACCTGGATGAGATCTTCCGCATCGGCGACCGGGTAACCGTGTTGCGCGATGGGACCTTGATCCGCACCGGCGCGGTGGATGAGTTCAACAAATCCTCGCTGGTGAAGGCCATGGTCGGGCGGGATATCGACTTTTCGCTGCGCAACGGCGATCACTGCCAGGGTGAAGAGCTGCTGCGGGCGGAAGGAGTGACCCGCCATGGCGTGGTGGAAGACGCCTCCTTCAGCCTGCATTGCGGCGAGATCGTGGGCGTCGCCGGGTTGGTTGGGGCAGGGCGGACGGAAATGGCCCGCCTCCTGGTGGGGGCCGACCGCCCGGACCGGGGTAAGCTCTACCTGCGCGGTCAGCCGGTCGAGGTGGGCTCGCCCAAAGAAGCCCTCCTGAAAGGGATTGGCATGTTGCCCGAGAACCGCAAGGAAGAGGGCCTCGTCCTGATGCGCTCAATGTCGGAAAATATCGCCTACAGCCTGGTGGAGAAGGACGCGCGGTTTGGCCTGGTGCCGTGGAGAAAGATCAAAAAAGCAGTCCAGGATATGATCCAGGCCGTGGACATTCGCCCGGCGCGTCCGGCCCTCCAGGTGCTCTACATGAGCGGCGGAAACCAGCAGAAGGTCGTGCTTTCGCGGCTACTCCTGGCCGAATGCGACCTGATGATCCTGGATGAGCCCACCCGCGGCGTGGACGTTGGCGCGCGGCTGGAGATCTATAAGATCATGCAGGCCCTCAAAAAACAGGGTAAGGCCATCCTGATGATTTCCTCGGACCTGCCTGAAATCCTCACCCAGGCCGACCGCATCCTGGTGATGGCCAAAGGGCGGATCGCCGGGGAGCTGACCGCTGCTGAGGCGACCGAGGAAAAGGTCCTTTCCATAGCCCTGCGTTTAGGAGAGGCGGTATGAGAGCAAAAATCTATCCCTCCCAGGTGGTGGGCTTTGCCGAGCAGAACAGCGCCCTGGTCGCCCTGGTCATCGTTTGCCTGCTCGGCGCGCTGTTCGTGAGTAATTTTGCCAGCGGGATGAACCTGTCGGCCATTTTGTTCCAGTATGCCATCATCGGATTCCTTGGCCTCGGCCAGCTTCTGGTGATCCTGACCGGCGGGATCGACCTCTCCCAGGGAGCCCAGGTCGCCATGATTTCTATCATCACCGCTGTCCTGATGCGACAGGCCGGGGTCCTTCCGGCGGTTCTGGGCAGCCTGCTGGTGGGGACCGTATTTGGCCTGACCAACGGGTTGCTCGTCTCCAGAACCAGGATGCCCGCCTTCGTGGTCACCCTGGGGACGATGGGAGTGGCGCGCGGATTGGCCCAGGTCATCTCCGACTCGAAACCCATCGCCATCGAGGTCGGGTCCTTCGTCGATTTCGGGCGCAGCACCCTGGCTGGGATCCCGGTCTCGGCGATCCTGTGGGTCGTGGTCAGCCTGGGGCTGTGGTTCTTTCTGGCGCAGCGGCGCACCGGACGGCACATCTACGCGGTTGGGGGTAGCGAGGAATCAGCCCGCCTTTCGGGGATCGCGGTCAAGAACGTCAAGCTGCTAGTTTTCGGGCTTTCGGGGCTGCTATCGGCTGTGGGGGGCATCATCTGGACCGCGCGGCTCAGCTCCGGATCGCCGTTGGGTGGCAACGGCTATGAGATGGAAAGTATCGCCGCGGTGATCGTGGGGGGCGGATATATGCTGGGTGGGATCGGCACCGTCTCAGGTACGGTGGTAGGCGTGCTCCTCTTCGGGGTGATCAACTCAATCCTCAATCTGGTCGGCATCTCGCCGTACTGGCAGGGCACGATCAAAGGCATCCTCATCCTGGCGGCAGTCGCGTTGAGCCAGTTCAGGCGGATCGATCACGGCAGCCAGGCAAGGAGAAGCTGAGATGCAGAACATCCTCCAGCGTTATCGCAGCACAAGCTTTGATACCCAGTCTGTCCTCAAGATTCTGATGATCCTGGTGGGGCTGGTCCTGCTGGCGTCCGCTTTCAGCCAGGGCGTCTTTCTCCAGCCGAAAAACCTGGTCAACCTGATCTACCAGAATGCCCTGCTGATCGTGATCGCCCTGGGGCAGATGCTGGTGATCATCACTGGCGGGATCGACCTGAGCGTGGGCTCCATGCTGGCTATTTCCAGCGTCCTGGTCGTGCTGTTCCAGGATTACGGCCTGCCGGCCTCCATCGCGATTGCCCTGATCGCCAGCGTGGCCTTCGGGCTGGTCAACGGCTTTCTGGTCACCTACGTTCGCCTGCCGGCCTTCGTCGTCACCCTGGCGACCATGCAGATCATCTCCTCGATCGCCAAGGTGCTTAGCGGGGGCGGAGCGATCTACACCGGCCTGCACGGCGCAGAAATCCCGGTTGGCCTGGGAGAATTCTACAAAAACACCCTGGCGGGCATTCCCTACCCGCTGTTCGTCTGCCTGATAGTGATCGGTCTGGCGGCCCTGTATCTGCGTTCATCGATCGGCCATTACACCTTCTCGATCGGTGGAAACGAGCGCGCCGCGTATCTTTCGGGCATCCCCACCCGGCTGGTGAAAATGGCCGTCTACGTCATCTCCGCGGCGTTGTGCTGCCTGGGCGGGGTCCTCTTCGTCGCCCGGGTCGGGATGGGGGACCCCCAAACGGGGACCTGGATCCCGCTCGATTCAATCGCGGCGGTATCCATCGGCGGGGCCAGCCTTTCCGGTGGAACCGGCACCATCCTGGGCACCCTGATCGGGGTGGTCATCCTCAGTGTGCTCAATAACATCATGAACCTCCTCGGCGTGCCGCCCACCCTCCAGCCGGCGATCAAAGGCATCGTCATCCTGCTGGCCGTGTATTTGAACAGCGCCAGGAAACAAAATTAAGCGGTCAAGGAAATATCATGAGCGCACCCGTAGCCGTTGCCCATTTTGCCGATAGTCGAGCCGATTTCTTCGCCCGGCGCGAAGAGCTGGTTCTGGAAGAGCTGGCCGCGCTTGCCTGGCTGCGGGAGGAGTTCCATCCGCTCGAATCGGCGATCCTGCGCAGCCAGCAGGGAGTGAAAGATTTTGCCGGCCAGTGCCAGAAGGAAAGCGCGCAGAGCCTGATCCTTCACCTGCCGACCTGGAGCGATCCGATCTTCTCGGTCAGGCTGGCCAGCTCCCTGAACCTGCCCATTCTGATCCTGGGAAATTCACGCCCCGAGACGTCCAGCATGGTTGGCCTGCTGGGGGTGGGCGGTGCGCTCGACCAGGTGGGACTGCCCCACAGCCGGGTGTTCGAGCACGGCAGCGACTCCTCGCGCCGGTTGGTCCGCGCTTTTATCCGTGCGGCCGCCGCCCGCAGCCAGCTTCGCGGGCAGACGCTCGGCCTGTTTGGCGGGCGAAGCCTGGGGATCCTGACTGCCGAGGCGGACGCGGCGCAGTGGCAGCGCCTCTTCGGGGTCAACATCGAGCTGATCGACCAACTGGAGATCGTCAACCTGGCCGAATCTCTCCCCCAGGTGGAGGTGGACCGGCACAAGGCTTTCCTGCTGCGTAGCCTGGGCCGGGTCTCTTTCGGCGATTCGTTTACGCCCCAGGCGTTCGAGCGCCAGGTGCGCAGCTACCTGGCTACCCGCTGCATCGTGGAGCGGCTTGGCCTGGACTTCGTCGGGGTCAAGTGCCAGCCCGAGCTCAGCGATGGCTACGTGACCCAGTGTATCGCTCACCTGCTCTTCGGCTGCGCCCGCGACGCGGGCGGCGACAAGCCTCTCATGGTCCACGCCTGCGAGTCTGATGCGGACGGCGCCTTGACCATGCGCCTCCTCTCGCTGCTGTCGGAAGGCAGGCCGGCAGCTCTTCTGGACGTGCGTTGGCTCAATCCTGTCACCGGGCTGTGGACCCTGGCCAACTGCGGCGCGATCCCGGCCGCGTTGGGGGCTACGCCCGAAGACCCGGTAGGGCTCTCCCGCTTCTCGCTGGAGCCCCACGTCTTCGGGAGAGGCGGCGGCGGCGTGGTGACCGGCCTGATCCCCCCTCAGCCGGCGACCCTGGCGCGCCTGTGCCGTAAGAACGGCGAGTACTGGATGGCGATCGTCTCCGGCGAAGTCGTGGAGCCAGACCCGGCCGATCTCGAACGAATTACGCCGGCTTTTCCCAAGGCCTTCGTCCGCTCCAGCGCCGGGGTCGACTTCCTGTCCAGCTTTGGGTCCAACCACATTCACCTGGTTTCCGGGGATCTCACGCAGGAGCTGGTCGCTTTTTGCCGCCTGGCGGGGATTCCCTGGAAGATCTGGAATTCGTGAGGATCTCACGCATTACGGAGGAACGCATGGAACAGAAATACTGCGGGTTTTGGGGCCGAATCTTACGGGTGAACCTTACGACCGGCCAGGCGAGCGTTGAGGAGCCCGATCCGCTCCTCTACCGGCGCTATATGGGCGGCCGCAGCCTTGCTCTGTACTACCTGCTCCGCGAAGTCCCTCCGGATACCGGCGCATTGTCCCCTGAAAACAAGCTGATCCTGATGACCTCGGTGGTGACCGGCATCCCGATCTCCGGCCAGCCGCGCCACACCTGCGCCGCCATCTCCCCGCTGACAGGCTGCCTTGCCGATTCCCAGTGCGGCGGGTGGTGGGGCGCCGAGCTCAAGTTTGCCGGCTACGACGGCCTGATCGTGGAAGGCCGGGCGGAAGCCCCGGTGTACATCTACATCGAGGACGACGCGGTCGAGATCCTCCCCGCGGGCGAACTGTGGGGCAAGACCACCGGCGACGTGCAGGACGCCCTACGACAGGAGCACGGCGAGAAGGTCCGGGTCCTGCAGTGCGGGCCGGCGGGAGAGAAGCTGGTCCGGTTTGCGAACCTGACCGACGACCTGAAGCACTTCCACGGGCGAGGTGGTCTGGGGGCGGTCTATGGCAGCAAGAACCTGCGCGCTATCGCGGTGCACGGCTCCCACCGCCGCATTAAAATCGCCGACCCAAAACGGCTTCAGGAGCTGGCGCAGTGGTTCGTCAAGGGCGTCAAAATCGGCCCATCGCTGTCCTTGCACCACGAGCTGGGCACCTCCAAAGGGATCGTCCCGGTCAGCGTGCAGGGCATCCTGCCGACCTACAATTTTCAGGACGGCTCATTCGCCGGGGCTGAACAGATCGGCGGCGAGAACATGAAAAAGACCCTTAACGGCAAGACTGAGAGCTGCTTCGCCTGCGCCGAATCCTGCAAACGCTCGCTGGAAGGGGAGAGCGGGCCCTTCCAGGTGACCCGCCAGTACGGCGGGCCGGAATATGAATCCATCGGGCTGCTCGGCTCGAACCTGGGCGTGGACAACATCGTCGCCGTGGCTGCCTGCAATGAGCTGTGCAACAGGCTCGGCCTGGATACCATCTCGACTGGCGCGACCATCTCCTGGGCGGTGGAATGCTTCGAGCGCGGCCTGCTGACGCTCGAAGACACCGGCGGGATCGACTTCAAATGGAACGATCCCGAGAACAATTACTGCCTGATCGAAATGATCGCGGCGCGCAAAGGCTTCGGCGATCTCCTGGCGGAAGGCAGCCGGGCGGCGGCGCGCCGGATCGGGCGCGGCAGCGAGCGGTACGCCATGCAGGTCAAGGGCCAGGAGCTGCCCAACCACGAGCCGCGTGGAAAATGGGGAGTTGGGCTCGGTTACGCAGTCTCTCCCACCGGCGGCGACCACCTCCAGGCTGCTCACGATCCCTGGTTTACCAAACCGGGCAAGTACACGACCGAATACGATTGGGTCGACCTGGAGGACCTGGCCCCGGTGGGTCTGCTGGACCCAGTGCCGGCCGAGGATTTGAGCGGCGCGAAAGTGCGCCTGTTCGTCTACCTGCAGTACATCTGGGCGCTTCACGACGTGCTGGACTGGTGCATCTTCACCGCCGTCCCCGAGTTTCGCGCGCTCAGCCTCAACCAGCTCACCGAGATCGTGGCCTGCTCCACGGGCTGGCGCACCAGCCTGTTCGAGCTGCTCAAGGTGGGCGAGCGCAGCGTGACCATGGCGCGCGCCTTCAACGTGATGCGCGGCTTCAGCGCCGCCGACGATACCCTTCCCGAGCGCTTCTTCGAGCCGCTGCGCGCGGGCGCACTGAAGGGGCACAAGATCGATCGGGCAGATTTCGAGCGCGCGCTCAAGCTGTATTATGGGATGATGGGCTGGGACCCGCAGGGCCGGCCCACCGAGGCCAGGCTCGAAGAGCTGGGTATCGGTTGGGTTTGGGAATACCAAAAAAACCACGTCCCGGCCGAGGCGTAAAAGCATGCACGTGACGGTCAAGCTGTACGGCACTCTGCGGCGCTTCTCTCTCCCAGATACACCCGGCATCTGGAGCGGGGAGATCCCTCCTGGCAGCACCCTGCTCGACCTGGCAGCCCTGCTGGGCGCACCGGCCGAAGAGGTGGCGGCCGGGGCGGTCAATGGGGAGACGCTTGCGCTGGATACGACCATCCCGCCCAATGCCAAAATTATGTTGGTCACGCACGTCAACGGGGGCTGACCCTGAGCATCATCGATTTGCAAGAATTGAGGAGAAAGAATGGAAGCAGTAACCTATAAAAGCCCGCTACACCAGATGATCATTACCACCGCCTGCGATTATTGGAATGACTCCTGTTCTATAGAAGAATTGACCTACGCGATCGAAAATGGCGCGGTGGGGGCCACCACCAACCCCACCATCGTCGGAGAGGTGCTCAAGAAAGAGATGCCGCTTTGGCGCGAGCGCATCGAGCAGATCATCCGCGAGAACCCAACCTGGAACGAGGACGCGGTCACCTGGAAGCTGATCGAGGAGATGGCCGCCCGCGGTGCGGGCCTGCTGCGACCCATCTACGAGCGGGAAGGCCATCTCAAAGGTCGCATCTCGATCCAGACCGACCCGAAGAACTACCGCAACGCCGAAGCCTTGGTCGCCCAGGCGGTCCATTTTTCAACCATCGCGCCTAATCTGCACGTTAAAATTCCGGTGACCAAAGCCGGGGTCGAAGCCATCGAAGAAGTGACCTGCCGGGGCGTCAACATTAACGCCACGGTGAGTTTCTCGGTTCCCCAGGCCATTGCCGTGGCTGAGGCGGTCGAGCGCGGGCTCGACCGCCGTCAGGCCGAAGGAAAGGATATTTCTGAGATGGCCCCGGTCTGCACGATCATGATCGGGCGGCTGGACGATTGGATTCAGGTGCTGGTCAAACGAGATGGCATCGTGACCAACCCGGGGCATCCTCATTGGGCAGGCCTGGCCTGTTTCAAAAAAGCCTATGGGTTGTATCAGGCTCGCGCCTACCGCACTCGACTGCTCTCGGCGGCCTACCGCCACCACCTGCACTGGTCCGAGCTGATCGGCGGCGATGTCGTCCAGACCATCACTTACGCCTGGCAAAAAGCATTTAACACCTCGGATATCGAGGTGACGCCGCGCATGCAGAACCCCGTCGATCCGGACATTGTCGCCCAGCTGTACCGGAAATTCCTCGATTTCCGCCGGGCGTACGATGAAGATGGCCTGACCCTCGCAGAATTTGATACCTTTGGTCCCACGGTGCGCACGCTGCGCCAGTTCATCAGCAGTTACGCCGACCTGGCCAGCGTCATCCGTGATTTCATGTTGCCAAATCCAGATGTGAAGTAAAATTATCTCATCATCCCAGGCTGTGAAAAATTCGTTCAAACCAGAATTATGAGGAAACCAGAATGAGCGCCATTCCCAAGTTGAAATACTTTGCAGATGGACAGTGGCTGGACTCAAAATCCGGAAAAACCATGGATATCTATGACCCCAGCCGCGGCGAGGTGATCGCCCAAACGCCCTGCTGTACCGAGGAAGAGGTCAACCGCGCCATCCAGTCGGCCAGGGCGGCTTTCCCGGCCTGGTCGGAGACCCCGGTGATGAAACGGGCCCAGGTCCTCTACCGCTTCCGCGACCTTGTCGACCAGCACATGGACGAGCTAACCTATATGGTAGCTCGCGAGCACGGCAAAGTCTGGGAGGAGGCCAAAGGCGACATCCTTAAAGTCAAGGAGCCGGTCGAGCTGGCCTGCGGGATCCCCAGCCTGATGTTGGGGGAATCGCTGATGGAAACCTCCCCCGGATATGACACCGTGCTTTACCGCGAGCCGGTGGGCGTGTTCGCCGGCATCGTTCCCTTCAATTTCCCGGGTATGATCCCCATGGGCTGGATGGCGCCGCTGTGCATCGCCACCGGCAACACCCTGGTCCTCAAAGCCGCCTCCTGGACACCAATGACCGCCCTGCGCCTGGCGGAGCTGTGGCAGGAAGCCGGGCTGCCCGCCGGCGTCCTGAACATCCTCACCTGTAGCCGTAACGAGGCGGAGATCTTCCTGAAACACCCGGACGTACGCGGGGTCAGCTTCGTTGGCTCTACCTCGGTAGGGCTGCACATTTACTCGACCGCCGCGGCCCACGGCAAACGCGTCCAGGCGCTGACCGAAGCCAAGAACCACGGCCTGGTCCTCGAAGACGCCGCCCTGGAGCGCTCGGCGCGGGGGATCATCAACTCTTCGTTTGGCTGCGCCGGTGAGCGCTGCATGGCCCTGCCGGTGATCGTAGCCCAGGAGAGCATCGCCGACCAGTTGGTCGAGCTGCTGGTCAAATATGCCAGCCAGCTCAAGATTGGCCCCGCCTACGATAAAACCTCCGAGTTGGGGCCGCTGGTCACCGAAAGCCACCGCCAGTCGGTGCTGAAGTGGATCGAGAAAGGGATCGCCGAGGGCGCCAGGCTCGCTCTGGATGGCCGCAACGTCAAAGTCCCCGGCTACGAAAAGGGTTTCTACCTGGGGCCGACGATCTTCGACTGCGTGGAGCCGGGGATGACCATCGGCGATGAAGAAATCTTTGGCCCGGTGATCAGCGTCAAGCGGGCGCGCAATTTCGAAGAAGGCCTGGAGCTGATGAACCGCAACCGCTTTGCCAACGGCTCCGTGATCTACACCCAGAGCGGCTATTATAGCCGTGAATTTGCCCGCCGTTCCCATGGTGGGATGGTTGGGATCAACGTGGGCATCCCGGTGCCAGTCGGCCTCTTCCCCTTCACCGGGCACAAAGATTCGTTCTTTGGAGACCTGCACGCCCTGGGGAAAGATGGCGTCCGCTTCTTCACGGAGACCAAGGCCGTGACCACCAAATGGTTCGACGAGGAAGAAAAGAGGAAGACGAAGGTCGACACCTGGGATGGATCGGTGGGAGGCCGATAACCTTTAGCGCCTGATCCCGCTCAGCGCAATCCCTTCGATGAATTGTCTTTGGGCGATGAAAAAGACGATGACCAGCGGCAGCACGCTGATCAGGGCGCCGGCCATCAGGACCGTGAATTTGCCGCTGATATTGAGCTGCTGCTGGAAGAAGGCCAGGCCCACCGTCAGGGTGGTGTTTGGCACCGCAGGCATGTAAACCAGAGGCGCCAGGAGATCGTTCCAGGCGCCTTTGAATGAAAAAATGGCCAGAGCCGCCAAGGCGGGTTTGGACAGAGGCATGTAAATCATCCAGAAGATCTGGATCAGATTGGCCCCGTCCATACGCGCCGCTTCCGCCAGCTCACGCGGGATGGTGAGGAAATACTGGCGCAGCAGAAATGTCCCCAGCGCTCCACCCCAGAAGGCCGGCAGCCACAACGGCACGCTCGTGCCGATCAGCCCCAGCCACTTGAACACGATAAAATTGGGGATCAACGTCACCTGGGTGGGGATCATCAGCGTGATCAGCAGCAGGGTGAAAAGGAAACCGCGCAGCCTGAATTTCACCACAGCGAAGCAGAAAGCCGCCATCGCGCAGGTGATCAACTGGCCGGCTGTGACCAGCAGGGAAATGAAGGTGCTGTTCCAAAATAGCCGCAGGAAATCGATATCCACCGCGAACAGATCTTTGAAATTTTGCAAGGTGAAGGTCGGCGGGATGAGAGTCCGTGTGAACTGATCCGCGGGGAGCTTGAATGAGGTCGAAATCATCCACAGGAACGGTCCAACCATGATGACCGAGCCGAGGATCAGCAGGGTATAGGTGATCAGATCGAGGGTGAGTTTTTGGGAACGGGTTTCCATAAGCCTATGGGTTACTCATACACCACGTACCGTCTTTCCAGCCAGAAATAGAAGGCCATCAAGGCGAAGATCAAAACCGCCAGCTCGATCGCCTGGGCGCTGGCCCCGCCGTAGTTAAAAAAGTTCCAGGCGTTCCGGTAGATGGAATACACGATCACCGGGAATAAGCTGTCTCCCTGGTTCCGGCGGGTGAGGATGTATACATAGTCGTATGCCTGGAAGGCGTTGATCGTGGTGATCAATAGCTGAAAAAAGATGCTCGGAGTCACCAGGGGCAGGGTAATCCGGAAGAATTGCTGCGAGGAATTAGCGCCGTCCAGGGTCGCCGCTTCGTAATATTCCTTCGAGACGGCCGTCAATCCGGCCAGGAAAATGATCATCCCTTCGCCGATGGCCCCCCAGATATTGACGATCACCAGGGCAAACAAGACCTTATTGGTGCACAGCCAGCAGACCGGCGTCAACCCCAGCGTCTGGAGAATATAATTCAAAATGCCGGTGTCTTTGCCATAGATCATGTTCCAAACCAGGGCTGTGGCGACAGCCGAGGTGACCGTAGGGAGAAAGTAGATCGTGCGAAAGATCGAGACGCCGCGGATCTTGCGGTTGAGCAGCACCGCTACAGCCAGTGAGAAAATGACCACCCCCGGAACATACAGGGCGCTGAACGCGAAGGTATTCAACAGGGCCTTCACCAGCCTGGAGTCATTCAGCAGCGCGGCATAATTCTGGATCCCGACCCACTTCGGCGGGGTCAAAAGGTCCCATTGGGTAAAGCTGAGCCCCAAAATCGCCAGGACGGAACCGAATACCCCGAAAATCAGACCGATCAGGGTCGGGACCAGCATCAGCCACAGCCAGAATTTTTCTCTCCCTAACGGCTTAAGACCATACTCCATAGTCTATTGGTTCTTTGCCAGGACGGCATCCGCGTCTTTGACGATCTGCTCCAGGGTGGGGTTCAGCTCCGCCTCGCCCCGCCAGACGGCGCCCATCCCATCCCCAACTGTGGAGGCCCACTCGTCGTAGCCTTTGAAGACCGGCTTCATGTGAGCGTAGGCCAGGGCGTCCAGGAAAACCTTCTGGTTGAGGTTCGATCCTTTTTGCTGCAGGAAGGTCGGGCTTTCCGCCACCGCCTTCAGTACCGGGCAGGCAAATCCGAGATCAGCCAGGCGGGATTGGCCTTTTTCGCTGAGCACATACTGGATGAATTTGAAGGCCTCGTCGGGATGTTTGGAGGCCTTGGCCACCACAAAGCCGGCGCTGTTAACGCTGGTTGCCTGGCCCGCCGGCCCTTTCGGCATGGGAGCCACATCGTATTTGAAGCCGCTGGTGTTGTATCCGGGAACCGCCCAGTGCCCGATGGGGGTCATGGCGGCGATGCCGGCCTGGAAGAGGTCTGAACCGTACTGGCTGACCGTATTGGCATCGGGGGTCGATTTATCGACAAACACCATGTCGTGGAGCAGTTGCCAGGCCTTGCGCGACTCGGGAGTGCCTACCAGGGTTTTGGTGTGGTCCGCGCTGACGATATCCCCGCCGTACGCCCACAAGGCTTCGCTCCAACCCGGTTCCATATCCCATTCATCGAAAAAGAAACCGAACTGCTGTTTATCGTTGACCGTCGTGGTCAGCTTCTTGGCCGCAGCGCGCAGATCCTCCCAGGTCCAATCCGCCGTAGGATAGGCCACCTTGGCCGCGTCGAACATATCTTTGTTATAGAACAGGACGATGGTCTGGAAGTCGCGAGGCAGCCCGTAGTACCCGTCGGCGATTTTGTAAGCCTGAAGGGTTTGCGGATAAATGCCCTTGAGCATATCCGGGTTCTTATCCAGGTATGGCTGCAGGTTCAGCAGCACCCCGCGCGACTGGTAGTCCAGGAAGAGCGGCGCGTCCATGGCAAAGAGATCCGGGGGTGTGTTGGCGGCCAGGAGGGTTTTCAGCTTTCCCCAGTAGGAGTCCCAGTCGGCGACCTCAATGTTCACCTTGATTTGGGGGTTGGCCGCTTCGAAATCGGCTATGATCTGCTTCCAGACCGCCAGCTCTTCGGGAGCGCCCCAGGCGCTGAAAGAGATCTCCACAGAGGCGGCCGCGCCGGCTGAAGGCTGGGTTGCTACCGCGGCCGGGGCGGTGGATGTGGCCGCAGGGGCCGGGCTGCAGGCTGCCAGGAATACCATCATTCCGAGCATAAGGACCGAAACGAGCTTTTTCATTTTCTCCTCCTGTTTGAATACGGATCGGTTACATCGATCGGCGGGTCAGTCCTCCGGCGATGCGCGCAGCAGTAGATGTCCTTTGAAATTCACGGCCAGCCTGGATTGGCCGGCCGGAAGAACTCCAATTTCACGATCCTCTTCGTAATCTGTCAGGCGGTACGCCCGGTTCTCCAGCCCGCGTAGCTCTACCTCGCCGTGGTGCTCCTCCGCGTAAAAGGCATAGAACAGGTCGCTTCCTTTGCGGATCACGTGCGCCTCGGGAGAGTCGAACGCCAGGTCGTACAGGTTCAGATATTCTCCTTCGGCAAGACGGTACCGGTCGTACCGGTCGATCCACTTCTTCCAGAGCGTATATTTTTCAGGGGGAAGGTCCCAATACTCCCCGCCGGTTTTCAGCGCTTCCGCTTTCAATTCCGGGTCATCGGGATAAACGAATTTGGTTCCTGGCACCCCGCCCGTCCCGATCTCACTGGCGAAGTCTCTCCCCTCGTCCGACAGCTCCACGTGGTCGGCAAACACCGCTGCATGTGGGCCCATCAGCCCCTTGTAAAACTTGATCCGCTGGCGGATCTGCTGGCTGGAAGTCGGGTCGGCAGTCACAGTCTGGTTGGTTGCCGGCATCAGGCTGTGCAGCAGCGGCGTCCCGCAGGGACAGATCTGGATCACTGCATCCGGTTTCAGCTCCAGGGTCACGGCGAAGATCTGCTGGAATACCCTGCCAAAGGCCTCCACCGACTCCTCTGGCCTCTTGTGGTGGTGGGCCGGGTTGTGGCAGGCCGGCATAGTGTAAATGTTATCCAGTTTGTGGCCATCAAAATCCCAATCGCGGATCATGCGCAGGGTAAGCTCGCGGGTGTACTTCTGCACCTCGGGCAGCGCCGGGCAGAGCATGGCCAGGTGGCGGTTATTGCGCGCTACCGTCCCATCCGCGTGAAGCGCCACCCAATCCGGGTGCTCCTGGATCAGTTCGCTGACAATATAGCGGTGGCTATCCCATTCCCCATGCCCGTCTTCCGCGCACAGCGGGTACCACCAGACCTGGTTTTTATACCCCGCCTCGTGCAACCTGTCGTTCATCTGCTTCAGCTCGTCCCCGCCGCCGGGAAAGGTGTCTTTGCGCGGGTTCCAATCGCCGTAGGCGTCAAACCAGCGGTCATCCAGGGTCATCCACCGGATCCCCAGCCTATCCAGCATGGGCGTAACCCCCAGCATCTGTGCGCCCGAGATGTCAAACCCGTAGCCCCACGAGCACCAGGCTGGCTCGAAGCAGGCCGGTCCAGAAATGGCCGGGTGCACCTGTTGGGCCTCCATCAAGCAGCGATACAAATCCAGGGGCTCGAAAAAATCGCCGTGGTGGACGGAGATAACTGCCGTGGGCGTTTTAATCTTCTCGCCCGGGTGGATACGCAGCGCAGCCCGGTATTCCAGCCCGGTCCGCACCCCGCGCTCATCCGCCGCCAGCGGCATGTACCATTCCTGGGGAACAGGCTCGATGTGCATCAGCGCCGCGCCCAATCCCTTTTTCCAGATGGTATTGACCGGGATGCCACCGCCTTCCGCATCCTGGAGGTGGCCGAGGTAGTTTTCGCGCTGAAAGGGAAGGGGAAGCTCAAAGGCAAAATCCTGGCCCCAGCGTACTGCCGCCCCCTGCAGGCTCCACAGGCCGCTCCGCGAATCGAACGTATGGGGATCGAATTCAAGCCGGGGAAGCTCCAACCCATCCAGAACCAGGTCCGTTGAGCCGGTGTTGGTCAACGAACATGCCAGGATCACCCGGTCCGCCGCGGGTTGATTGGACAGGACTTCGCAGAACCAAGACCCCCATTCGCCCATTGGGATAGACCAGGTCAGGCTGTTCCCCAGAACCCGGCGTTGCCCGGGCAAATTTTCCCCCAGGAGATCCACGCCCCTGGCCCACACCCGAAAGCCGACGGATCCAATGGGGAGACCGCCTTCGGATAGAACAACGCTCATATGTGGGGTCAGCTTCACTTCCATTCTGGTTCCTCTCCCCGTCGACCGGGCAAAAATCCTGGCCCAACGGCCTATCTCGGGAAGCCCGGACGACTTCAGTTTTCCTCAGGCCACGATGATCTCGATCTGTTTTTCTTTGAGCAAGTCCAGATACTCTTTTTCCACCAGGGAATCGGTAATGATCGTGTGCACTTTTTCCACCGGTGCCACGTGGACGGTGGATACCCGGCCAAACTTGGTGTGGTCCGCGACGACGATCACCTGCTGTCCGATCTGCAGGATGGTGCGGTCGGTCATCGTTTCGGACAGGTAATCATTGGTCAGCCCATGTTCGAGGCTGATGGCGTGAATGCCAATGATCACTTTGTCTGCGCGCAAATCCCGCAGCGACTGCTCGGCAATGTGGCCGATAAAGGAACGCTCGCTGGCCCGGAACTGTCCCCCGATGGTGATCAGATTGATATCCGGCCAGTCCACCATCAGATTGATGATTGGCAGCGAGTTGGTGATCACCGTCAGCGGGCGGCCGACCAGGTTTTTGGCCACCTGCAGGACCGTTGTCCCCGAACCGAGGAAGACCGTGTCTCCATGGTTCACCTGCGCTGCGGCCGCTTTGCCGATCCGCTCTTTCTCCTCTTCTTGATCGTGGGTGCGCCTCAGAATAGGCTCTTCCGGGGCCGCTTTTCTGACGATCATTGCGCCGCCAAAAAAGCGCTGGATCTTGCCCTCCTGGGCCAGGGCATTCAGGTCCCGGCGGGCGGTGGCCTCACTGACGTTGGTCAACTGGCACACCTCGGCGACCGTCATCCGCTCCCGTTTCTCGAAGAGTTGGAGGAGGCGTTTCTGCCGTTCTATATTCGAAAGCGGGCTGATGTTCATTCCCTTTTGGTCAAATTCGATCAAGTTCAATCATCATTATACTCATATTTGATTGGATTTCAATCCCGAAAAGCCAAAACTGATAGGTACCTGTTAATCCAGATCCAATGGAATAGAGGTATGATTGTGAAGGCAATCACACCTGCGCTTGAAGCCCGACGGCCGGGCGGCGAGCTTTTCATCGCTCTAGCGGGTCCGACTCCCGCCAGGCGCACCAGGATCAAATCGGACCCCGAAAGTAGACTTCGGGGTCCTTTCGTTCGCCAGGAGATTATATTCGCGTCATTGCTAATTCGTCCACCGCACGCGGCGCAGTTTTTTCAAAATTGCGGGTTTACTCCCACCGCCCGGAGGGAGCTGCTGGTGGAAGCAAAGCCATCCTTCTCCGCGGTTAAGTTCCCTCACTAAACTTACATTGTTGGTTATTTTTCTCGATTTGACTATAATAAAAAGGCTCCACATTCCTCACCCTTCGAGCGGCGCGCAGCCCATGGAGCGAGAAAAGCTTTCCACCGGTTCAATGGGCTCGTTCTGCCCCGCGCAGAAGAGCCGGAAGGAGAATGTACGATGGCTACAACCGAACGACGTATCCCGGTCGAAGAGGCAACCCGGTCCCTGGAAAACCTGCTCAAGGAAGTAGATTCCGGCGTGCGGATCATCCTCACCCGCTTGGATGGACCGGAGATCCTTCTTGTTCGCCTGGATCAATCTGGCGCAACCCTCAAGGGTCAGCCCAACCGCGGCGCGACGCCCACCACGCTGAAAGGCCAGCCGAACCGCGGTTAGCAAGCCTTCATCTGGCGGTTGGTTCCGCCAGTAGGTTCTTCACGGCCTCTTCCAGCATTTCCTTACTCGGGGTTATCTTACTCTCAGGCAGCTTGAGTTCGTCTACCAGCAGCGCCCGGGCCTCTTCGCGCGCCGCCTTTTCGCTGGCGGGGTGAGCGGCAACGATCTGGAACAGCTCTGCCGCGCGCCCCACATGTCCGGACTGTTTGAAAACCAGCCCCAAGCCGAAAATGGCCTGCAGTATCCGCGGCATCGCCTGCGCATCCCACGCCCGCTGCAGCGCTTCCCGAAAATACCCACTGGCTTCCTCCAGGCGGGCTAACCTCACCGCATCCTGGCCAAGGAACTCCAGCGCGTACATGATTCCCCGGGCGTAGCTGATCGCGCGGGAAATACCCAGGCTTTCCTGGTGGTAGCGGTAGGCGCGCTCGTGATCGCGCCGCAGCCCGGCCACTTCTCCCAGGTTGTTCAGGGCGATGCTGACTCCCTGCTGGTTGCCGATCTCCAGGCACGCCTCCAGGCTGGCCTGGTAGAGCTCCTCGGCCCGCGAATAGTTTCCCTGCTCGACGGAAATCAGTCCCAGGTTGTTCATCACCACCGCGATGCCGCGCCGGTCGCCGAGCTGATTAGAGCGATCCAGGCTCTCCTGGAAAAATTTTTCGGCGCGAGCATAATCCTCCAGCGCGTACTGCACGTTGCCCAGGTTGTTGTGCACCATGGCCGCCCCCCACTCGTCCCCCAGCTCGATCCGCGCCGCCAGGCTTTCCTGGAACCGCTTCTCTGCCGCGGCGTAATCGCCCAGGTCGAAGGCAACGTGACCCAGGTTGTGCACTGCGATGGCGATTCCGTACGAGTTCTCGATCTTTCTGAAGAGAGTCAGGCTCTCGCTGAGCAGCACCTGGGCCGGCTCGTACTCTCCCAGGCGGTGGACGATAATTCCCAGGTGGTTGAGCGCCAGGGCCAAATCGGCGGTCCGTTCCAGCTCACGAAAGAGGGCCACGCTTTCCTCCAGCCGGGACCTCGCCTGGCTGTAATCACCGGTCTCCCGTTCCAGGTCGCCCCAAAATTCGAGCAGCAGCGCCAGCCCGGCGCGGTCATTCCCCCTGCGGAGCGCCTCCGCGCTGGCCCGAAAGAGCTCCTCCGCCTGAGCATATTCCGCCAGGTGGGAATGGAAGCGGGCGCAGCGCACCATCAGCCCAGGCAGCCAGGTCTCGCCGGGTTCTTTCGGCTGTAGCGCCTCGCGAAATAGTTCCCGGCCCTCTTTATAGCGGCTACGCCACTCGAAAAACCAGAAAAAACCATCCATCAGGCGCAGCAAAGTTTGCCGATCTTCCTTTACCGCCCAGGTCCAGGCCGTCTCGATATTTTCCAGCTCCTGCTCGATCTCCGATATGGCTCCTCTCCGCCCTCCGGCCGCCAGGTCGGCCGTGCGTTCCTCCACCAGCCCGGCATAATATGCCCCAAATCGCCCCTGAGTTTCGATCAGGTCGCCCTCCTCCTGGGCCAGCGTCTCCAGCGCGTACTGGCGCAGCAGCTCGTGCAGCTCGTAGCGCCCTCCGGCGAATTTGCGCACCAGCGAGGTATCTACCAACCTGGCCAACTGCGCCAGCCTGGCCCCAGCGATCTGCTCCGCGGCATGGCGGGTAAAGCCCGCCGGGAAGATCCCCAGGCGGCAAAAAACCTGCTGCTCCCCGGCGCCCAGCAATTGCCAGGAGGTTTCGATAACCGCCCGCATGCTGCGGTGGCGCGCGGGCAGGTCCACGGCGTCACTTTCCAAAAATCCGATACCGCGCTCGATCTCGGCCAGGATTTCGGCGCAGGTCAGCACCCGCGTCCAGGAGGCAGCCAGCTCGATCGCCAGCGGCAGCCCTTCGACCACCACGCAGATCCGCTGGACCGCTACCCGCTCGTTTTCCCCCACCTGAAAATCCGGCTGGGCCCGCCGCGCGCCGAGCTGGAAGAGCTGTACAGCGCTGCTGGCCTGGAAATCCTCCTCTCCTTCTCCAGCGGGCACCGTGAGGCCCGCGAGATTCACGGTCCAGGCCTGAGCCAGGTTCAGCCGCACCCGCGAAGTGACCAGAATCTTCACCCCCGGCGCGCGGCGAAGGATCTCCGCAACCAAACCCGCACCCCCCTGCAAATGCTCGAAGTTATCCAGGACCAGCAGCAGCTCCTTGCGGCTCAGGTAATCCAATAATTGGGCTTCCTGGTTTAGTTTTTCGGAAAAATAGAAATCCAGCGCACTGGCGATCGCCGGCAGCAGCAGCTCGCGCGAGGCCGCCCCTACCAGGGGGACGAACCAGACCCCATCCAGAAACCGGTCGGCGGCCAGGCTCGCCACCTGGAGCGCCGTTCGAGTCTTCCCCACCCCACCCGGGCCCAGGAGGGTGAGCAGCCGGCAGTCGGGGTGGGCCAGCGAGAGTAAGATCTCAGCTATCTCAGTTTCGCGGCCAATAAACGGAGTGGATTGGGTGGGGAGATTGTGCCGGCGGCCGCGCTCGGCACTGCGGATGTGATCGTAGAGGGCGCGGGTCTCTACTTCTGGCGTCACCCCCAGCTCATCCTCCAGCGCCTGACGGCAAATCTCAAACTGCGCCAGCGCTGCGCCGCGCTGGCCGCTGTGCGCCAGACCCCGCATGAATTGGCGGTGGGCTTCTTCCCGCCAGGGCTCGAGCTCGATTTGCCGGCGAGCGTGTTCCATAGAGGGCCCGAATTCCCCGCGCCGCTCGTGGTAGCGGGCTAACTGGTCCAGCGCATCGATGGCCATCTGGTGCAGCCGCTCGCGCTTCTGGATCAGCCAGTCGTCGAACGCCTCGCTCCCCTCGACCGTCAGCCCACGCAAAAAATCCTCGCGGTAAAGTGCGACCGCCTGGCGGCGCAGGTCCATGCAGTTTGCGCACATCTCGGCCTGTTCGTGCGCATGCGCTTCGATCGTGTGGATGAGCTTCTCGAAGGCCAGCGCGTCCACCCAGGCGCCTGCGGCCGGGTTCAGCTCGACGCTGCTGCGGTCCGCCAGGAACAGTGGTTCCCGCGCGCCCTGGCTTTCGAGCGTGTCTCTTAAGGAAAAGATCACCTGGCTGAGATTGTGGCGCGCCGCCGCGGGGGATAGATCCGGCCAGAACAGCTCCGCCAGCATTTCGCGCGGGTGGGGAAAATCGCGCTCCAGGGCCAGGTAGGCCAGCAGGGCGCGGGCCTTATCCGACTCGAAGCCCCGTACGGCTTCGCCGCCGCGTTTCACCCCCAGCGAGCCGAGCAAATAGATCTGGATTGCCCAAGGACCAGTGATTCCTTCCATCCCCACGTTCCTCAACCCAATTTCCCTCCTGATAGTTTCCTGATAGCGGCATGAATAATGAGATACAGAGATTGCAATGAAGTCGCGGTGATAAAGGACCAGAACGGTGAACAGGAGGTGGCATGCGAGCGAATCGATTATAGCTGATGTTGATCCATTTGGCCGCCGGTTCCGGCCGGAAGCCCAGTTTTTGATCGCAGCGCGCGTTCGTGGAACGCGCAAACCAAATTCACAATTTATTTGTTTCGGTTGAAAAGGAGATATAATGAAAAAGACCAGTACGATTACCCAGGTATTGATCGGCCTGTCCCTGCTCGCGGCTATCGCCGTTTTCCAGGGCTGCGCCCTGGTACCCCAGGCAAATCAAAACACTTCCCGCACTGTGGAAAAAGGTGATGTGCATCTCGTCGAAGGCCAGCAGTCCATCCAACGCGCCCGGGCGGCCGATCTCGCCCGCTGGGTCGCCATGGGCCAATATTATTCGAAGGCCGCAGGGATGGGAGATGTCCACCTCGCCGAAAACCTGTCCATCCCGGTGACTGGCTTTGAGAACAGCATCTTGCCAGATAACTACATGGGAGAATGGAAGCGCTTCGAAGTTCAACAGGAAGAAGCGGCGCGGCAGGATACAGCCGACCAGGCGAGCGGCCATACTTACTTCGGAACCGGGGATCCGCTCCGCTTCCGCGCCCGGCCTGTGCCCACTCCCAGGCCTGTGTCTACCCCAATCAGTGACGGCCAGACCAACCCCGGCATGGGCGATCTGCACCTCTTCGATGACGGCAAAGGCCGGTAGAACCGACAGTAATGACATCAGGGTGGGTGAGGTTCGATCTCACCCACCCTGAAACATAGATTGAATGCTAGCAGCAAAACGTATACCAATTAATTTCATGATTACAAATTCATTGCAAAATACTTGACAAACGATTTTTAACTGATATAATTTTCATCGAAAGAAATAAATATCATCTCTTTTTCCGTTGAAATAATAAGCAATCCCCCCACCCTTTTATCGGTAAATTAATCTTTAACCGTATAAAACGCCAGTCTTACCGAAGTTTCAACCAGATCATTGGTAGGCTTCCCAGGGCAGGCATTTATTCTTTCCTGTCAAAATCGTGCCCGGACCGCGGGTAATCGATCAGTTTAAAGCCGTCTACCGGCAAAAAGGATAAACCATGAAAGATACACCCCTGCTCCAGCTTGCGCTGGACTACATCTCCCTCCCCAAGGCGTTGGTCATGGCAGCCACGGTGGCTCCGGAAGTAGACATCATCGAGATCGGCACGCCGCTGTGCAAAGCCGCCGGGATCCAGGCCGTGAGCGCTATGCGCGAAATCTGCCCCGACAAGCTGATCCTGGCCGATCTGAAGACCCCCGACGTGGGTGGGCTCGAGGCGACCATGGCCTTTGACGCTGGCGCGGATATGATGACCGTGATCGGCGGGGCCACCCTCGCCACCGTGTCCCAGGCGCTCGCGGTCGCCCGCCAGCGCGGCAAGGAGATGCTCATGGAGCTTACTGGCGTGCGCGACATCTTCGAGCGAGCCGTCGAGTGGCGCAAAATCGGCGTCGATCGCATCGTCTACCATCGCGAGTGGGACGCCCAGGATGCCGGCCGGGTCTGGACCCAGGCGGATAAAGATACCATCCGCAAGCTGATCGACATGGGCTTCAAGCTCACCGTGACCGGCGGCCTGACCATGGAGCTGCTCCCCTTCTTCGCCGATCTGCCCGTCTCGGTCCTGATCTGCGGGCGTGGCATCCGTGAGGCAACCGATCCCCGCTCCGCGGCTCGCCAGATGCGCGAGGCCATCGCCAGGCTGTGGTCGGTTCCCCAGACTGAAGAAGTTGCCTGACCCGATCGCTGGGCCAGGAATGAAACAAGCATTCTTGATCAGATAAAGATAAGAAGAAGGAGGTTCTACAGATGGCTGAGACACTCAAGGGAAAAGTTGCGGTAATCACGGGGGTCGGCTCTGGGTTTGGGAAAGCGACTGCCGAGCAGTTCGCCGCCCTCGACCAGGTGAGTCTCGTTTTGATCGACTATAACCCCAAGGCCCTCGAAGCCACCGCGGAGTGCTGCCGGGTAAATGGCTCAAAGGTCATCGCTCTGCCTTGCGACGTGACCAGGGCCGAGACCTTTGAACTGGCTCTCAAAGAGGCGCTCGAAGCCTTTGGCAAGGTCGATTTCCTCATTAACTACGCCGGCGGCGCGTTGAAGGTGGCCCCAATCGAGGAGATGGACGACGAGATCAACCGCCGCATCATCGATCTCAATCTCACCAGCACGATCATAAGCTGCCGGACATTCACTCCCCAGTTCAAGAAGCAGGGCTTTGGCAAGATCATCAACGTCTCCAGCGCCTGCGACCGGCGCTCCTGGCAGGGCTGGTCGGTCTACTCCGCCGCCAAGGCCGCGGTCAACGCCTTCACCAAGTGCCTGTACACCGAGCTGCGCCCCCACGGTATCGCCGTCACCCTGCTCGTCCCGGGCGGTTCTAACACCGGGTTCCAGGCTGCGGCCGAGGGCGTCAAGAAATTCGAGTGGGATGAAGCTTTGGCCGTGCGCCCCGAGCACTTCGCCGACATGGTCTACCAGATTTGCGCCCTCACCCGCGGTGGGGTCGTCCCCGAGGTGCTGGTCTACGGCCTGGCCCAGGACGTCAGTGGGTTCTAGCCGCACAGGAATACCCTGGAAAGTCGGGTTTTCGTCAATGATATTCACTCGTCATAGTCAGATAGCCCGGAAAAAGCAGCGGCCCCGGGTAAAGGAAGGTGGAATGAACTGAAAGAGAACAAATGCGATCCCCCCGTCGTGCCCCATCTCCAATTAACCCATTCTTGAACGAGGAGAACCCTATTATGAAAAAGAAGCTGTTTGCTCTGATGGCCTTACTTGTGCTCGCAAGCTTTGTGCTCTCTGCCTGCGGGCCCGCTGCGACCACCGCCGCCCCTGCGCCCACCCAGGCGCCGGCGGCCGCGCAGCCAACTGCAGCCCCCGCTGCTTCCACCAAGCCGTTGAAAATCGCCTTCTTCGTCTCCGACCTGAGCAACGTCTTCCATCAGGCCCAGTCCACCGAGGCCAAGAAGTATGCCAAGGAAAAATATGGCGCGGACGTGTTCGTCTTCGATGGCAAGGCTGACTCGGCAGTCATGACCCAGAACGTGGACCAGATCCTGGCCCAGGGCATGGACGCCGCCACCCTGCACATCTGGG
>DATKLX010000199.1:0-21346 GCA_035542155.1 Anaerolineaceae bacterium
GGGCACGCTGGTATTGGCGACGGCATGAACGAGCTTGGCGCCGTCCCTGGCGATCCCGCCGGCTTCATACTGCCGGCCGACCATAAAACCAGTGATGTTCTGAAGGAAGAGGAGAGGGATGTTGCGCTGCTCGCAAAGCTCGATAAAATGGGTCCCCTTCAGGGCGCTTTCACTGAAGAGGACCCCATTATTGCCGAGGATGCCGACCGGGTAGCCGTAGATGCGGCTGAACCCGCAAACCAGAGTTGTTCCGTAGCGGCTTTTAAATTCACGGAACTGACTGCTATCGACCAGGCGAGCGATCAACTCGCGAACGTCGTAGGTCTCGTGGAAGGTGGTGGGGAGGATGCCGTAGATTTCCTCGGCAGGGTAGAGGGGCTCCTCGGGGGGGAGAAGGTCGAGTGTTTGCAGCCAGGTCGGAGTTTCGCGGCCGCCGGCCCTGGGCAGGCTTTCGATAATGCCGCGGCAGATCTCCAAAGCGTGCTCGTCGTCCTCAGCAAAATGATCGGCCACACCGGAGAGGCGGGTGTGAACGTCCGCGCCGCCCAGGTCTTCGGCGGAAACATCTTCTCCAGTGGCAGCCTTAACGAGGGGCGGACCGCCGAGAAAGATCGTCCCGGTACCCTTGACGATGATGGTCTCATCGCTCATCGCCGGTACGTAGGCTCCCCCGGCGGTACAGGATCCCATCACCACCGCAATCTGAGCGATGCCTTTAGCGCTCATACGGGCCTGGTTGTAAAAAATACGCCCAAAATCGTCAGCATCGGGGAAGACTTCATCCTGCATGGGAAGAAAGATCCCACCCGAATCGACCAGGTACAGGCAGGGCAGATAATTTTGTTCGGCGATCTCCTGGGCGCGGAGGTGTTTGCGCATGGTTAGCGGAAAATAGGATCCACCCTTGACGGTGGCGTCGTTGGCAACGATCATTACCTCGCGGTCCGCGACGCGGCCAATGCCGGTCACCAAACCTGCGCCGGGAGCCTGGTCTTCATAGATACCCCATGCAGCCAGCGGGGAAAGCTCGAGGAAAGGCGAGCCCGGGTCGAGGAGGTGGTCGATACGGTCGCGGACAAAAAGCTTACCCTGTTCCTCGTGGCGCCGGCGGTATTTGGCCCCGCCGCCCTGGCGGATTCTGGCGAGGCGTTCGCGGAGCTCCCCGGCCAGGGCGCAGTGATAAGCCTGATTCTTCTTAAACTCAGGGTCACTGGTTGAGATGGCGGATTGAAGCGTTTCCACTATTTTTCCTCACGGTTTTTGAAGAACTCATTCTCGAAGCGCTGCTAACCGCTGCGGTAGACAACGCCGAAACCGCCGCGCGGGTAGAACCAATCCAGGGCATCGGAAGGGCAGGCGACCTTACAGGTGCCGCATTCGAGGCAGCCTGCCCAATCAGCAACGATATGGCCATTCTGCTCGCTGTATACATTGGCCGGGCAAACGAACAGGCAGGCCAGATCCTTGCATTTGACCCGGCAAATATCCTCGTGTACTTCGATATGAGGATGGCCCTCATCTAATTCGTATTTATTCACCCCTAACCGTTCGGAAACGGACATTTTATTCATAAAGAACGAACTCCTGAAAACAAATCTCTGACCAGGTCAAACAGCGACACACCGTTCTCGCGGGCGCTGCGAGAAAACATGGAGACCAGGTGTTCCCTGGGGACGGCATGGTGGGTGTAAATCTGGCGCATCAGATCGGTGAGCATCGCGGGGTAAGCGTGATAGAGGCGGTCGTTGCTAAAAAACTCGGGGGTACGCGCGTAGGTGCGCATGTCCGCCAGGACGAAGGATTTTTCCAGCTTCTGAGCATAGTCGCCCAATCCGCCGGTGCTGAAATCATTCCTGGCGCGCGCCTCGAGGATCGCCTCCGCTGCGGCGGCGGCAGAGCCGATAGCCAAGTCCATGCCGCGGATGACAAAACCGTTATTGACTCCCAGGCCGGCAGCATCGCCGACGACCAGGATGCCATCCGCGACCAACCGGGGCATCATCGCAAGGCCACCTTCGGGGACGAGGTGGGCGCCATATTCGACCAGCTTGCCGCCTTTGACCAGGCCCGCGATCATCGGTTGAGATAGGAAATCCTCGATCACATCGCCGGGCTTGAGCTTATTCTGAACCAGATCGTCCAGGCGCATCACCAGGCCGGCGGAGATCGTGTCCAGGTTGGTGTACAAGAATCCACCGCCGGCGACGCCCTGGGTAGCATAGCCGACGATGGCATAGGCAGCGCCTTCGCGTCCATCGAGACGGAAACGCTCTTCGATCGTTTCGCGGGGCAGGGCGATCAGTTCTTTGACCCCTACACCGACCTGGTGGGTGGGTATGCGCCCACGCAATCCGGCCTCCTGGGCGAGAAACGAATTGGCTCCATCAGCGGCTATGACAACGTCGGCGAGCATCTCTTCTTCACCGGCGGCGATACCGATTACCTCTCCCTGGTGGCCGCGGAGCACCCGGTCGACTCGGATCCTGGGGACGAGGATCGCTCCGGCGGCTTCGGCCTGTTCGGCCAGCCAGCGGTCAAATTTTCCGCGCAGGACGGTGAAGGCGTTATATGGTGCCTTGCTGAAGGCCTCATCTTTGTAATCAATGTTGAAATGGGCGCTGCCGGTCATAAAGATGACTACCTGGTTGGTGATGCAGCGCTCGACCGGGGCTTCTTCCCAGAAATTGGGGAGGATTTGATGCAAGCTGTGGGTGTAAAGGACGCCCCCGCTGAGGTTTTTGCTCCCGGGGTATGGCCCGCGCTCTATCAGCACCACCTGCAGCCCTTGCCGGGCAAGCAGATAAGCGGCGGTGCTCCCGGCCACCCCCGCGCCAACGACGATCACGTCGAACTTATCTACGGAAGTGTGGTCGGTCATGGTTTGCGATTTTTCAGCGCCTCTGATAAAAGGGGTACCAGGGTATACAGGTCGCCAACCAGGCTGTAATCGGTCTGGGAGAAGATCGGCGCGTTGGCGTCCTTGTTGATTGCCACCACCATGCGTGACATGCTCATCCCGACCGTATGCTGGACCTGGCCGGAGACACCGACCCCCACGTACAGATCTGGCCTGACCTGAGCGCCGGAGACACCGATGTACCGCTCGCGTGGCAGCCAATTCAGGCCTTCGGCGATGGGCCGGGTGCAAGCGATCTCGGCGTTCAAAGCGCGGGCAAGATCCTCAACCAGGCTCAGATCCTCTTTCTTGCCCACTCCTCGCCCAACGCAAACGATCTTTCTGGCGGCGACGAGGTTGACCGGCGCCGCCATACGGACCTTACGATCGCGGAGGGTCACCTGCCATTCTGGCTCGACCAGCTCAATTTTTTGGATATCGCCGCCGGCAGGATGGCCAAGGCCAGGGGAAACAAAGACTCCCAGCCCGGCTGTAGCCAGGATGGTCTCTCCGCGCGGCTTTTCCAGGCGCACTGCCCCCCCGCCGAAGATCATGTGGCGGGCGAGAAGCTCGCCGTCCTGGTAGGTGAGCTGATTGACGTCGGTAATGACGGTCGTGCCCAGGCGGGCCGCCAGGCGGCCAGCGACCGCGCGCCCGCGGCGCGTGGTTCCGATCAGAACCAGTCGCGGTTTTTGGTCCTCGATCTGGCGGGCCAGGGTCGGGACGATATTCTCAACCGGAACCTCCGAACCCAACGGGTTCTCCAGCCAGAGAACGCGGTCGGCGCCATACTGGATGGCTTCTTCGGCTTTCTCACGCGAGCCGTAGATCACCGCGGTGAGCCTGCCGCCCACCGCGGGGAGAAGGCTTCGCCCGCCTCCAATCAGCTCGGCGGTGAAGGAGGGTTTTTCTGAAAATACCCAGATCTCGCTGAATTCTGCCACGTCTGCCTCCTAGAGGATCCCTTCTTTTTGGAGCGCATCTACCAGGGACTGCACTGCTTCCGCGGGCTTGCCCTCCAACACGACTTTTTTCCGCTCTACGTGAGGCGGGGCTTGAACAGCGACGATTTCACTATGCGCTTTGACCGTTCCACCCTGTACATCGATATCGGTCAGGGTCCACTCTGTGACCGGTTTTTTGCTGGCCTTAAGGATCTCTTTCAAACTGGGCAGACGGGGCAGGGCGATATCTGTGGTGACAGAGAGCGCCGCAGGCATGGAGGTCTCGAGGACTTCGATCTCATCTTCCAGGCTGCGCTCGACGACCAGCCTGCCATCTTCCAGGTCGATTTTGCTGATGGCGTTGAGGGTAGGGATGCAAAGCAACTCGCCAACCTGGAGACCGACCTGTTGAAAATAGAGATCGGCGGATCCCTCGCCAAACAGGATCAGGTCGAAGGAGCCCATCTTGCGGACCGCCTGGGTAAGCACCCGGGCAGTGACGGCCGTATCCGCGCCAGCCAGGGCATCGTCGACAACCAAGTAGAGCTCGTCCGGGCCGCGCGACAGCATATCTTTCTTGAGCTTGGAATTAGAGATCTGCCGCGGGCCAACACTGAGGGCCATGACTTTTCCGCCAGCCGCCTCGGCCAGGCGCATGCCAGCCTCAACGGCCTGCAGGTCGAAGGGGCTCAAAATCCATTCGGCTCTTTCGACCGAAATGGAGCCATCGGCGCGGACCACGATATCGCTGGCGTCCGGGGTGGGTTTATAACAGACGATGATGTTCATTTGCGGGCCTTTTTGAGGAGCTGTGGGCCAGCGATGTTATACATAATCTCATCGGTCCCACCGCCGATGCGCATCAGGCGCACGTCGCGCCAGAGGCGCTGGATGCGCTGGTCCATCATATACCCCAGACCGCCGAAAATTTGCATGGCATCGTCGCAGACCTCGAAAGCGGCCTGAGCGACATACAGCTTGCAAAGTGCGTTCTCGACCCGGACGGACATCTGGTTGTCCATCATCCAGGCGACCTTGTAGGTGAGGTTTTTCATGTTCTCGATCTTGAGAGCCATATCGGTGATCTTGTGCTGAATGGCCTGGTAGCTTCCGATCGGCTGGCCAAACTGGACGCGCTGGTTCGCATAGAAGGAAGCGTCTTCGTAGGCTGCCTCGGCTGCTCCCAGGGAAGCGGCTGCCAGGGCGAGGCGCTCGATCTCAAAATTAGCCATGAGCTGCTGCCATCCACAGTTTTCTGCGCCGATCAGGTTCTTTCGGGGAACGCAGGCATGATCGATGAATACCTCGTACGTTGGGACGGTCCACCAGCCAACCTTATCTAGGAGATGGAAGCTCAGGCCAGGGGTATTGGTAGGGAGGAGCCACATCGAGATGGATTCGTATGGGTTTTCCCCATTCTGGTCACGAGTCATGAGCATGATGTATCTGGCTATGCCGGAAAGTGTGCAATACATTTTCTGCCCGTTGAAAATGACGTTATCGCCTTCATACGTTGCGGAAGTCTTCAGGGCTGCCGAATCGGAGCCCGCCTGGGGCTCAGTGATTCCAAGTGCGATGGGGGGGTCGCCGCGGACAAATCCTCCCAGAACCTCGGCTCTCATTTCCGCCGAACCGAATTGGAGGATATCCCGAATGGTGATCATGCCCAGGGAATAAATGATCCCCAGCGGGAAGGCATATTTTCCCAGGATCTCACAGACCAGGGTTTGGGTGAGGATATCCGCCGGAGTACCGCCATACTGTTCAGGGATTCCTAAAGCGAGGATGCCGTTGTCCGCCAGGGCTTTCCAGGGTCTGGCGGGAAACTCGTGTTTTTCATCCAACTCAGCGATAGCGTTCTCAGGGGCTTCCCGCTCAAGGAGCTCAGTCAGGCTTTGCACCAGGAGCTCCTGCTCATCGGTGAATCGAAAATCCATATGACCAATCCTTTCCAAAATTTCCCCACTCAAAATTTCGCGCCAATCTTTACTCGCAGGGCGGTGATGCGCAGCGGATAGGATAGCCCCACATTAGATATTTTATATCAACTTTGATCGATACGATAAATTAACCCCTGTTCTTCCGTGCTTTTGCCAAGATCCAACCGACTCCAACGGATCTGGCAAGCTGGTTGCAACGGAAGATCAACGGATTTGTTTTTGGTTTTTTGAAGGATCTTTATCCAGTTTTTATCCTGGCTTCATACGAGCTTTATCGCGTCTCTTAGAAAAACTCGATACAATTATATTGTCCCAATGGTTTTACCGAATGAACAGGTGATCCATTATTGCAAGTGGTCAAGAGGGGATGCATGACATCACAGAACTCGGTCCAGAAACGCCAACCCGGACAAAGGGGTAATTTCTCAAAATACTGGCTACCTCAAAATATCGTTCGCATTGCGCTGATCCTGGGGATTACCCTGCTGGGGATCCAGATAGTTTTGCTGTTCCTGGTTTCCTCTGACCGGCAAAAGGCATTTATTAATAACCTTTTCTTTTCGCTGACTGCCTTTCTCTCAATTGTGATCCTTGGCTACGGCGCTTATTGTTCCAGGCGTATATCGGTTCGTTTGAGCTGGGTATGGGGCATCGTGGCGGCAGGGGCGTTATCGACCGCAACTGGCGCGATCATTCACTTCATTCAGGCATCCATTCTGGGACAGACCGACTGGTCGTCAATTTCCGACTTCTTTTACCTGATCGCAAACCCATTCTTCCTGGTCGCAGCGTTAATTTTTTTTATCCGGCGGATCACCTTTGGGGAAATTGTCCATTTAGGGTTAGATGTGGGGATTATCATGACCTCATCCGTTTTCATCATCTGGAAACTGGTGATCGATCCAATCCTATCCGCCGGCGGATCAAACCCGACTGCGATTTTCGTGGCACTGGCCTACCCCCTGGGGGACTTATTGCTGATCTGTGCGGTGGTGATGATTATTATGAGACCGGATCCACTCCAGCCGCCGCAGCCGGTCTGGATCATGCTAGGCGCAATTGTTTTTACGATTAGCGGCGATTTACTGGCGGCTGGTCCACAAAGTGCGGCGGTCGATTCCGACTCGAACTGGCTGAATATTTTTTTCAGCACCTGCGCGTTGGTGATGATGATCGCAGGTGCTCTGCAGGCATCCCACGCCTCTGGACAAAGGCATCTGGCTCAACCATTCGAGTCCTCGCGCGCGTCAAACGCCATCCGGCTTATCCTGCCTTATCCCTGGCTGGGTGGCGCATACGCAGTTCTGGCCACATTGCCGGCCTCACAACTGGCCAGGGATCATGATCTGGTATTTTGGTGGATGGCGTTCATTATCAGTCTGGTGCTGGTACGGCAATTTCTGGCGTTGCTGGAGAACCAGAGGCTGACTTTGGACCTGGCCATACTGAACCAGGATTTAGAAAAGCGGGTCATCGAGCGAACGACCGAGCTCAACCAGGCCAACGAGGAGTTGCGCGAGGAGATGGTTGAGAGAGAACGGGTCGAATCGGTCCTCCGTGAGCGAGAGGAGAGGCTGGCTTTTAACGCGTTACACGATGCCCTGACCGGTCTACCGAACCGAATCCTTTTGATGGAGAGAATTGATCAGGCCATCCGCCGGTTGCGCCGCCAGGAGGAGGCGAATTTTGTTTTACTTTTTCTGGATTTTGACGGATTTAAGGTGGTCAACGATAGCCTGGGACATCTTTCCGGCGACCAGGTTCTGGTTCAGATTTCCCGGCGAATGCGGGCAATCGTACGTGAAGTCGATATGGTCGCCCGCATGGGGGGCGATGAATTTGTGATTCTGATGGAGGATATTTCCAGCCTGGAATCGGCGAAACAGGTCACGGAGCGGTTGATTGAAAAAATCGCCGAGCCTTATGAGATCAACGGCCAACAGGTTTTTCTGACAGCCAGCGTTGGATTAGTTCCAGGGGATGGGAAATATCAGCAGCCAACCGATCTCCTGCGGGATGCGGATCTGGCGATGTACGAGGCCAAAGCCAGGGGAAAGGCCTGTTACGTGGTTTTTTCTCCAGAGTTACGTGTGCAGGCGCTGGATCGGCTTCTTCTGGAAAGCAACCTGCGATCCGCATTGGAGCGAAACGAGTTTATCCTGCACTACCAACCCATCCTGGATCTGAATACCAACCAGCTTACCGGTTTCGAAGCCCTGATACGCTGGCAGCACCCGGAAAAAGGTCTGATTCCTCCGGCGAATTTCATCCCCGTGGCGGAGGCATCCGGAATTATTCTACCGATCACACGATGGGTGATGCGCGAAGCCTGTACCCAAATGAATGCCTGGCATACAGAGCTCCCCAGAGGAAACAGTCTGATGATCAGCATCAATCTTTCGCCGAAGCTGTTCTCGCAGCCGGAACTGCCTCGTATGGTCGCGGAGGTTTTGGCTGAAACCGGCTTGGAGTCGAAGCATTTGATCCTTGAGATCACCGAAGGGGTAATCGTGGAGGATTCTGATGCAGTACGAGGGATTCTCGAAACCTGGCGCCAGCAGGGCATCCAGGTGCACATGGATGATTTTGGCACAGGATATTCATCGTTGAGCTATCTCCACCGGCTGCCGATCGATACCCTTAAAATTGACCGTACTTTTATTAAACAGATCCGCAAAAATGGCGATCGGGGGGAAATTGTGAGGACGATCATCACCCTGGCCCGCGAAATCAACGTGCCGGTCATCGCAGAGGGGATCGAAACCGCGGAACAACTGTCTTTCTTAAAGAAACTGGGCTGCCAATCGGGGCAGGGGTTTTTAATCTCGCAGCCAGTTGAGGCTGGTCAGGCGAAAGATCTCATCATTCGTCAGTGGGACGGCAATGCATTGGGTTAGAGGTTGGTTAGAAATTAACCAGGAAACGGTAAACCAAAGATACAATAGGTCATTATTTATATGCTTATTACGTAAGGGTGAAGAATGATTCGAGTATCTGAAGGTCAATTTGAGGATGAGGCCGGGAGAACACTGATGCTGCGCGGGGTCAACCTGGCGGGGAGCAGCAAGCTGCCCGCCGGTCCGTTCGGGCCTACCCATGTGCGGGAGGGCTTCTTCGACCACCGCGCCGTGTCTTTTGTCGGGCGGCCTTTCCCGCTCGAGGAGGCCGATGAGCATTTTCGGCGCCTGCGCGCCTGGGGGTTTACATTTTTGAGATTGCTGGTCACCTGGGAGGCGGTCGAGCATGCCGGACCAGGGATCTATGATGAGGAATACCTGCGCTACCTGCACGATATCGTGGTGAAGGCGGGGGAATACGGTATCTCGCTGTTTGTCGATCCCCACCAGGACGTGTGGAGCCGGTTTTCGGGGGGCGACGGCGCGCCAGGATGGACGCTGGAGGCTGCCGGTTTCGATGTGACCCATTTTGTCGAGACCGGGGCGGCGATCGTTCACGCGACCCACGGCGACCCATTCCCCAAGATGATCTGGTATACCAATGCAGCCAAACTGGCGGCTGCGACCATGTTTACCCTGTTCTTTGGCGGGAATGACTTTGCACCTCAGACCAGGATCGAAGGCGAACCAGCGCAGGAATATCTCCAACGGCATTATTTCGGCGCCATGCAGCAGGTCGCGGCTGCCCTATGCGACCTGCCCAGTGTGGTGGGATACGACACGATGAATGAACCGCTGAGGGGCTATCTCGGTTACAAGGATCTCAGCGAATTGAATGGCCTGGTCAGCCTGGGGGAAAGTCCAACCCCATTCCAGAGCATGGTCCTCGGGGAGGGAGTCCCGCAGGAGGTGTGGTCCTGGAGAACGGGCTGGGTGCGGGTGGTGAAGGATGGAAAGCGCTGGGTCAACCAGCAGCGAGAGAGGGCCTGGCTGCCAGGCCGGCGCTGCATCTGGCGGGAAAATGGGGTCTGGGATTTCGATGCGGGTGGGAAGCCTCGCCTGCTACGCCCGGATTACTTTGCCAGGTGTGATGGAAAGCAGGTGAGCTTTTCTGAGGACTATTACAAACCCTTCGCGAACCGCTTTGCGGCGGCGATCCGCGAGGTTGATCCACGGGCTGTGATCTTTATCGAGACCGATCCCAGCAAAGAGCCGCCCGCCTGGGGGCCGGGCGATGCCGGGAATATCGTTTATGCACCACACTGGTATGACGGCATGGTGTTAATCAAGAAGGAATTCTCTCCCTACATCGCGGTGGATTCGGTCAAACATGCGCCAGTTTTTGGTGCGGGCGCCATCCGGAGAATGTTTGCCGCCGAGCTGGGGAACTACAGGCGCTGGGGCCTAGAAAGATTGAACGGCGCTCCTACCCTGCTGGCCGAATTCGGCATTCCGTTTGATATGAATGCGAAAGATGCCTATCAGACCGGCAATTTCCGCCAGCAGATCAGGGCCCTGGACCGCAGCATGCAGGCAATAGAGGCCAACCTGCTTAGCTGTACGCTGTGGAATTACTCGCCAGATAACTCGCTGCGCTATGGCGACCAGTGGAACGATGAGGACCTTTCAATTTACTGCCCTGAACAGCGCAGCAACCCCGAGGACATCAACTCGGGCGGGCGAGCATTATTAGCGGCGGTGCGGCCTTATCCGCGGGCGCTGGCAGGTGTGCCACGGCGCATGGAGTTTCGCCTTGCTGAGCGGACGTTCGAGCTTGAATTCGGGCACGACCCGGCGGTAAGTGCGCCAAGTGAGATTTTCGTTCCCAATTTGCAATATCCGAATGGGTATGTGGTCGAAGTCAGCGATGGCGAATTTGAGATCGACCGCGCGGGGCAGATTTTGATCTACCGGCATACCGGCGAACAGGAAATCCACCGGATTAAAATCAAGCCAATGCGCTGATTAGTCGAATTTGACTACTCACCAGATCCAGACCCTTAAGGGTTCCGAAACCTTAAGGGTCTTCTTGTACGAAGGGCTTCATGTGTATAATGGCATAATCTATCGAAGTATAAAACATGATTAAAGGCATTGGGGAGGACAGCACTGATGAGCAGGAAAAGGGCTTCTTCAAGCGTAGCTCTGGGCGCGGTATCCGGGGGGTTGGCGCTGGCCGCCTACATCCTGGCCCTGCGACCGAGGATACTCTCCTGGGGATTTTGACGTGCGGAGGTAGAGCGGAGCTGGCCCGGCGATGAGCTGATCCCAAATCCTGTTTTGAATACCACTCGTGCAATCTCGATCGGGGCGCCTCCCAGGCGAATATAGCCGTGGCCGGTCCAGGTAGGCCAGGGACGGGGCGGTTTCTACAGCTACGATTGGCTCGAGAACCTGTTCATGAAGACCATGCTTGAGCCCGCCCTTTTTGTGATGGAAATTGGCATGCTTCTGGGGATCAAACGGCGGGCTGAAAAGAGTGTTTGAATACGCCATGCTTGTCTATCTCTCGCTGGGGATGAGTCTTGGGTTTGCCGCTACGGTCCAGCCAGGACCTTTTCTAACATACGTCATTTCTCAGACTTTGAAATGCGGCTGGCGGCGAACCTTGCCCATGGCATTCGCGCCAATCATCAGCGACGGTCCGGTGGCTGCGCTGATTTTGATTTTTCTGGTCAACCTGCCCAAATGGATGGAGCCTGCGCTGCGGATTGCCGGTGGCCTGTTTCTGCTGTATCTCTCTTACGGCGCATATCGCTCCTGGCGGTCCTATGATCTCCTTAAGATCAGCCAGGCCCAGGCTACGCAACAATCCGTTTGGAAGGCGGTGACGGTGAATTTGCTCAATCCCGGCCCGTATCTAGGGTGGAGCCTGGTGCTTGGGCCGCTGCTGCTGAAAGGGTGGCGGGAAGACCCCAGAAACGGCCTGGCGCTGCTGGCCGGTTTCTATGGAACGATGGTCGCCAGCTTGGTAGTGATTATCCTGTTGTTCTCGGCAACGACAAACCTGGGACCGCGGGTGAACCGGACCCTGATTGGCCTGACCGCGATCGCACTGGCGATCTTTGGCGGGTACCAACTGTGGATGGGTTTCGGCAGGTGAGATCAACGAGTTTGATCGAGCAACCGGTGTACTTTTTTTTCGAGAGCAACCGCGCCGCAAGCTGAAAACAGAACAGCCGCGCGCTGCCAACTATCTCGGGCGGACTGGACATCCCCTTGGGCCTGGTGGAATAAACCCCGCTGTTGATACGAATGGCCCAACTCCAGGCGGTCCTCCTGATCGCGGAGCAGGTGAATCGACCGGTCAATTGCCTCGAAAACATTTTCCCAGCGTCCCAGCCTGGCGAACAATTCTGACTGGGCGCGCAGGCCCTGGCCTTCACAGTACCGCGAGCCAGCCTGGCGCGAGGCAGCCAGCATGGGTGGGATCATTTTTTCTGCCTCAGCGATGCGGTCTAATTCAATGAGGACATGGACCAGCAAGGGCCGGTAGTTCATGGGCATCCAGGCATTCTCGGTCGGGAGAATGTGATCTTCAGCCTGGAGGAGGTGATCGAGGGCCTGCTGATAATCATCGCGGTTGACGTGGAGATAGGCAATGCCGTGATGGGTCTGGGCATGGAGGGTTGGATGTTGAAGCTCGTTGGTGATTTTCAACGTTTCTTGAGCCAACTCGTTGGCCTCCTCCTCGCGGCCCATATTGGACAGATCCTGCATCTGGATAATGCCAGCCATGATCGCCAGGCGGGTGTCTTCTATCTCGAGGGCAAGAATCCTGGAACTGCGGCTGTCACGCTCAGAGGCTTCCATATCGCCATTGATCTGTTCGGCATATCCGCGGCTGTAAAGGCCCCAGGCGACGCGGTCTTTTGCGCCAGTTTTTTCCCCGATCTCCCGGTCCCGGTCGGCATACTGAATTGCATCCTTCCACTCTCCCACGGCGATCGCATTTTCAGCCAGAAACTCATAGCCAATGGCGACCGATTGGGGGGCCTGCTTGCGCTCGCCCATGGCGATGTTTTTCCGCGCCCATTCATTGCTGATCTGGTAATGGGTCAGGTGTTGATTGGCGCCGGCCATGTAGGCGTAGATGAAAAGCAAAATCTCCGGGTCATCGAGAGGCTCGGCAAGGGCAAGGGCTTTTTCCAGGTACTCGATCGCGCGGGTATGGATGGCGCGGTAATGGAAGTAGCGCCCTAACATGGCAGTTGCCAGGGCAACCTCATTGGCCTGGGTGTTGACATCCAGCTCCTGGAGCGCCTCCTCAATAAATTGAATACCACGTTCGTCTCCGATCGCGGCATATTCACGTCCTGCCCTGGCCTTGATCGCCGCACGGCGGTGAGGATCCTGGGTATAACCGAGGGCCAGCTCAAAATTCTCGACGGATTTGCTCAATGGTCCGGTGATGGAATATACTTCACCAATTGAATTGTGGATCTCCGAGAGAGTCTCGTTCTGGTCCAGAGCTTCGGCTGCTTCACGGGCGTGATCGAAGTAGTGAAGAGCATCGTCGAGGGCAAACAATTGGCGGGTCTGGTCCGCGGCGAGGAGGGAATAGCGCAGGCTGCGGGGAAGATCGCCGCTCTCGGTAAAATGGTGGGCGAGTTCCTGCGCGTAGCCTTCGAGATTGGCGGAATAGATTTTCTCCAAGCCTTCCCCAATGCGCTGGTGCAGACGCTTACGCCGGATGGGGTTCAACTCTTCGTAAAGAACCTCGCGGATTTTGTCGTGAGAGAAGAGGAAGCTATCTCTACCTTCGGCGTGGATCAACTGAGTTTCGCTGGCTTCATCGAGAGAATCGAGCAGGCGATCCTCGCTGAAGGAGCTGGCCGCCGCCAGCTCGAAGAATTTGAACTCTTTTCCCAACGCGGCGGCGATGTGGAGGACATCGATACAATCCTGGCTGAGGCGGTTCAAGCGCCGGCCGATGGCCTCTTTCACGCTCTGGGGGATCGCCAGCTCGGCGATCTCTTTCCGCTCCCACTCGTTATTTTCGCGGTAGATCTGGCCCTGCTCGATCAGAGCCTTGACGACCTCCTCCAGGAAAAATGGGTTGCCTTCGGTCTCGGCGTACATGGCGCGGGCGAGATCTTCCGAGACGGTCTCCTGGCCAAAGAGGGTGGCCAGATGGGTGGCGGTGTCTTCATAGGAAAGGCGGTCGAGGGGGATGCGGGTGGCGATGCGCTCGCGGTTCCACTCGACCAGGGAAGCAGCCAGCGGATGAGCCCGGTCAAGCTCGATCTCGCGGTAGGCGGCGATCACCAGGATGCGCTCATTGCGCAGGTCGCGCAGGACATAGTAGAGCAGGGAGAGAGTGCCCTGGTCGGCCCAATGGAGATCATCGATGAACAGCAACAGGCCGCGATCTTCCGCCAGATGGTCCAGGAAACGAGAAAAATGGTCGAACAGGCGCAGGCGCTCCTCGTTGGGGGGCAGTGGCGGGTTGGGCGGCTGAGGTCCAAGCTTGTTCTCGATCTCCGGGGCGAGCCTAGAGAGCTCGCTGGCCGTGTTTTCCAGGCTTCTACGCAGTTTCTCCGGGGATTGCAGATGGACCCATTCGCGCAACGCTTCCACAAATGGGAGGTAAGGGGTCGCAGCCTCATATTCGTAACAACCACCCCGCAGTACAACCGCCCCACTGAGCTGAGCGTGGACGATCATCTCGCGGCAGAGGCGGGTTTTCCCAATGCCGGGCTCGCCGGAGATCAAGGCCAGGTGACCGTTGCCCTGGAGGCTGCGCTCCCAAAGCTCGCGCAGGCGGTTGAGCTCCGACCGCCGCCCGACCATCCTCCCGCGGGCGAGCTGGTCCAGCAGCGCCCCGGTGGCAGCCGGAGAGTTTTCCCGGCCGGCTTCTGGCTCTACCCGGGCGCGGGCAGGAGATATTTGGGGGAGAGCGCCCTCGTCGAGGTTCAGGGATTTCAACTGGGCGGCCACTTCGGCCGCGGAGGAATAACGGTCTTCGGGATTCTTGGCAAGAAGCCTGAGGATAACCGGCTCCAGGGGGAGCGCCTCGGCTCGATGCGTGCTGGGCGGGACGGCCGGCGCGTAGAGGTGCTGCGAGATCACCATCAAGGGGTCGTCCCCCACAAAAGGAAGCTGCCCGGCAACCAGCTCGTAGAGGATGACCCCCAGCGAGTAGAGATCGGCGCGGGCGTCGGCTTCTTTGCCCAGAGCCTGTTCGGGGGCCAGATAAAAAACCGTACCCACCACCATTCCTTGCCCGCTGAGCCGGGAGGCCAGTGAGCGCGCGAGGCCAAAATCGAGCAGCTTCACCCTTCCCTGGGAGTTGACTACGATGTTTTCGGGCTTCAGGTCGCGGTGGACGATGCCATTGGCGTGGGCGTGATCGAGCGCCGCGCAGATCTGGACGGCGAGGTCGACGATTTCGGGCAGGCTGGCTGGCCGGTGGGTGAGCAAGGGAACGCCATCGATCAACTCCATGACTATGAAAGGCTGACCCTGGATCTCGCCGGCATCGAAGATGGAGACGATGTTGGGATGATTCAAGCGGGCTGCCGCTTTCGCCTCATGAAGGAGATGGCGCCGGCTTTCTTCAGTGATATCCCCAGAGATGACTTTCATGGCGACATCCCGGTCCAGGAGCATATCATGGGCCTGGTATATGATCCCCATACCGCCGCGGCCCAGCTCTGCCGCGATGCGATACCGGTTTTGATCTACGATCATCCTGTCCTCCAGAATTGGAGAAGGCTGGCTGTTTTTGCCAGAGTTACGCAAACAATATGGATATATTATATCTATTAAGGACGAGATCCGAGAAGCGATTAAGAATTTTCGATTTTCCCGGAAAAGAACATCGGGACAGGCCTTTTTTCGATTGAAAAACCGGCGGCGGTCAGATATTCGTTTTCGGGTTGAAAACGAATAGAAACGAAACCGATTCAGAAAGGAAAAGGCAGCGAGTCGATCCGCGATTGGCCCATCCAGGGGGAGATGGCTGCCGGAATGGACAAGACCGGTTGGTAAAGAGCGATTCGTTTGGAAGGGTAAAAAGAACGTTCAAGGACCAGACCCTTCGGGTCTATTTTGCTAAAAGGACGCGGAGCGTCCAGAAGAGGTTCCAACGGGGATCGTTGGAACGAGGAAACTGGTCGGCCGATGTACACAAGATAGCACAAATCGGGGGAGAAGAATATCCGTCAAAAATGACGGATTGACAAAAGGAGAAAGGTTGATCTAAGCGGGAAGCGAGCGAAGGAAAAAAAGGCCCGAAGCAAGCCTGATCGCTTCGGGCCAGAACAGGTAATTCTCTACGAGGAAAGGCGGTCTTATTTCTTATACCCTGGATCGTTACCGCGGGTTTGATTGAACACGTAGAGGAGCCTGGCCTGAGCAGCCCTGAGCGTGGCGCGGAACGCGCGCTGGCTGCGCCCGATGGCCGCGGCCTGATCTGAAGCAGCGCTCAAGTTGTCAGGGCTCTGGTCGCTACCAGCTCCATGCTTGAAGTAATATGCAGCGACCCCATCATCAACCGTCTTCAATGTATCGAGGAATTTGTTCAGCTCTCCTACCAGCTTCGAACTGTCCAGACCACGAGCGGTACGATCTTTGATGTATTTGCGTACTTTTGCAGCCAGGTTATAGGCAGGCTGAAGCCAGGCCTGCTTTTGCACTTCGAACTGCTTCTCCGCGTTAAGGACGGCGACGGGGTCATTCTTATCGCCAGGCGAGACCGTGGGAACCGGGGGGAATGGATTGGTTGGATTGAGGCCATCATCGATACCGGCCTGCACCGGGGTGGGAGCTGCAGCCAATACCGCGCTTGCCAGGAGCGCGATCAGCGCCGATAGCACCAGCAACTTTTTGAAGTGAACGCTCTTTTGTTTCATGTTTTTTCCCTTTTGAACAAATCTACTTCACTTCTTTCCTATTATACTTAATCCTTCACGTTCTTTAATTAGAAGAGGATATCCATAAGAGGGATCCTCATTCGAGGTTCGACTAAGCCTCTTCTGTGCCAGGGCTTCCATCCAACCGTACTTATATTATAAGATATACTTATACAGGCTGGATCAGAGACCTGCTCCCAAAACAGTAAACCGGAGGTTTTCGTCATGAGCAAAGCACCTTTCCTGGAAAGGGTTCGCCACGGTGAGCGGCTGGTAGCCGATGGAGCGATGGGGACTAACCTGCAAGCAATGGGTCTTCCGCGGGGAACACCAGCAGAAATATTCCTGATCGACCATCCCGAAGCCATCGCTTCGATCCACCGTCGTTTCATCGAGGGAGGATCAGACGTCATCCTCACGTGCAGCTTTGGGGGAAGCCCGATTCGCCTGGAACACACCGGTTTGAAAGGCCGCGCTTACGAGATCAACCATCGGGCAGTTGAAATCGCCCGGGAAGCGGTGGGCGACCAGGCCTATATCGGTGGATCCATGGGTCCGACCGGGCAACTACTGGAACCCATGGGGCCGCTGTCCCAGGAGGAGGCCGAAGCTACTTATGCGGAACAGGCTCGCTACCTGAGCGACGCCGGCGCCGATCTGCTGGTGGTGGAAACCCAGTTCGACCTGGGGGAAGCCGGCGCGGCTGTACGCGGGGCCCGTTCGGTGACCTCGCTGCCTATAGTGTGCTCCTTCAGCTTCGACCGCGGCACACGAACTATGATGGGGATCAGACCGGCGCAAATGGCCAAGGAGCTGGAAGGTTGGGGTGTGGATGTGGTGGGGATTAACTGCGGGCGCAGCCTGGATGAAAATTTGAAAGCGCTGGGGGAGGTTCGTGAGGCGACGAACCTCCCAGTGTGGTTCAAGCCGAATGCCGGGATACCCAGAATCGATGAATTTGGGAACGCGGTGTATTCGATTGCACCCGAGGAGATGGGCGAGCGCGTCGCCGAGTGGCTGGACTGTGGAGCGCAGATCGTGGGGGGCTGCTGTGGTACCAGCCCCGAGCACCTGACGCAGATCGCCCGGGCGGCGCGAACCTGGATCGCCCAACGGCCTGCCTGAACTTCACCAAATGGCCGATCTCAGCGAAGGTTCCGCGGAAGCGCCAGATCCATCCCTGGTCGAGGTCGATTTCGAACCCATCGGCAGACGGGTGCAAATCAGCCGAGGGACAGATCTGCTGGCCGTTGCACAAAAAGCCGGCATCGATCTGGTGGCCGCATGTGGTGGGCTGGGTATCTGCGGCACCTGCCGGGTTCGCAAGCTCAGCGGCAGCTTTTCGCCGGCGACCCTCAATGAAGAAGGGGAAATTTCGGCTGAGGATATCAGACAGGGCTGGCGGATGGCCTGCCAGACGTATCCTCTCAGCGACGTCCGGGTGGAAATCGCGCCGGAATCCCTGCCTTCCCTTCAGCGACTGCAGGTTGAGGGACAGGCTTTCGAAGTCGGGCTGAAGCCGAATGTAATCCCAATAGACTTATCGGTCGAGCCGCCCAGCCTGGCGGATTTGCGCTCCGACCAGAGGCGGATCAACGATGCTCTCCATGGACGAGGGGCCGGTTCCCTGGCGGGCGACCCGGCCGTTTGGGGGCATGCATCGGACTTCCTGCGGGAACACAATTGGTCAGCGAGGCTGGCGGTGCGGCAGGGTGATGAGCGGTCGTGGCTGGCGGGCATCTACCCCGCAGGAGAAACACTGCTCGGCCTGGCTGTCGATATTGGATCCACCAAGCTGGCGGTGTACCTAGTTCATCTGGAGACAGGGGTTACCCTGGCTCAAACCGGTGTGATGAATCCCCAGATTGCGTATGGCGAAGACGTGGTCAGCCGGATCGCCTTTGCGAACCGCGCGCCAGGCAACCGCCGGTTGCTGCAAGAGCGCCTGGTCCACAGCATTCATGATACGGTGGAACGCCTTTGCCGACAGGTTGGAAGGGACCCGCTCCAGGTGGTCGACGCCGTCCTGGTGGGAAACACCGCCATCCACCATTTTGTCTGCGGGCTGCCCGTGGAGCAACTGGGCGCGGCGCCGTATCTCCCCGTGATCAGCGATCCAATCGATTTTTTCGCGAGCGAAATTGGCTTACAGCTCTCCCCGGGCGCGAGGGTGCACATGCCAGCCAACATCGCCGGATTCGTGGGGGCTGATCATACTTCCGCATTGCTGAGCGTGCATTCTGGGGACCGAAAACACAGCCGGATGCTGATCGACATCGGCACAAACACGGAGATCAGCCTGGAATTCCAGGGACAGATTCTTGCCTGCTCGTGCGCCTCGGGACCAGCTTTTGAAGGCGCTCACATCCACGATGGGATGCGCGCCGCGCCAGGGGCGATTGAAAAGGTACAGCTCACAACACAGGGAGTTCGTGTATCGACGATCGATGGGAAGCCAGCGGTGGGAATTTGTGGGACGGGTATTCTCCAAGCCGTGGCAGAGATGGCTCGACACGAAGTGATCGATGGGCGGGGAGCGTTCCGCAAGGAACATCCATGGGTGAAAGCTAGTCCCAATCACCAGGCTGTGTTCGAGCTGGTCCCCGCGGAACGGACCGCGCACGGCCGGGCTGTGGTTGTGACTCGCAAGGACGTGCACGAAATCCAACTGGCGAAGGCAGCCATCCGGGCGGGAATCGAGATCCTGCTCTGCGAATGCTTCATTACCGCGGAGCAGGTGGATGAATGGGTGATCGCTGGGGCGTTTGGGACGTACCTGGACCCACAAAGCGCGCTGTGGATCGGAATGCTGCCGCAGGTCTCGCTCAACCGAATCCGTCAGGTCGGGAACGCCGCTGGCCAGGGGGCAAAACAGATGCTCTTATCGCTGGAGCAACGCGAGCTGGCGCGCAAGATCGCCCTGGGGGTACGATATATCGAATTGACAACCCATCCAGACTTTACCCAGACGTATGTGGATGCGATGTATCTGTAGACCAGAAAGCTTCAGGCGAGGAGAGATTTAGCCAGGGAAACGACCCGGCTGGCATCCGGAGAGTAGCCATCGGCGCCGATCTGGCGAGCATAGGCCTCGGTCACGGGAGCGCCGCCGATCATGACCTTGACCTGGTCGCGTATGCCGGCCTCTTTGAGAGCATCTAAGGTGGCTTTCATATTTGGCATCGTGGTGGTCAGGAGGGCAGACATGGCCACGATCTGCGCACCGCTCTCTTTGACAGCCGCAACGAACTTCTCAGGAGGGACATCCGCGCCCAGGTCGATCATCTCGAAGGCAGCGCCTTCGAGCATCATCGCGACCAGGTTCTTGCCGATGTCGTGCAGGTCACCTTTCACGGTGCCAATGGCGATCTTCCCCGAGGATTGGAAGTTGGACTGGACCAGGTAGGGCTTCAGGATTCCCAGGCCGCCCTGCATTGCCCGCGCCGCGATGAGCATTTCGGGGACGAAATATTCGCCCTCTTCGAAAAGGCGCCCGACCTCGGCCATCGCCGCGACCATGCCCTCGTTCAAGATGACAGCCGGGACCAGACCGGCGTCGAGAGCGGCCTGCACGGACGCCACGGCGGCCTTTTGCTGGCCTTCAAGGATGGCGGTGTAGACTTTCTGGATCAGATCGTTCATGCGGATTCTCCTTCTGGTCGAAATGTGAAATCAGTATCGTTGAAGGTTTTGAGCGCCGAAAGACTTATTGAGTGGGCGAGGCCATTTTCTTTGCGCATGCCAGTAATACTACCAAATGGAAGGGAGATCTTGAAAAATCATATCATGTCTTGATAACGTTGTCAATCAACCGGTCACCTGGAGGGGAAGATATTCTTCCAGGCGGATTTTCCCACTGTCCAGCGAAGGTGAAATTTCAGCGATCAACTCATCCTCTTCTTCGGGAAGCTCGTCAGCCTGCGTGGAGAGGCGACTGAGCCAGCGTTGTTCTATTTTGCTCAGGTCGAAGGCCCCATCCTGATGGCCTTTGCGGAGGGCGCTCAAGGATGCGACTGCGGCCCGGCGGGTGCGCAGATAGGGGGTGGGCTCGGAGACGATCTCGCCAGCAAGTCGCAGGACGACATCGGGACGAAGCACATAGGCCTGGGGATCCAGGCTGGCATCCGAAGCGACCATCCAGTCGCGCAACTGGAGTGCGGACTGATCCCCAAAGCTCGCGGCGGTATTCATCAGGCGGGTGGCGTACACCAGTTGCTCGAGAGACACGACAGGGGCCATGGCCCCCAGGAGCTTCACGTTATTGACCGATTCATTGCTCCACAAATCGGGGACGGCTTTGGCGATATTGCCGATGGGGGAGAGATGAGCGCAGGCAGCTTCAGCGCCCTCGAGAGCAATTGGGCAGCCTGTGATCGCCTTGATATAGGGGCCCTCATAGGCGCAGTCTTTATTGGGGCCGACTGCGCCGCGCTCAAAGGCCACCAGGCTACGGGCGACGCTCATTACCCGGATCGCGGCTGCCCAAACGCGAGGGATGAAACGGCCTTCTGCGAGGACCATGGCCGTATTGGCAAAGCCGCAGGCCGAATCGCCAGCCGGAATGGTTCCACATTCACGGGCAATCGCGACAATCTGATCCCACAACCAGGCCATATCGCGAGCGCCCAGGACTCCCAGGGCAAACGCCGAAGTTTTCAGGTCCCCGTTCAGGATGGCCTCATCGTGTATTTCCTTGCCGCCGGTGGACTCGACGGAAAGGAAATCGGCTCCGGCTTGAGCGCAGAGGTTGAAGCAGCGGAGCATCTCTTCCACAAAGCGACCGTGGCGCAAGAGAGGAGGGCGGGAAAACTCG
>DATKLX010000200.1:0-6815 GCA_035542155.1 Anaerolineaceae bacterium
ATGACTGAACTTTGCACCAGGATATCGAATGGGATTGCTCGTACCAGAAACTCCGCCTGGCGATTGAAGGCCTGCCTGGCAGGCTGCGAACTCCCTTGGAAATAACTCTTGATATGACATCAATTAATCAAAAATCAATAGATCTTGCTAGAACCTCTGTTTGGTTCAGTACGTGAACTGCCTGCATTGACAACCCACGTGAATGGTGTAGAATAAATGTAGCAAGACTAGACACAAGGAGTATATATGGAGTTTGTGCCGTATCGGCTTTTACGCAACCAGCCCAACGAGCTGCGCAAGCGGTTGGAAGAGCAGGGCGAATTGGTGGTGACAGTGGACGGCGAGCCGCTGGCCGTGATGTTACAGATCCCAAAAGGAAGCCTGGAAGATCTTGTGTTTTTGGTATCGCAGGTCCGCGCTCAACTGGCAGTGGGAGAGATCCGCGAAGAGGCGCGCAAGAGCGGGCGCAATCGCATGTCTTCCAAGGAAATTGATGCCCTGATCAAAGAGACCCGCACCCACCGCCGGGCGAACCGGTCCGCCTGATGAGAGTTGTTTTGGACACGAACGCGCTGGTGAGCGGCTTACTCAACCCTGACGGCGCGCCTGGTCGGGTTGTGGACTTGATTCTCGGCGGTCACCATCGGGTTCTTTACGATGACCGGATCCTCGCCGAGTACATGGATGTCCTGGCGCGTCCCAGCCTAAAGATTTCCGACGATCTTGCAAAAGCGGTAGTAGGGTATTTCCGTCTCTCAGGGGATCGCGTTACCGCTGTGCCGCTCCTTGAAGATGCACTGCCCGATCAGGATGACCTTCCCTTTCTCGAAGTGGCGATTTCCGGAGAAGCGGACGCGCTTGTCACAGGAAATGCCAGGCATTTTCCTGCCCAGATAAAGCGTGGAGTGAAGATCGAATCACCAGCCGCTTTTCTCGCGCAGACGACATGACATCTCAGGTGGGTTTGCTATCCACCCATCCCAAAGCTGACCTAGCTGCATATGTAATCCACGTAGCTTGGATTCAGGTCGTAGGTTGACTGATATCCGAGAAAGTGTATATTTGCAATTAAAATGCAAATATACACGAGGAATTAAAACGAGCCAAACTTATATCGTCGTAGTCAGGAACTCGTACTTAGGAAAGCAGTAAGCCAATTCCCTGTCGTCGTGATGGTCGGCCCGCGCCAGTCCGGCAAGACTACAACTCTTATCTTTCCTATATTTCCCTTATTGTTCCAAAGCGTTACGTGTGAGGTTGATCCGAAAATGCACTTGACTGATTTGTGGGGGAGTGGAAATTTGATAAATCTGCCCTAAAATACAGAAGGTCGGCGTTGGAATAATTTTCAAATGAAACGCTCGGCTGAATTCCTCTAGGAATTTAATAAAATTACAACGTTGTAGTATAATGAATTTGTGAAAATACAGCGGTTCCTCCTTGCTCAAATAAAGGATTCGCTTCTACCCGGCAAAGTCCTAGTTCTGTATGGCCCGCGCCAAGTGGGAAAGACCACCCTTGCCAATGATTTGCTGGCCGCCCTCCCGCTGCGCAGCCGGTTCGTCAATGCCGACGAACTGGTTTACCGGGAACCCCTCTCCAGCCAGAATCGCCAGCGCCTGGGGGAAGTGCTAGGCGATGCGGAACTACTGGTGATCGATGAGGCCCAACGCGTCCCGAACATCGGCATCAACCTGAAAATCCTGGTCGATAGTTTCCCCAAGGCGATCATCGTTGCAACCGGCTCGGCCTCCTTTGACCTGGCCAACAAGATCAGCGAACCGCTCACCGGACGCACGCTGACATTCCACCTTTATCCAGTGAGCTATCCTGAAATTCGCCAAACCTGGGGACCCATCGAAGCGCGCAGTCAGCTGGAACGCTGGCTAGTGTGGGGAGGCTACCCGGCCATCGTGACAACCGAGGATCCTGCTCTCCGGGAAAAGCTCTTGGGTGAACTGGTGGGCGCTTATCTTTACCGGGACATCCTTGAATTGGAAGGCGTGCGCCGTTCCGAGAAGATCGTGGACTTGTTGCGATTGTTGGCTTTTCAAATCGGGCAGGAGGTCTCCATTGCGGAGCTTGCAACCAGCCTGGCACTTAATCGCCAAACGGTCGAGCGTTATCTGGATCTGTTGGAAAAGGTTTTCGTCATATTCAGAGTAAGCGGCTTCTCGCGCAACCTGCGCAAGGAAGTGACCAAGAATCCCCGCTACTATTTCTATGACAATGGCGTGCGAAACAGCCTGATCCAGAACTTTAACCCGCTAACCTTGCGTAACGATGTCGGGCAGCTGTGGGAAAACTTTCTGACCATCGAACGGCGAAAGGCGAACCAGGCTGCCGGCCGATCAGTCAATTCCTATTTCTGGCGTACCTATGACCAGAAGGAAATCGATTGTGTCGAAGAGCATGGGGGCAAGCTTTATGGCTATGAGTTCAAATGGAGTACGGCTGAGATTCGAAGGGTAACCCGGAAAGAGTTTTCGACAGCATATCCGGAATCTACCTTGACGACTGTAAGCCAGGAGAATTTTGAAGAGTTCTTAAAATAACTGTTGCTTTCAAGCAGCAGAAAAAATATTTCAATCTCTTTCTGCTCAAAATCTGGTATACTTCTTGACACAACTTGACTGGCCTTAAAAATCCATTGACTCTAAATTAATATTAATTCCAGTGTGTTTTGTAGCCAGTCATCCAATGGACTAGGCCATTTTGGCAGGACATTGGTTGGGAGCGCGGAATCGCTTTTTTCCTGCTTTTAAGCCATTGGTTGAGAGTTCGAGCCTCTCCGCACTCACAGAATCTCCCCCGTCAGGGGAGTTTTTTTTGGTTGAGAGCCCCCATCCGGGGATGCTATGCGAGCCTTTGCGTAGCATCCTCGATGGGGGCTCCGAACTCATAAATTTTCCGTCTCCCTGTCGATCGCTTATTTTGGCCAATCGGGAACCCGCCCCCGATAGGTGATCACGAACAGGATATCCGCGATGGATGGACTGTCCGTTGAACCCGTAGCCGTGGACAGCAGCGACTGGACCTCCGGGGTGTTCGGCAGGGTCAGGGTCCATGTGCCAAAGGGCTTTTTACCGATCATGCTGTTCCACGGTCCGGCGTTCCCCACCCGGGTGCCGATCACTCCATCTGGATTGGTCGACGCCCTTCCGCCAATCGTGTTTCCCGAGCCGCTCTCGGTGAAATTCAAGGTGATATCTCTGATGCTGACGGGCTGGTCGCTGCCAGGGGCAAAGTACATCAGCAGCTGGTCGATCTTGAGGTTGACCAGGTTGGCTGGGAAATCCGACGGAGCTGTCTGCAGAACGACCGTCATCGGTGTCGGACTCTGGTCAGGATTGTGCAGGTCGTACCAGGCGTCCGCGAACTGGGTCTTGAGGCTGAACGCATTGTTGTAGCTGACGTTGGTAGGCAGCGACTGGATGACCTGCTGGCGGTAGGTGTAGTCCTCCAAAGCCGTATATTCGAGTGTGATCCGGACATCCGCAATGGTGTTGTAGTCAAACAAATTGGCGGCTTTGGGCAGCCGGAATTCCCAGCTGGTATCCACTCCCATGCTTTCAAATGGAAGCAACAACTCGGGGGCGGCCGGCTCCAGATCGAAAAGGCCGGTGGCGTCCTGGGGTTTGGACAGGGCCACCTCTTCCGGCGGGCGGCGAACAACCACGGTCTGGAACAGGTCCCCGCCGATGGCCACGCGCGAGAGCCCTGTGTTTGCCAGACTGGCCCGGATCCCGACACTGGGAGGGATGAGTGCGTCGATGGAGGCGCGCACCCGGTGGATCAGGCGCAGGTAGTGGCCTGGAAAATCCTGGTCGAACATGCGCATGGGAGTGGCAAAGCGCAACACGCCGGTCTCGCGGAAGCGCTGCAGGGCATAGGGATCCATTTGGGCCAGGGAGATGGTCTTGCTGAGCTGCAGTTTGCGCTGGTTGGTGTCGATTGCATGCTGCTCCAGCTGGGTGATGTCCTGCAGCAGCCGGGCGGAGCCGGTCAGGCCGCGCCGGTCGGCGGGAGGAGTGCCGGGGGCGGTCGTATCGTCGCTGGGCGGCTGCCAGTAGTCGGCCTGGATAAAGGATGGGACGGTTTCCTGGCGCTCGAACGAGAGCTGGCTGGCAGCCAGCAGGGCGGTCGAGGTGGCCTGCTGAAGAAAATAGTTATAGACACCTTCCAGCACACCCGCCATCCATTCGAAGAGCTCCTGGTTGAAGAAGCGGGTCGTCAGGAAATTCACCACGTCGTTGGCGTTGTCGACTTTCATGCTTTCAATCAGGCGCTCCTGTTCCACGATACGCACTTGGTCGTTTGCAAGGACGATCTGCTCCTGCCCGATCAGCATGTCCTGGCCCGCCAGGTCGCGCCCGAACTGCCACTCCTCGCTGCGCCGCTCATAACTGGCGAGCTGGGAGAAAATGCTGGCAGTCGTCGAGGCGGCAGATGCTATGGCGCTGAAACCTGCCCCATATTCGGTCTTGTAAAAGGAAGCGATGGAGGCCGCGCCGCTTGCGAGGATGGATACCCCCAGGGATGCCAGGCTCAATTCCTCGAGCAACGAAATTCCTGCGCTAAGAAGCTCGTTGTAATGATTGAACTGCAGCAAGGCGCGCTGGAACTGCAGATTGGAGAGGACGACCCCATCCTGGGCTTCGGTTACCCGGATCGTCTGGAGCTGGACGCTGGCCTGGGAGACGCGCAGGTCGGCGCGGGCCCGCTGTAGATCGGCATACGCCTGCTCACCCTTTTCCATGGCGCTCATATAGGATGCCTCCACCTGGCCGGCAAGCTGCGCCAGATTCCTGGCGCGTTCGATCAGGAAGGCAAAGCGGTAGGGCGTGGGCATGGGACGCTGGAGGCCGGGCAGCACCAGCTGCCCGCCTCCAATGGACGGCATTCCGGTGCGCTGGTCGGTGGGGGCGGCAAAGGGTTCCACCGCACGCTCCATGCCGGCAATATTGCGGCACGTGCGCAGCTTGTACAGGTTCAGGGTCGCCCGCAGCTGCAGGGCTTCCAGGACGGGATTTGTGCCGATACAAAAGGAAAGGGAGACCGCCGGCAAGAAGGAGTTCTTGCGGAGACTTTGAGACGATGAGGTCTCCATGGTTTCAGGAACCGCGGCCAGATCCCCTCCCCCGACTCCTGCTCCCGCAGGCGGGGAAGCCCACCATCCGTTGGAGACTGCCTTTACCATGGAGAGTTCAGACGATGCGGCGTCTGCAATGAAGACGGACTCCAGGGCTTTCGACCCGGAGGATGCTTTCTCCAGCACGTCGGCGAAGCGGGGGCTGGGTGCGCCTGCCTGGGCCAGGAAAGCCTTGACCGCCAGATAGGAAGGATAAGTGTTTTTCTTTTCCGACCTGGAAGCCAGTTCTTTTAACCCGGCGGAGAGTTTTGCATAGTCATCCTTCCAGACCAGATCCAGACTGCCGGTGAGTGTTTTTATGGTATCGGTCGAAAAGGCGAAATCCTCGCCGATCTGCACCTGGATAGCGCGGCGCCAGGCTTTACAGGGGTCTGCCTCCGCCGCCAGACCTTCCCTTTGGAGCAGTTCCAGGGCGGTGGTGTAAAGGATCCTGGCGCGCTCGTCCGATTCGGATGTGTCCAGGGTGAATTCGGAATCGCCATCGTCGATCAGGCACCTGATCATTGAGAGCAGCGTGTAGCGGGTGTAGGTATCCCGGCGCGTCTCGGCAATGGCATGCGGGTTGAGCGGGTCGGAAAGCCAGTCCGCCTGGTGCAAATAACTGACGGGTTTGGTGGATTCGTCAACCAGCCCGTAATAGATCCTGCGCTGGCCGGGCAGTTGGGCGTAATCATACAAGATGCGGTACCAGTCCAGGGCGGCTTCATACCGACCGGCGGCCTGCAGGCGCGTAGCGAACAGCATGGGGACGAAATAGTAGGCTTCCTCAAAGTACACCCGATCGACCCGCCGCCAGGTTGCCACCCCCGGATAGGCCGAGTGGCTGTCGGCTGCCCACTGCTGCAGGTCGAGCTCGCGGTCCTGCAGGGTGACTTCATCCGGGTAACGACGGGGAAGCAATTGATAATGGTCGCTGTAGGGCCCGTGAGGCGGTGCGAAAGTGGAGGGGGTCAGATTGGCGGCAAAAACCTCATGTTGATCCAGGTACAAGGCGTTGAGCGTGGTGCTGTTCTCAAGCTTCAGGATGATTTGCTCCCCGATGGGGTTGGCGCTGAATTTTCCGATCAGGCCGCGATCGGTCAGAGCACCGGCATCTAGGACGGAGGGGGTCAGTGCCACCCATTGCCCTCCGGCATATCGATAGATCCAAAAATTCTGCCCGCCCTGCTTGGCAACAACGATCTCATCAAAGCCATCCCCATCCAGGTCGCCGGCGGTGGCATATCTGGCTGAAACGGCAGCCGCATCGCAGTCCAGGTCGCCCGTCCCTCCGCCGGACCAATCCCCGTTCCACGACAAGACCCGATAGTCGTTGCCCAGGCTTCCGGTGTTGGCTTTTACGACGGCCACCTGGGTTCCCGGCTGGGCATGATCGAATTTGCCTTGGGAAACATGATTCCCCAACATGCCGTTCAAGTTTCCGTACGCAATATTCCCGAATCCGGCGTCTTTGCGTCCGTAAACTTCATAAATCAGGGCCTGGTCAGGAGGGCGGCCGAGGAATGCGATATTCTGGCAGTAAAAGATTTCGTCACGTCCGTCCCCGTTGTAGTCGGCTGCATGGAAGGTACCGGGAAAGACAGTCACCGCGGCCTGTGGGGTCCAGATGGACATCCATCCGGGCACGGGCCAATTATTCTGGGCACGGTTGTAGGTCATCAGG
>DATKLX010000201.1:0-22782 GCA_035542155.1 Anaerolineaceae bacterium
CTCAAGTCGCTGGTTTGCCTCCGGCTTCCTCCAGACCCCACCTCGCGGTAACGCCCTTGCCTTTGGCTAATGGTTGGTGCGACCAACCTCCATATGAGTCTTTCACTCACCAGTCAACGCCCATGCTGGGCGCACTAAACAAACCCCTCCTCAAGGGTTGAGAAGGGGTTTGTTCTGGATCAATACCGGGGTTTAATACTCGGGTTGAGGCATGGGTGCGGGTTTTTCTTTCTCGGGAACATCGGTGACCAGGGCTTCGGTAGTCAGGATCATAGCCGCGATCGAAGCGGCATTTTCCAGGGCGCCGCGGGTCACTTTGGCAGGATCGATCACGCCGTCCTTGACCATATCGACGTACTCTTCGCTGAGGACATCATAGCCCACGTGCAGATTGTTGGCTTTCTTCTGCTCGGAGCGGACGTTCTGCACCACAACCGAGCCATCCTCACCGGCGTTCTCGGCGATCTTGCGCATGGGAACTTCCAGAGCCTTGCGAACGATGTTGATGCCGATCTGCTCGTCTTCGTTCCCAGCCTTGAGGGTATCCAGAGCGGGCAGCGTGTTGATCAGGGCCACGCCGCCGCCAGGGACGATGCCTTCTTCCACGGCCGCGCGGGTCGCGGAGAGAGCGTCTTCGACGCGGTGCTTCTTTTCCTTGAGCTCAGTCTCGGTCGCAGCGCCAACGCGGATGATCGCGACGCCGCCGGACAGCTTGGCCAGACGTTCCTGGAGCTTCTCACGGTCGTAATCGCTGGTGGTCTTGTCAATCTCGACACGGATCTGTTCGATGCGGCCCTTGATCGCGGCGGTATCGCCCTTGCCGCCAATAATCGTGGTGTCGTCCTTGGTGGAGACGACTTTCTCAGCACGTCCGAGATCGCTGAGCGTGGTGGTCTCCAGCTTGCGGCCGGTCTGCTCGGAAATTACCTGAGCGCCGGTCAGCGTGGCGATATCACCCAGCATGGCAGTGCGGCGGTCGCCGAAGCCCGGGGCTTTGACGGCCAGCACGTTGAGCATGCCGCGCAGCTTGTTCAGGACGAGGGTCGCCAGGGCTTCACCGTCGACATCCTCTGCGATGATCAGCAGCTCGCGCTTGCCGATTTGAACCATTTTCTCCAGCAGGGGAACGATATCCGCTGCAGCAGAGATTTTCTTGTCGTAGATCAGAACGTACGGTTCTGAGATGGAAGCTTCCATATGCTCGGAGTCGGAGATGAAGTACGCGGAAATGTACCCGCGGTCGAACTGCATCCCCTCGACGTACTCGGTCTCGAACTCGAGGCCCTTGGACTCTTCGACGGTGATGACGCCGTCTTTCCCAACCTTGTCCATCACCTCAGCGATCAGCGAGCCGATGGTGCGGTCCTGGGCAGAAATCGTGGCCACGTTGGCAATTTCTTCCTTGGTAGTGACCTCAATCGACTGTTCGCTGATTTGTTTCGCAACCACTTTGGCGGCGGATTCGATCCCGCGCTTGAGCAGCATGGGGTTGGCGCCAGCGGACAGGTTCTTCAGACCTTCGTTCACGATTGCGTGGGCCAAAACGGTGGAAGTGGTGGTGCCATCGCCGGCGATGTCATTGGTCTTGGTCGCGGCTTCCTTGAGGAGCTGGGCGCCCATGTTCTCGAAGGGATCTTCGAGCTCGATCTCTTTGGCAACGGTCACGCCATCGTGCGTGACGGTCGGGGAACCGAATTTGCGGTCTAAGGCAACGTTGCGGCCTTTCGGCCCAAGTGTAGTCGCAACTGCGGAGTTGAGCGTATCGACCCCATTCTTTAATTTGCGACGAGCCTCTTCAGAAAAAACCAGTTGTTTGGCTGCCATATTTTGTCTCCTAAATCAAATAGAAATTTATTTATTCTCGACAATTGCGAGCAAATCGCTCTCGCGCAATATTAAAAGCTTCTTGCCGTCAACTTTGATCTCGGTTCCGGCATACTTGGCAAACAGGACTACATCCCCAACTTTGACATCCATCGGGATACGCTTGCCTTCATCATCGCGGTCGCCAGGACCGACGGACAAAACAGTGCCTTTCTGAGGTTTTTCCTTCGCGGTTTCGGGAAGAACGATGCCGCCAGCAGTGACATCTTCCTGCTCGATCGGCTCCACAACTACCCGGCCACCCAGAGGTTTGTAAGTAATCGCCATATTGTGCCTCCTAAAATCATAATTTGATCCAGAATATTCAGAAACTTAGCACTCCACATACCAGAGTGCTAATCCGGTAGTATGATACACATCTTTCCTGTGGAAGTCAAGAGGGAGGTCAAGATTCTTACAAGATTCAGATATACGCCGGGTCAGGGGTGGTACGGCGGAAGGGTAGGCTCGAGCGTTGGCGTGGAGAGGGATGGGGGCTTCTGGGTCCCGTCTGGCTTAAGCGTAGGGCTGGCTTCGGGAGCGGCAGTCCCACCCCCAACCGCATTGGCGCAGATCTCCTCGCCCGATTTGACGATGCTCATGACCGTGGGATCATCCCCGTACTGCTTGTGGAGTCGGGTAAAGATCTCTTCGGCTTTCGTGCAGTATTGCGGACGGCTGGGCTTATATAGGCCGGCCAGCACCGATCCGTAATAGACGTAAAAACGGACGGTTGAATTGTTCAGCGCCATCCCGGTTATCTCGATCTGTGGATCGGTCTGCTCGTTGCACTGGCGCACCTGGCAGCTTTGCTGCGCAGAACATCCTTCCAGAGCGCACTGCAGGGCAGGAATGGAACCTTCGTAGTTGCGGGATTTGTAATACACTTCCCCCAACTGGGCGTAAACTTGAGGCGTGGTCGGATTCAGATCGAGCGCCTTGCGCACGTTCAACACCGCCGCGAAAAAATCCCCGTGCTGGGCATAGGTGTTGGCGATCGCCAGGTAGGGAAGCGGGTCCTTGATCCCCAGGTTGGTATTGATGACGGTAGCCTTCTCAAACCAGGAGAGGGCCAGGTCGTAATTTTTGAGGTACCGGTACTTGTTGCCAATATCGAGATAGAGAAAGGTCAGGTTTGGGTTCAGCTCGGCGGCGCGCTTATATTCGGTGATCGAGGCGGCGTAATCACCGTTGTTCTCCAGTACGTAGCCATAAACGCGGTGGACGTCCATCTGCGGGTCAACGGGATTTTCGCGGGCCATCGCCAGTTGAATAAACTGCTGGGCCCTGCCCCACTTCTGCTGATCGATCAGGATTTCGGCGTAAAAGGCCAGCGCCGAGGCATTATTGGGGTCCAGCGTGGTGGCCTGGAGAGCATATTTCTCGGCCTGGTTCAGCCAGGCGACCTTCATCTCGGGGGTAATCTCTTCCAAATCGATTGACGCCAGCCAGTCGAGGACAAAGGCATTGATCGCGTTGACGTAGCTATTGTCCGCGGCCAGCCCGAGCGCTTTCTGGGCCGATTTCTGGGCTTCCAGGCGGCGCCTGTATTTGTCCTCGTTTGTGGTAAGCAGGTTCGAAGAATAGGTCTGGATGCGCGCTAATCTGGCCCACAGCTCGGCATTCTGAGGATCCAGCTCGGTGGCGACCTGATACACGCCAATGGCGCAATCGCGCCTGCCCTCCTGGCAATCCAGCTTCCCCAATTTGAAATAGGTGTCGCCTTCCTGTTCGAGTGAATTGAAGGTACGGGTTGGAGTGGCAGTGGGGGAGAACAACGGCTTCACCGTGCCGGCGTGCACACCTTGGACCAGCATGATGCCTGCTACAATCAGGCAGACCATGGCCAGGGCCCGGTAAAAATTGGTTCGCGGCTTGATCTTTCGGAATGTTGGCTTGCGTCCGGTTAGCTGCATCAGGAAAGGTTTTTCAAAATGTGTTCGGGACCATCCAGCGAAGGGCTATTTCTTCGGTGTAGCTTTTTGCGTGGCTTTCGCCTCGGGGGTCTGAGTGGATAGAGTTCCCTCACAAATCTGGATCATCGTTTTGGCATTATCTACCGAAACATCATCCTGTGGGACTCCTTCCTGGATGACCTTGGAAACCTGCAGGGATTCCCCGCATTGGCCAGCAAAGGCAAGGGCCAGGCCGTAGCGGTTGTAGAACTCCAGCGTACGCTGGTTATAATCCAGCGGAATCCCCTTGACCACCACGCCTTCCGCCGTCGTCCCGCCGCGTACAGCCAGGCTTAAATATTGGATGGCCTTGTCGTACTGTCTGGCCTTGTAATAGATCGAGCCGCGGTTACCGTTCATCACCGGGCTTTCCGGCGCCAGCTTGAGCGCATCGTCGGCGTACTGGGCCGCCTTGGCGTAATCGCCGGCTTTCAGATAGGTGCGCGAGATCATATACGTTGCAGTCGGGTCTTTCGGATTGAGCGTGGTAGCCTGGATGAATTCGTTCACCGCGTTGGTCGTATCGTCGAGGAGAAAATAACTCTGTCCGAGAGCCAGGTGCAGGTCGGCGATATTCTTATTGATGGCTACCGCAGCCTGAAATTCGCGCACGGCTGCGTCAGCGTGGCCAGTCCATTGCTGGATATACCCGCGCGCGCGGTGGGCCTCCATCAGGTTTGGATCCAGGTTAAGGGCAATCGTCGATTCGGCGACGGCCTTGTCCATCGTATCCGGACCGCCCTGCCCGGCCTGGTCCTTGAGCCCCAAAATCTCGGCGTAATAGGCGTGGGCGAGGGCGTTGTTCTTATCTAGCTCGATCGCCTGGGTCAGGCTGGCCTCGGCCTGGAGAAAGTCCGGAGGCTGCATCAGGCCAAACGCCCAGCCGCGGACGGCGAGAGCCAGCGCGTTGTTCTGGTTGATCACCAGGGCATTCCCGGCGTTTTCCAGCGCGCCTTGATAATTTCCTGAAAAGACCTGCAGGCGGGCGAGGGCAATATAGTTCGCGGCGTTGCTCGGGTTGGCGCGGATCGCCTGCTGGTAAGCCTCCATCGCCTGGTTGATCTTTCCGGCAGCATAATAGTTTTGCGCCTCATTGATGTAAGTTTCCGGATTGCGGGTAGGCGTGAGGGTGGGAATAAACAATGGGCCGGTGGCGGGAACGACGACCCAGTTGACGTAGAAACCGGCTCCGACCAGGGCTGCCAGAATTAGAATCGTCAGCGGGTTCGAGCGTTTTCGCCGCTTATTCATACTCCATTTGCTACCACGTAAATACATAATTTGATCTTACCACAAGAAAAGTGATCAGTGATCAGTTGTCCTTGGTCATTCAGGCTTGCCAACCCTTCCTATTCACGCTAGAATGACTCCATGCGTTTCGACGTCTTCAGCCTGTTTCCCGACGTGTTCACGCCCTACCTGGAAACCAGCATCCTCCAGCGGGCCAGGCAGCGCGGTCTGATCGAGGTGCACCTCCACGATATCCGCGCCTGGACCACTGACCGCCATCACGTGACTGACGACATACCGTATGGAGGCGGGGGGGGCATGGTGATGAAACCGGAGCCGGTGTTTACCGCTGTGGAAACCGTTCTGGGATCCCCACAGGCCAGCCCGGTGATCCTGCTTACTCCGCAGGGACGGACCTTGAACCAGAAAATCGTCGCCGAGCTGGCCACGGAACCACGCCTGGCCCTGCTCTGTGGGCGGTACGAGGGCGTTGACGAGCGCATCCGCCAGCACCTGGTGAGCGACGAGATTTCGATCGGCGATTACGTCCTCACCGGCGGCGAATTGCCTGCGCTGATCCTCATCGACGCCATCTCAAGGCTGATCCCAGGAGTGTTGGGCGACCCGGATGGCGCGATGGACGATTCTCACGCTTCGGGCCTGCTGGAGTATCCACACTACACCCGCCCGACAGAGTTCCGCGACTGGGAAGTTCCCGAAGTATTGCTATCCGGGAACCATGCCCAGATCAATCGCTGGCGGCGAGAGCAGTCTCTCCTGCGCACCTTGCAGCGCCGGCCGGATCTGCTGGCCAACGCCGACCTCAGTGAAAGCGACCGGAAGTTCCTCGAACAGGCAGAAAAAAATCAGAAGGATGGGTGATTTTTTACTTCTTGTCCAACGAAGATTTCAGAAGTATACTTATTTCAGCAATTCCGCTGAATTGCTTATCTTGGTCTGTATCCAAAATCTCTATATTCTCTCTCAGGAGGAGAAAACACATGACCAGAAAGTATACGCTCATCATGGCTGTCATTCTGCTCGCGTCGTTGGTCCTTGCGGCCTGCGCGCCAGCAGCCACCCCGGCCCCGACGGAGCCCCCCGCTCCCGCCCCCACCACGGCTCCAGCCCCAACCGAGCCGCCGGCCGCGGCACCGACAACCGCTCCAGCGCCGACTGAAGCACCCGCACCCACCCAAGCGCCAGCCGCAGCCGCAATCAAGGTTGGCCTGGTAACCGATACCGGCGGCGTCAACGACAAGTCCTTCAACCAATCTGCCTGGGAAGGCGTTCAGAAAGCCGCCAAGGAATTCGGCCTGGACGCGAAATTCATCGAATCCAAGCAGCCCACCGACTACGAAAAGAACATCGACCAGTTCGCGACCGAGAATTATGACGTGATCGTCACTGTCGGTTTCCTGATGGGCGATGCCACCGCTGCCAAAGCGAAGCAGTATCCCAACATCAAATTCGCCATCATCGACAACGCCTACTTCCCCACCAAAGACTCGGCGGCCTGCCCCGATACGGTGAAAGACTGTTACACTGACGGCGGGCTAAAGAATGTCACCAGCCTGATGTTCCAGGAAGACCAGGTCGGTTACCTGGCCGGCGTCCTGGCCGCGGGCATCTCCAAGACCGGGACGATCTGCACTGTGTCCGGGATGGAAATTCCTCCGGTCGTGCGCTACGTCGTCGGCTACCAGAACGGCGCCAAGTGGTACAAGCCCAACACCAAGGCCCTCAACGTCTACATCCCCTCCTTTGTGGATCCCGCCAAGGGTAAGGAAACCGGCCAGAGCATGATTGCCCAGGGCTGTGATGTGGTCTTCGGCGTCGGCGGCAACACCGGCAACGGCGGTCTTCTGGCTGCCAAGGAAAAGGGCCTGGCCGCGATCGGCGTGGATGTCGACCAGTACAACACCTATCCTGAGGTCAAAGACGCGCTGGTGTCCAGCGCTATGAAGAACGTGGACGTCGCGGTCTACGAATTCCTCAAGTCGGTTTCCAATAAATCCGATAAAGCCGGCATCGTCACCGCCAACCTGCAGAACGGCGGCGTTGGCCTGGCTCCCTTCCACGATTGGGACAGCAAGGTTCCCCAGGAGGTGAAGGACAAGATCAAGGAAGCTACAGAAGGCCTGAAGAGCGGTTCGCTCCAGACCGGTTACAAGCCGTAATTCTCCGGCTCATGTTCGCTTGATTTGTAAGAGGGTGTGACCTTTTGGTCACACCCTTAGTATATCTTGGATATAATTAGAACATTATCGGCAATGATTTGAAGGATACCAAACGGATATCATCTAAAAAAAAGGGAGTGAAGCATGGCACCTGCGTTACAAGCCACGGGTATCACCAAGCGCTTCCCAGGGGTTTTAGCCAACGATCACGTCAATTTTACCCTGGAGAAGGGGGAAATCCACGCGCTGTTGGGTGAAAACGGCGCTGGCAAGTCCACCCTGATGAATATCCTCTATGGGCTATACCAACCTGACGAAGGCGAGATCGCGATCAACGGCGCCCTAACGAAGATCGTTTCACCGCACGATGCCATCTCTCAGGGCATCGGGATGGTCCACCAGCACTTCATGCTAATCCCTCCGTTGACAGTCACGGAAAATATCATGCTGGGCCAGGAAACGACGGTGGAATCGACCCGATTCCTCGGCGAGATCGCCGTTCTCGACCGGGACAAGGTTGCGGGCCGCATCCGCCAGTTGAGCCGGGAATACGGTCTGGAGATCGATCCAGAGGCAGTCGTCGCGGACCTGACCGTCGGCGCGCAGCAGCGGGTCGAGATCGTCAAGGCGCTCTACCGCAACGCGGATATCCTCATCCTCGACGAACCGACCGCGGTCCTCACTCCGCAGGAAGCCGACGATCTGTTCATCACCATGCGCTCGCTGGTCAAGCAGGGAAAATCGATCATTTTCATCACCCATAAGCTGCGCGAGGTTTTTGCAGTGGCCGACCGGATCAGCGTGATGCGCAGCGGGCAGATGGTCGGAACGGTCAAACCCGCGGAAGCAACCCAGGAGATGCTGGCCGAGATGATGGTTGGACGGAAAGTCATCCTGCAGGTAGACAAAGAAGAAGCTCATCCCGGCCAGGAAGTGCTCAAGGTGGAAGATCTGCGGGTGCAGGATGACCGCGATCACATGGTTGTGGATGGAGTCGACCTGGAAGTGTGCAGCGGAGAAATCCTGGGCATCGCCGGCGTGCAAGGCAACGGACAAACCGAGCTGACCGAAGCGCTGACCGGTTTGCGAAAAACCGTTTCCGGAAAGATCTACATTTTGGGCCAGGAGACCTCCCACGATAATCCCCGCCAAATTACCGAGGAGGGCTGCTCGCATATTCCTGAGGACCGCCACAAGCACGGTCTCGTACTGTCCTTCCCTGTTCGGGATAACCTGGTTTTGAACACCTACTACCACGCGCCCTTTTCTGAAGGCCCTGAGCTGGATTTCGCCACGATCGAGCACGAGGCCAACGAGCTGGTCCACACCTTCGATGTGCGCACCCCCAGCATTGAAACCAAAGCTGGCTCCCTCTCGGGCGGGAACCAGCAAAAGGTGATCGTCGCGCGTGAGCTTTCGCGGCCGGTTAAGCTTCTGATCGCCAGCCAGCCCACCCGCGGTCTGGACGTGGGCTCGATCGAGTTCATCCATCGCCGGATTATCGAAGCCCGTGACCGCGGCGCAGCGGTGCTGTTGATTAGCGCCGAGCTGGATGAGATCATGAGTCTGTCTGACCGCATCGCGGTGATGTACAAAGGCCAGATTCTGGACATCCTGGATGCCAAAACCGCGACCCGCGAAGAACTTGGTCTGCTGATGGCCGGGGTCGTAAAGGAGAGCGCCAATGTCTGACACAACCACCGCCCTACCAGGCCCTGTTGCTGCCCCCAAGAAGAAGAATAGGCTCCAGCAAATTGTCGACGTTCTATGGATGCCCACCCTGGCGGTTCTGACTTCGTTCCTCATCATCGGCATCGTGATCTGGATCACCAGCGGCAGCCTCGAGACCGTCTTCAAGGCATACAACGGTATGATCCGCGGAGCGCTGATCAAGGAGCGCGGGCTTTCCGAATCGCTGGTCGCCACGGTCCCCTATATCTTTCTCAGCCTCGGAGTCGCTGTCGGCTTCAAGACCGGCCTCTTCAACATCGGCGTGGAAGGGCAATTTTATATCGGCTCGGTCGCCGCAGCCTTTGTCGGGCAGGCGATTACCGGTCTGCCAGCGCTCATCCATCTGCCCCTGGCGATCCTCGCCGGGGCGGCAGGCGGCGCAATCTGGGCCGGGATCCCGGGCTTCCTGAAAGCCAAAACAGGCGCGCACGAGGTGATCACCACGATCATGATGAACTATATCTCTTTCCGCCTGGTCGAATTGCTGGTCAGCGGGCCTCTTAAGGATAAGCACAGTACCGCCGTCCAGACCGCGCCCTCGCAGCCGAGCGCCTGGGTGTGGACCCTGTATAGCATCCCGGAGCGGCTGAAGGATCCACTGAACGCTCTGGGGGTCGCGCTATTCGTTGCTTTTATCTTCTACATGATAGGCCGGTGGTTGATCAGCTCAACCACGTTGAAACAGCGCTTCGTGGGGGCGCGACAGCAGAACCTGGCCAGCCTGATCTTTGGCGGTGTGATCGGCCTGATCAGCTTTTTCGTTCTGCCCCTGCTCACCAGCGCATGGTGGCCGTTCCAGGATAAATATGACCGGCTGCACATCGGATTGATCCTGGCTATCGTGGCTGCGGTGGTGGTCTGGTGGCTGTTGTGGAAGACCTCATTGGGCTTCGAGCTGCGTACTGTGGGAGCCAACACCAACGCTGCCCGTTACGCCGGGATCAATATTACCCGGAGCATCATCACCTCGATGGCCATCTCCGGCGCGCTGGCAGGGATCGCGGGAGCAATCGAGGTCCTGGGGGTTTCCGCCTGCCACTGCCTGCCGATGTTTTTCTCCAGCGGATATGGCTTTGAATCGATCGCCATCGCCCTGATGGCGAAGAACGATCCATTCGGCATCCTGGCCGCCGCCTTCCTGTGGGGCGCGATCCGTAACGGCGCAGACCTGATGGAACTAAATTCGGGTGTGTCCAAGTACATCATCTCTCTCATCCAGGCTTTGGCCTTGCTGTTCGTTTCTGCTCCGGAACTCTTGCGCACGATCTGGCGTATCCCGGCCAGCAAGGGAACCGAGGGAGAAGCCGTTCAATCCACCCGGTTGGGAGGTTAAACCATGACCGCTACAACTCAAACAATCGAAGAACGCCGTTCCTCGCTAAAAGGCGCCTGGTGGGTTACGCCGCTACTCATTATTTTTGGACTCGCTGCGGTATTCTGGCTGGTTAACCTGGTGATCGGCGGCCAATGCGACCTGAAGTTCTGCGTCCCAGGGACCCTGGGCCAGGCGCTGCGGGGGGCCACTCCCATCGCTTTCGCCGCGCTGACCGGCGTAGTTTGCGAACGATCGGGGATCGTCAACATCGGCATCGAAGGGCAGATGTTGATGGCTGCAATGGTCGCCTACGCGGTGAACGTGTTCTCCTTCCAGTCGTTCCAGCACATGATGAGCCCCGAAGCGGCCGGCAACCTTAGCCGCTTCCTGGCGATCATCGCGGGCGTGATCTCCTCTATGCTCCTGGGTTACCTCCTGGCAGTCGTATCCATCCGCTATAAGGTCGACCAGGTCATCGGCGGGACGGTGATCAACATGCTATCGCTGGGGATCACCGGCTATTTCTACCGCCAATTCCTCGCCGAAAACATCCCTGCTGGCCCGGGAACGTTCCCTATCCTCTTCCCCAGCCTTTCGAATATCCCTATCATTGGCCCAATCCTCTTCGCCCAGAAGCCGCTGACGTATGTCATGCTTATCTGTGTGGTTTTGTTGAATTATATGATTTTCTTTACGCCTTGGGGGCTGCGCCTGCGTTCGGTGGGCGAGCATCCCCGCGCCGCGGACACGCTGGGCATTAATGTCTTCAAGACCCGCTACAACGCCGTGGTTTTCGGCTCGATTTTTGCCGGCCTGGGCGGGTGTTGGTTCACCCTCGAACAGGTGGATGTCTTCAACCCACAGATGACCAACGGCCTGGGCTTTATCGGCCTGGCAGCGATGATCTTTGGCAATTGGAACCCATTTGGAGCGTTGGCTGGCGCGCTGATCTTTGGCCTGGGGAACAGCATCACCGCGACGGTGAGTATTTTCCGCCCGGATATCCCTTCCCAGATCCCGCAAATGCTGCCATATATTTTGACGATCATCGTCCTGACCGGCGTTGTCGGTCGCTCCACCCCGCCAGCAGCCGAGAACCAGCCGTACGAGAAACAGTAAAAGCAGCTCTTTTTTCCTTCGTGAGCCAGCCCTCTGTTAAGCGCCAGGCCCTAAGGGTTTCGGAAACCCTTAGGGCCTTCTGCACCTGGACCTGCCGTATCGTGTGGGTCATTACAACCCAGATGATCCGGGTAGAAATTTTGAGTGGTTCGAGTATCTTAGTATAATAAGGACATTTGGTGCTTGTCCGGACAAATCTTGTTTTGCCATCCAGATAGGAAACCGCATGGCTACTGTAGAAATTGAAAATATCACCAAATCTTTTGGAACCCAACGCGCCGTGGATGGCGTATCCTTCGAGGTCGAAAAAGGGGAGATTTTTGGACTCCTGGGGCCAAATGGAGCCGGGAAAACTACCACGATCCGGATCCTGCTCGACATTTTTAAGCCAGATTCGGGGCGGGTAGCCATTCTGGGCGGGCCGATGACCGAGGCAAAAAAGGACTACATCGGGTACCTGCCCGAAGAACGCGGGCTGTACCAGGATATCACTCTCGACCGCTGCCTGACCTACCTGGCTTCTCTGAAAGGCCTTGCTCCAGCCGAAGCGCACAGGCGAATCAACGCTTACCTGGAGCAGTTCGACCTGGCCTCCTCGCGGAATAAAAAGCTCAAGGAGCTGAGCAAAGGCATGCAGCAGAAGGCGCAACTGATCGTCACCCTGGTTCACGAGCCGGACCTGGTCATCATTGACGAACCGTTCAGCGCACTGGACCCGGTTAATACCCAGATGGTCAAAGACCTCCTCCGCGAACAACGCAGCCGGGGGGTCACAATCGTCATGTGCACTCACCAGATGCACCAGGTGGAGGAGCTCTGCGACCGGTTGGTGCTGATCAACCAGGGCAAAACCGTTCTTTATGGAAGGCTGGAGGATATTCAACGCCAGTATTCGGGCAAGGATATTTTGGTCAAGGCTGACCGAGATCTCCAGACCCTGGCGGGGATCGCGCGCGTTCAACCGCACAATGGGTCGCAACGGCTGACCCTTGCCGCCGGCACCAGCCCGCAGGATATCTTGCGATCCCTGGTCAACCTGAATGTCGCCGTCGAGCAGTTTGAGATCGCAGTGCCTACCCTTGACGAGATCTTTATCCAGGTCGTTCAGGGGAAACAGGGGTCTGATAATGGATAAGTTCTGGAAAGTCCTCACCTACGAATACAAGCGCCACGTGCTGCGCAAGCGGTTCATATTTGCGATTTTATCCGTGCCATTCTTTGTCGCCGTGATCCTGGCGGTCAGCATCATCGCGGCGATTGCCCAAACGAACACCAGTCCCATTGGCTACGTGGATCAATCCGGGATGCTGGCCAGGCCAGTTACGCCCCGTTCCAGCGATGATTTTTTTTCCCGCCCGGTGGAGATCCGCGCTTATCCGGACGAAGATTCTGCCCGCGCGGCCCTAAATGCCAAACAGATCCAGGCCTATTATGTGCTGCCCCAAAATTATCTCCAGACCGGAAACGGACGGCTGGTATCGTACAAGGAGCCAGATAACGGGACCCAGCGCCAGTTCACCGAATTCTTGAGGGCCAATCTCCTCGCCGGGCAGCCCGCCAGCGTGGTGAACCGGATCAGCGCGGGCAATAACCTGGTGATCCAATCGGCGGATGGCTCGCGCCAGATGTCCAGCGAAGATTGGTTCAATATCCTCATCCCCATATTTGCCGGGATTTTATTCCTGACGGTCATTTTCACCAGCGGCGGATATCTGATGGGAGCGGTGGTGGAGGAAAAAGAGAACCGGACGATGGAGATTATCATCACCTCGGTCTCGCCAGACCAGCTCATGGCGGCCAAAATCCTGGGCAACCTGAGCGTGGGGCTGACCCAGATGGCCATCTGGGTGATCTTCCTTAGTCTGGCTTATGTGATTGGACGGAGCATCTTTCCCTGGATGGAGCGCATTTCCATCGGCGGCGATTTTATTCTGCTGATGGTCCTCGCTCTGCTGCCGGCTTTCGTGATGGTCGCCGGGTTGATGGCCACCATCGGCGCCATGGTCACTGAAACGCGCGAAGCCCAGCAGCTTTCGGGCCTGTTCACGCTGCCGATTGTGATCCCCTACTGGTTCACGTACCCAATCATGACCAACCCAAATGGGCCGCTCGCGTTGGGCCTGAGCTACTTTCCACTCACCGCCCCGGTTACGCTGACCTTGCGGGCCGCTTTTACACAGATTCCCATCCTGCAGATGGGCCTGAACATCGGCCTGCTATTTCTCTGTGCGGCGGGAGCGGTCTGGCTGGCCGCGCGCACTTTCCGCCTGGGAATGTTGAGCTATGGAAAACGCCTGACCTGGCGCCAGGTATTCGCGCGCGGGATATGAACAGGACCGGAGCTCATGGATAAAATAATCCTTGTTCTGAAAAATGAATTTATTACCACAGTCACCCGCCGATCATTCTTAATCACCCTGTTTCTGGTGCCGGTCGTAGGGTTGGTGGTGAGTATTGTGATCTCTATGCTGGGAAACAGCACAGGGCAGGTCGTATCGCGGGTTTTCGGCGCCCCGCCCAAAAACGTGGTCGAGGGCTACGTTGACGAGAGCAGGATCATCCACGCTTTCCCGGATAAGATTCAACCCGGCCGTTTTGTTGCCTACCCGAACCAGGAAGAGGGGCGCCAGGCGCTTCAACAGGGAAAGATAGAAGCCCTGTATGTGGTTCCGCAGAGCTATCTCCAGGATGGAAAAATCTATTCTATCCGGCCAGATTTCAACCCGCTGTCTGGATTCGATCAGGCGGATGCGTTCTCCTCGTTAATCCAATATAATCTCCTCCGCGAGGACCCACAGCTAACCCGGCTGGTGAGCAACCCGATCGACGTTCAAAAAATCAGCCTGTCGCCCGAACCGCAGCGCGAGCAGGACAACATGCTCACCTTCTTTCTCCCGTACGCGGTGACGATGATCTTTTATGTCGTCATCCTGACCGCCTCCGGCCTGATGCTCAACAGCCTGACCACCGAAAAACAAAGCCGGGTGATGGAAATCCTGATGATTTCGATGACCCCCACACAGATGCTGACAGGGAAGATCATCGCCCTCGGCCTGGTGGGCTTGCTGCAAACCATGGTCTGGTCTGGCGCGGGCTTTTTATTCCTGCGTTTCACCGGGGAAGCGCTGCAACTGCCAGGGGCCTTTCAACTGCCGGCCTCCATCCTGGCCTGGGGGGCATTGTTTTTCCTGCTTGGCTACGCGGTCTACGCCAGCCTGATGGCTGGAGTGGGCGCGCTGGTACCCAACCTGCGCGAGGCCTCCCAGGCGACGACGATCATGGTCATCCCCCTGATTATTCCGCTGATCTTGATCAGTTCTCTCATCAACGATCCGAACAGCACGCTGGCTTTCGTGCTAAGCCTCTTCCCGCTGACCTCTCCGGTGACCATGATGACCCGCCTTGCGGCTGGCTCGATCCCCACCTGGCAACCGGTCCTCGCGGCAGTCATTCTGGCCCTCACCGCAGTGATCATCTTGCGCGCCGTCTCGGGGATGTTCCGTGCGCAGCACCTGCTCTCCGGACAGGAATTCAAACTAAAAGTGTTCCTCCAGGCATTGGCGGGAAGAGCATAAAATTGCTTCATTGGGATTTCCATCAGTTGTATAATCAGGTTTGATGAAATCCAAAGTATTTCTTTACGTCTGGGTATTCGCGATCATTTTTCCGTTAGCCTGGTTCTATAAGACCTTTGCTCCAGAGAACCAGGTTTTTCAACTTGTTTTCGAGCTGGATTGGACCCATATTGTCGCCCACTTTCTCCTTTTCGTTGGCCTGTCAGTATTGAGCGAATTTGCTTTATCGGATCGCAACGCAAACAAGCGCGTGGGCCTTTCCGCGCTGCGTCTGCTGGCTCTGGTTCTGGTGGTTGCAACCCTTCAGGAAGGGCTCCAGCACCTGACCCACTCCACGGAGCCCGGAATTCTGCCCAGCCTGTTCGACCTGGGGGTTGATCTTGCCAGTTCTGCGCTTGGCTTTGTCGTGATTAAGCGTATTCGCTTAGGAAATTGGAACTTTCTCAAGCCTGCATTCGTCAAAGGGTAGTGCTGGTATTTATGCATTTTTGTACAACTGCATATGAGGAGGATATCTATGCGCAAGCCCTTCATTCTGTTCTTGTTGAGCATCGCCGTGCTTCTCGGTTCGTGCAACCTGCCGCGCCAGGATCAGCCTACTGAAACCCCCGGCGGTTCAGGTCTGGTGCAAACCTACGCCGCCCAGACCCTCGAGGCATTAGGCACCCAATTGGCGGCAAGCACGCCAACGCAATCCGCCCCAGCCACGGAAGCCCTTCCCACTCAGGCGCCCAATCCGCCCACCGCAACTGCGACCGTCCCCAGGCCAACCCCCACCACCACCCTCACCCCCACGGTCGAGATCCCCTGTGACCGGGCCGGGAAAGTCGTCGATGTCAACGTTCCCGATGGGACCACCATCGCCCCCGGCGCGAATTTTACCAAGACCTGGGAAATCCAGAATGTGGGATCCTGCACCTGGAATTCCAGCTACTCCCTGGTCTTCGCGAACCAGGGGAACGCGATGAGCGGACCGGCATCCAAGCAACTGACCAGCGGCACCGTCGCCCCCAACCAGAAGGTCCAGGTCTCAGTGGACCTGAAAGCCCCGACCACCCCCGGGACTTACCGCGGTTATTGGAAGCTGCGCAACGGCGCTAGCGTGGTCTTTGGGACCGGCCCGACCGACGCGGCTTTCTGGGTGGAGATCAAAGTGGTTGCTTCTTCGTACAACTTCGTCAACAATTATTGCAGCGCTACCTGGACAAGCAATACCACCAGCAGCACCCTGGCCTGCAACGGAAATTCTGCGGACACCAACGGCTTTGTGATCAAGCTGGACAATCCAAAATTTGGCACACGCAATGAAGACGAGCCCACTCTTTGGATGAACCCACCTGCGGCGGATAACAGTGAAATCCGGGGGACCTACCCGGCGGTCAATGTTTCCCAAGGCAACCGCTTCAAAGCCATCATCGGCTGCCAGGCCGGGGCAACCAACTGCAACGTGAAATTCAAAGTGAATTACAAAGCGGATGGCGGATCCGAACAAAATCTGGGAGAATGGTCTGCCGACATCAACACCTTCAACAAGCTCAACGTCGATCTCAGCTCGCTGGCCGGAAAATCGGTCCAGTTCATCCTCATCGTCCAGTCCAATGGGCCTTCCAATCAGGACCAGGGATTGTGGGAGCAGCCCAGAATTTCCAGCTAATTACCCTTGACAATTCCTCAGCCCGGTTTGAAAATAGTGACCTGGCCTGCGAAAGCAGGCCAAGTTCAAGTGTTTCTCATGGAGGATGTACCATCATGATTCCTTTCGCAAAAATCGCCAGGCCAGGCCTCCTGGCTGGGGCATTGTTCCTCGGCGCCTGCTCTACACCTACTGCAGCGCCCTCCCCGACCCTGGATCCAGGCACGCAGCTCACCGCGATCGCCTCTACCGTCCAGGCAGAGCTGACCCAGAGGGTAGCCCTGACCCCTTCGGCCACCTTCACGCAGGAGCCCACCAACACGGAGGTTCCGCCCACCGCGGCAGTTCCCACTCTTCCCGCGGTGACCGACACCCCCGCGGCGGTCATCATCCTGACGGCGACCCGTCCCGCGGTGGCCGATAAAGGGCTATACCTGGGTCAGACCGTCGCCGACAATTCCAAGATGGATCCAGGCAAATCTTTCACCATGACCTGGAAGATGAAGAATGTGGGCACCACAACCTGGTCCACCAAATACCAGCTCCGTTTCTTTGCCGGAAACACCCTGGGTGCTAAGAATGCGGTAGCCTTCCCCAAGGAAGTCACGCCCGGGGATACGGTGGAATTGAGCGTGAACATGAAGGCTCCCAGCGACCCGGGCAACTATCACAGCGTCTGGGTGCTGACCAATGCGGATGGGGCCAATTTCTTCCCGGTCACCCTGGATATCATCATCGGCAACCCACCGACGGCGACCAAAACCTCCGTCCCGGCGACGGCAGCTCCCACAGCAACGACCGGTCCTACGGCGACCACCGCTCCAACAGTAACGCCGACCCCATGAGCCAGGATCTCTACTGCGCGTGATCAGCCCCGCCCGATTGAAGCAAACCATCCAGGCCGAGGCAGCCCGCCTCGGCTTTTCACTCGCCGGGGTGACGCATGCCGGACCACCGGAGCATTTCCCTGACTTCGGACGCTGGCTGGAACAGGGCCGCCGCGCCGGCATGGCATACCTGTCCACCCCTCGCTCCCTGGAGCGTCGCGCCGATCCGACCCGATTGCTCCCAGAAGCGAAGTCTATCCTTTCCCTGGCAATCCCCTATGCTGCTCCCCGCGAAACCAATCCAACGATCAAGAGCGGCACGGATTTCGGTAGGGTGGCAGCCTACGCCTGGGGTGACGATTACCACGACGTTCTCCTCCCTCGTCTGGAGCAGCTTATCGAGACGGTCGAAAAAGAATCCGATACCCGGGTGGTTCACCGCGCTTACACGGATACCGGTGCGATCCTGGAACGCGACCTGGCACAGCGAGCCGGACTGGGCTGGATCGGGAAAAACACCTGCCTGATCCATCCCCACCATGGATCCTACTTCTTGCTCTCCGAAATCCTGGTAGACGCCGAACTGGAGCCGGACCCGCCCTTCCGCAGCGATCGCTGCGGGACCTGCACCCGCTGTATCGACGCCTGCCCAACCGGCTGTATCGAGGAAGACCGGACGATCGATGCCGGGCGCTGCATCTCCTATCTGACCATCGAAAACAAGGGAGAAATCCCCGCAGAGCTGAGACCCCAGATGGGCAATTGGGTGTTTGGCTGCGACATCTGCCAGGAAGTCTGCCCCTGGAACGTGCGCTTTGCCAAAGGGCAGCAGCCCGGCCCTGGGCTGGCTACTCGCCCGGGGATCCCGGACCCGCTGCTGAGCGGGGAGCTAAGCCTGAGCCCGGGGGGGTTTAAAACAAAGTTCCAGGGCAGCCCGGTGCTCCGCGCAAAACGGCGCGGTTATCTGCGCAACATTGCAGTCGCCCTGGGCAATACGCAGAACCCGGCCCACATCCCAACTCTGATCGAGGCGCTGGAAGATGAGGCCGAGGGGCTCGTCCGCGCTCACGCTGCCTGGGCGCTGGGCAGGTTCCAGGATCGCAGAGCGCGGCAGGCGTTGGAAAAGGCGCTGCGAAGCGAGCCGGACGAAGGCGCGCGCAAGGAAATTCGTTTGGCTTTGATGCCCGCGAAATGAACCGGAAAAAGACCCTGAAGGTTCCGAAACCTTCAGGGTCTGGTCTTTGGCAGGCAGGCCAGGGATATTCGGTTACTTTGTCGCCGTGGCAGTGGGAGCTCTGGTCCCCAGGGCAACCGGGGCGGTCGTGCTGGTCGCTCGGCGGGTCGCGGTCGCGGTAACGATGTTTGGTCGGATCTTCAACTGAACGCCTACCTGGATCTTGTTCAGGTCCTTGATCGTTGGATTGCGCTGCTTGATATCGTCGATGGTGGTATTGAACTCAGTTGCAATCGATTGCAGTGTATCGCCGGTCTCCACGGTGTAGACAATCTCACCTCGGAAGTCGGTGGGAATTGGGGTTCGGGAAGGCAGTTGCTGGTTCGCGGTCGGGACCCAAATTTTTTCCCCAACCTTGATCGGACACTGTCCGGGGGGGAAGTTGTTGATCGCCAGCAGGACTTCCAGGCTCACTTTGGCGGTGTTTGCGATCCCCCAACAGGTATCCCCTTCTTTGACAGTGTATTGCGTCGGCCCAGCGGGTGTGAGCGTTACTGTCACGGTGGGGGTATGTGTGGAAGTTGCGGTTAAGGTTACCGTTGCTGTCGGGGGGACGCTGGTCGGGGTGTTGGTGATTGTTTCGGTCGGTGTTGGGGAAGCCAAAAATCCGATCCCTGGACGGTTGTTTCCCGTCAACCAGACGGCAAGGATGAGAATACCCACGATCACCAAGACCACCGCCAGTCCGCCGATGAGAAATGGTCCCATCTGCTGGCGCTTTCGATAGGATTGGATGATGTTTTGAGCTGAGTTTTTCTGACTCATAGGGGTTTCCTGTTCTTGTTTTGCGGTATAGGATCCAGTTTCAAGCACTCGAAAACCGGCCAGATCGCCACCGGTAGATCATCTACAATGCTCGGCAGGGGATTAGCAATATACTACCTGAAGATTGGTGATTGCGCAAGTCTGGTATGATCCCCGCCGTATGCGGGCGCAGGCAGAGTACGATCTTCCCTTTAGACGTCCATGCTGGAAAAAAGTTCCTAATGATGGTTTTCGTTGCTCTCCAGTCGAGACGTAGACGTGCGAGCCTGATCGAGGTAAGCCTTCAAAAACAGTCCCGTGTACGAACCCGTGTTCTGGCAGACTTCCTCTGGGGTGCCTTCGGCGACCAGCATCCCCCCTTTTTCGCCGCCATCCGGACCCAGATCGATCAGGTGATCAGCAACTTTGATGATGTCGAGGTTGTGCTCGATGATCAGGACCGAGTTCCCCGCTTCCACCAGGCGCTGAAGGACCTCGATGAGCAGGTGGACGTCAGCAGCATGCAGGCCGACCGAAGGCTCATCGAGCACGTACAGCGTCCGTCCCGTCGCCCGGCGTGACAACTCGCGAGCCAGCTTCACCCGCTGAGCTTCGCCGCCGGAGAGCGTGGTCGCCGGCTGGCCGATCTTGATATATCCCAGGCCGACGTCGCGCAGGGTGATCAGCTTGTTGGCTATGGAAGGGAACGAGGCGAACATCTCTATGCCAGCGTCAACCGTCATATCCAGAACGTCGGCGATCGACATACCCTTGAACTGGACCTGCAGAGTCTCACGGTTGAAACGCGCGCCATGGCACACGTCGCAGGGAACATAGACGTCGGGGAGGAACTGCATCTCGATCCGCAACTGGCCCTGCCCCTGGCAGGCCTCACATCGCCCGCCGTGGACGTTAAACGAGAAACGCCCGGCCTTGTAACCGCGGATCTTGCTTTCAGGCAACTCGGCAAAGAGCATGCGCACCTCGTCGAATAGACCCGTGTACGTGCCGGGGTTCGAGCGCGGCGTGCGGCCAATGGGAGACTGATCGATGTTGATGACCTTGTCCAGGTGCTGGATTCCCTCGATGCGATCGTAATCCCCCGGCTGGGTGTGGGCGCCCATCAGGTCGTGGGCCAGCGCGCGGTAAAGCACGTCCACCATCAGCGTGGATTTCCCCGAGCCGGAAACGCCGGTGATACAGACCAGCTTTCCCAGGGGTACGTCGACGGTCAGGTTCTTCAGGTTGTTGGCGCGGGCGTTGACGATGGTCAGATGTTTTCCATTCCCGGTCCGCCTCCGGTCCGGCATCGGCACGTGCATCCGCCCGGAAAGATAAGCCCCGGTCAATGATTTCTCGTTGGCCAGGATCTGCTCGGGAGTGCCCTCGGCGACCACCTCTCCACCGTGGACGCCTGCCGCCGGCCCGAGATCCACGATCCAATCCGCTGTGCGGATCGTTTCATCGTCATGTTCGACCACCAGGACAGTGTTGCCCAGATCGCGGAGGTGTTTCAAAGTCGCCAGGAGGCGGTTGTTATCCCGTGGGTGCAGACCGATAGATGGCTCGTCCAAAACATACAATACGCCCATCAGTCGCGTCCCGACCTGGGTCGCCAGGCGAATGCGCTGCGCCTCCCCGCCAGACAGTGAGCCGGCCGAGCGGTTAAGGGTCAGATAATCCAGGCCGACGTCGACGAGGAACCCGAGGCGGGAAGAGATTTCCTTCAAAATCCGTTCGCTGATCGCCCGCTGCCGGGGGGTGAACGGGCTGTCCGGCCCGGCAAGGGTGAGCGCCCAATTCAGTGTATGCTGAACAGGCCAGGTGGTCACGTCGACGATATTGGCGTTTTCCACCGTGACCGCCAGCGCTTCCGGGCGCAGACGGGTGCCCTTGCACACCTGGCAGGGCCGGTCGCACATGTATTCGGTGATTTTGCTGCGAATGTATTCCGAGTTGGTCTCGCGGTAGCGCCGCTCCAGGTTCGGCACCACCCCTTCGAAGGTGGTGCGGAAGCTGGACTGGCGGTCGTTGCGCCCGTTGATGTGGACCAGGATCTCCTCGCCTCCGGTCCCGTAGAGGATTTTATCTAGCTTCTCTTTGGGGATATCGCGCACCGGGGCGTTGAGGTCGATGTGGTATTTCTGCGCCACCGCCTCGACCATTTGCCAGTAATAGGTCGCCTGGTCGCGCGGGCCGTTCCACTCCAGGGCGATGATCGCCCCTTCGCGCAGGGAGCGGTCTGTGTCAGGGATTAACAAATCCGGGTCGATCTCCAAACGGCTGCCCAGACCCTGGCATTCCGGGCAGGCTCCGTGGGGAGTATTGAAGGAAAAGGTTCGCGGCTCGATCTCGGGCAGGGTCGACCCGTGGACCGGGCAGGCCAGGTGCTCGGAAAAGAACAGGTCGGTCGGCGGTTCGGTAGAAAGGTTCTGGACAGTCAGATATCCTTCGCCGACCTTCAAAGCGGTCTCGACCGAATCGGTCAGGCGGCTGGTCGCGGCGCGGGCTTCCTCGTCATCCTGCCCGCTCCCGACGACGAGACGGTCGACCACCGCCTCGATGGTGTGGATCTTATAACGGTCGAGGGCGATATCGTCATCCAGGCTGTACACCTGCCCATCCACGCGGACGCGGACGAACCCGGCCTTGCGCACCTCTTCGAAAACGGCTTGGTACGTGCCTTTGCGCGCCCGCACTACCGGGGCCAGGATCAACAGACGGCTGCCGGCGGGTAGATCGAGCACCGCGTCGACGATCTCCTGAGCCGACTGGCGGGCCACCTCGCGCCCGCAGATCGGGCAGTGGGGGATGCCCACGCGGGCAAACAGCAGGCGCAGGTAGTCGTACACCTCGGTCACCGTACCCACGGTCGAGCGCGGGTTGTGCGAGGTGGCCTTCTGGTCGATCGAGACAGCCGGCGAGAGGCCGTCGATATAATCGACGTCGGGCTTGTCCATCTGGCCGAGGAACTGCCGCGCGTACGCCGAGAGGCTCTCGACGTAGCGGCGCTGCCCTTCCGCAAAAATCGTATCAAACGCCAGAGACGATTTCCCCGAACCGGACAGCCCGGTGATCACCACCAGCTTGTCGCGAGGAATTTCGACGGTAATATTTTTCAGGTTATGTTCGCGCGCGCCGACGACGCGAATTACATTTTGGGTCATAAATCACCCCTTGATTGCCAAGGATCAGTCAACCTCGTATTATAGCACAGATGTTTTATGATTACACCGTACTTACTCACCGAGTTGCGAAGACTCGGCAAGATTTGGTAAGATAGTCAGCACATGAACCGCGACGAACTGGAAGTGCTGACCAAAGAACAATTGATCGACCTGCTGCTTGAGCAAGGCGGACAATTGAAACAGTTGCA
>DATKLX010000202.1:0-2944 GCA_035542155.1 Anaerolineaceae bacterium
TGAAGAAGAGGAAGGGATGGTCGACCATGACGCTGACCGGCTCGGCGGGGGCCGCGGCGAGCTCCATGATCACGGCAGTGGAGGCGGTGGCCTCGGTTCCGGCCTCGTCGACGGCGACAAAGGCTTTGTGGAGGATGTTGCCGACGAAGAGGTCTCTCGCGCCGTCCATACCGCTAAAATCAGCCTGGTCCGGATCAAAGGCAGCTTTCATGCCCAGGTTCTTCATCGCATCGACCAAGGCCAGGCTGGTCTCGAACTTGAAGCGGGGCAGGCTCAGGTTCACCGTGCTGTAGTGCAGGCTACTGAGGATTGTATCGAGCTTTTCTGCATTGAGGCTGTCTTCGAAGGCCGGCAGAGTCCCCTGGTCGGGTAAGAGGACGAGCATAGCCAGCTTGCTGCCTTCGTAGGGAATCTCAACCGCCTGCCAGCCTTCACCGCTGGCGTAGGTGTATTTCGAGCTGGATTGCTGCATGATCGGCACGCTGACCGTCTGGCTCGAATCGAGGTGGAAGGGCTTGTTCTGGGTATCCTCCACCCGGAAAGGAGACAGCCAGGCAGCTTTGAAATAGATGGCGTTGGCCAGCACCAGGCGGGTATTGTTATCGACAGCTCCCTGTGGGATCAGGTCCTGAATGCGCTTTTGAGTTTCGTCACTGACCCACTGGTTGATCGCCTGGCGGGCCGGCTCGGGAGCCTTTTTGAAGTCTACCAGGCGCAGCCCGGCGCTGTAATTCTGGGCGAGCAGGTCGAGAAACGCTTGCTGGAAGGGGAACTCATCCTGGCCCCAGAGCGAATTAGCGATGCTGAGCTGGAACCCTTTCTCGTCCTTGTTCTGCGGTTTCCCCCGCGAAGCAATGTCCGCGTCCAGCGCGTTGTACGCCGGGTGGAGCTGTTCCTGGGGCAGGTCGAAATGCAGAGCGGAGGCCATCTCGGCAGCGGTCGTGCCGCGCGCCCCGGCGTAGGTCATCGCCAGGGCCAGCGAGATGCTGTAAGGAGATGCGAACAGGTTTTCCTTCCCTGGGGAGGAGCGGATCACCCGGTACAGGTCGAGGGCAAACCGGGTCTGGCCCTGGACGACCTTTTTCTCATCCTCGCCACCGGGTGCAGCGGGGGCGCTGCGCCCCTTTTGGGATTGGACCAGCCTGACCGGGGCGGCCTGGTCGTTCGAGCCGGATTTTCCAGGACCGGGTGTAGAGGCCACCGGCGTGCAGCCGGCGAGAAGCAGGATTAGAAGGAGCAGGCGAAAGAAGCGGAACATGGAGACTCCTTAGGAAGAATCGAGAACCGCCTGTCCTGGCGGATAGGCCAGGGAGAACCGAAATCCGAGAACTGTTACGACGTCAATTCGTTACTATGGCAATTAATCGTTTCCGAAGCTTAGACGGTATGATACGGGATTTGGTTCCTGCACCTAACCGCTCACTCACCCCGAATCACTGTTTTTACTGCCCTTCACTGTTTATTCCTGTTCTTGTATAATCCAGGCAAACACCATGCGAAGATGGCTCAGCGCTGTTTTCATCGTTTTCTGCCTGGCCTGGGTTCTGGGCAAACAAGTTTCCGTGAGCTCCGCTGCCAGCAGCCCGAGTGAGGTGATCGATACGGTCAACGCGCTGCGGGCAGGGCAAGGGTTGAAACCCCTGCAGCCCAACAGCGCACTGATGGCGGCTGCCCAGGGACACTCGGACTACATGGCGGCAGCCCAAACAGTGACCCACAGTGGGCAGGATGGATCGCAGCCCAAAGACCGCGCCGCAGCGGCCGGGTACAAGGGCGGTTTCGTCGCTGAGAATATCTATGCCGGGCGCAACGCGACCGCGCAGACCGTGGTGACCTGGTGGACCAGCGACATCCCCCACTGGACGACAATGATGGAGGTCAATTCTACCGACATCGGGGCGGGGGTCGCTGAGGCAGACAGCGTGGTGTATTACACTATCGACGTGGGCTCGCCTTCGGGATATGCTGCGGCGGTTCAGGATCCGACCAGCGTTGGAAGCACTCCGCAGCCTACCGAGATCCCCATCCAGCCCCTGGTGACTTCGACCCCCAACGCGGATGGCTCCGTGATCCACGTGGTTCAATGGGGGCAGACCCTGATCACGATCGCCCAGGCGTACAACCTCTCCGTGACTGAGCTCAAGGCGCTCAACCATCTCAGCGTTGACACGATCACAGTCGGCCAAAAACTGGTCATAAAAGCGGTGGTTCCGCCAACGATCACTGCGACGGCGATCCTGACCGTGAAATCATCCCCCACCCGGACTGCCACGCGTCGCTCGCCCACGCTGATCCCAACCGCCACGCCTTCCACGACCCCAACGCAGACGCTCACCCCGACGCCGGCTTCCATCCTGAACAGCATCCACCTCGACCGCCAGACCATGGGGTACGGATTGATCGCAATCTGCGGGCTGGGGTTAGTCCTGGTGGTGATCGTCTCCTTCCGGAAGACCAAATAGGGCGCGGTGTTAAGCACCTGTAAAGTATTCTTCAGCGCGCCGGGCTGGGTGCATTCACGTTTTGGGGGAAAAAGGTGAGACAATAAAGCCAACTTATCGGTTGGAGGTGTCTCACGATGAAAAAGGCGTGCAAGGAACTCGAAGCGGAACAGGAAGCCAGGTCCAAAGCAGTGATCCAGGAATTGCTGGATTGGAATGAAAGCCACAAAGCTCCGGATCTGACCCAAATCGAAGACATCGTCCTGGAACTGCGCGAAAAGCTGAGCCAGGCGATGGTGGAGAGTGTGGTGGACAGCCAGGAGCAGGTTCAACCGGCCGAAGTCCGTTGTCCGCAGTGGGGTAAGGTGATGGGCTACGAGGGGCGGAAGAGCAAGGTGGTCGGAAGTCGGGTCGGGGAAATCGAGCTGGAAGGGGGTCACTACTATTGCCCGAGCTGTGAGGCGGGGATTTATCCCCCTGGATCAACAACTGAAGCTGAGTGA
>DATKLX010000203.1:0-7302 GCA_035542155.1 Anaerolineaceae bacterium
TGCCAAAACCCAGGCGATGCTCGACTGGGGGTTCGAGCATAGTGTTGGGCCGGGGATTCCGGATCTGGTTTGGGATGAATGGGGAATCCGGTTGGGATCTACATGAAGGAGATGGAAATACTCACCCAACTGCAAGGCTGGATGATCATCCCAATCAGCCCCCAGAATAACGTGGAGCTGAGCCTGAGGATCCTCGGTGGAAGTAGCAATCCACCTGGCTGGTCTGCGGGTGATGGCGGGAACGCAAAATACACTAGCAATCAATCTCAATGCGGATAAAGCTAAGGATACGATTTCTAATTGGATGAAGAGCAGAATTCCCCCTGGAAACCGTTCAGCCGGCGGCATTTTCTGTTTGCCCTCATCCTGCTGGGGGCGCTGGTATTTTTCCTGATAGTTCTGCCGGTGGAAACAAGGATTACTCTGTTACAGAGCATATTTCACCAGCGACTGGTGATCAGCGAGGTGGTCTTTTTTGCTCTACTGACACTCTCTCTGATCTGGTCGGCGGGCCAGCGTCTCGATGCGCGGATATTCCTCTTTTTTAACCTGCGTGGCTACCATCCGCATTGGATTGACCGGGTGATGATCGGGCTGACCCAGATCGGCAACGGAGTGTTTGGTTTCATTCTGGCGGGCATCTTTTACCTGATCGGCCAACGCCGCCTGGCGGTTGAATTAGTGCTGGGCATTTTAAGTTTGTGGCTCCTCGTTGAAGCGGTGAAAGCGCTGACCGACCGGGATCGACCTTACATTTTTCTGACTAACACCCGGCTGATCGGTTGGAAGGAGCGCGGGATGTCCTTTCCCAGCGGGCATACCGCGCAGACCTTTTTTTTGATGGGATTTATCAGCCATTATTATCAGCTCGGATTGGGCGCAACTGCGATCCTGTACGGATTGGGTGGCATTGTTGGCCTGACACGCATCTATATAGGTGTTCATTACCCCCGGGACGTCCTGGCGGGGGCAACGCTGGGAGCTCTGTGGGTGAACCTGATGAGCCTGGTCGATCCATTTCTGGTAATCCGTTCTTGAAAAGGCAGCGCGATGAAAGAAAACTGGTTGATTTACGGTGCGACGGGGTATACCGGGAGACTGGTCGCCGAGGAAGCAGTCCGGCGAGGACACCGGCCGGTCCTGGCTGCCCGTTCCTGCGGTAAACTGGACGCCATCTCAACCGAATTGAGCCTGGATTCCATCGTCCTGCGGCTGGATGACGCGGATCGTCTGGAGCACGTCGTTGGGGATTTCCAGGTGGTATTCCACACCGCGGGACCGTTCATTCGAACCAGCCAGCCGATGCTCGCGGCGTGTCTGCGGACCGGCACGCACTATCTGGATATCACCGGGGAATTGAAGGTTCTCGAGCGCATCCTGGGGATGGACCGGGAGGCAAAGGAGGCCGGCATCGTCGTGATCCCGGCCACCGGGTTTGATGTGACGCCGACCGACTGCCTTTCCGTGTACGTCGCGGGAAAGCTTCCAGGGGCGGACCGGCTGGAAATCGGTTTTAGCGGGCTGAGCCATGCCAGCGCAGGAACTGTGCTCTCAGGGTTGGACCAGGATCCACCGCTGCAGTTCTATTCACGGCAGAAGGGTCGGCTGGTCGCTTTCCCGCCCGGTCTGGGAGGAAAAAAGATCCGCTTTCTGGATCGCGAGCGGTACGCGATCCCGATCCCCTGGGGTGACCTGACGACAGCCTACTGGTCCACCGGGATTGAGAACATAACGACCTACATGGCGATGAATCCAAAAATGGCACAGGGTCTAAGGATATTTGGGCCATCGATTGAGGGTATGCTGCAATCCCACCTCCTGCGGAATGCCCTCAAGAAAATCGCAGGCAACGTAATCCAAGGCCCGGATAAGCACACCCGTCAGACCGCGCGCTCGCAAATCTGGGCGCATACGCGGAACGCCCAGGGGGAAACGGCCGAAGCCTGGATCGAGACGTTGGAAGCCTACCAGCTCACCGCAGTCTCCGGTGTGTGTAGCGTGGAAAAAGTGCTTGCAGGCGCTGTCCATCCTGGAGCGTTTACTCCGGCGCAGGCTTTCGGTCCCGATTTTGTGCTCGAATTTCCGCGTACCCGCCGATTTGACCACCTTCCAGATTGAAAGGACTCCGGTCTTGGAAACGGGACACCGTAAGACGACCCGTCTGGGGGTAATCGCGGATACGCATGGATTTCTTAGACCCCAGGTGATCGAGGTCCTGAGGGGAGCAGACCGGATCCTGCACGCCGGGGACGTGGGGAAGCCCGAGATCCTGGAAAGGTTGCGGTCTCTGGCGCCGGTGAGCGCCGTAAGGGGAAACGTGGATGTGGAAGCCTGGAGCGCGGCTCTACCCCAAACCGAGGTGATCCAGATCCCGGGGCATGACCTTTACATGCTCCACAACCTGGATGAGCTCGATCTCGACCCGGCCGCGGCTGGCTTCGCGGCGGTGATTTACGGCCACTCGCACCGGCCCGCTGTCGAATGGAATGGTGGAGTGCTCTATCTGAACCCGGGTTCCTGCGGCCCGCGGCGGTTTTCTCTGCCAATCAGTCTGGCGATCCTGAATGCCAGCGAACAAGGTCTGGATGTGGAGTTGATCGAGCTGGGGGATAGCGACGAAAGGGAAGCAGGAAATTAATAGCCCTTTGCCGGGTCGAAACGGTTGAAGAGGGGGAGACCTACCAGGTAGCGGTTCATATTCTCAGAAAAAAGTGCAATGGCTCTCTCGTTGTAGTGCGAGCTGTTGCCAGAAATATGGGGGGTGATGATCACATTGGGTAGCTTCCACAAAGGGCTGCCGGCAGGGAGTGGCTCATCAGGGAAAACATCCAGGGCCGCCCCGCCGAGGCGTTTTTCCTGGAGGGTGGTGGTAAGGGCGTTATGATCGACGACACCGCCGCGAGAAATGTCGATGAGTACCGCGCCAGGTTTCATCGCTGCGAACTCGCGGGCGCCGATCAGATTACGCGTTGTGGGAGTGAGTGGGATTGTTATGACAATGAAGTCGCATTCTTTAAGCATCGAATTCAAAGCCTGGACCGGATAGAGGCGCTGGAACAGGTCGCCGCCGGGATCACCCAGGCCTTCGATGATGTAGCCGGTATCCTCGGGGTGCATGGCATCGCGCTTGACAGCAAGGATGTTTACCTCAAAGGGCTGCAGCAGGCGGGCTATCTGGCGGCCAACGCTACCATAACCAATGATCCCGACGGTATCGCCGCGCAACTCGCGGGGGAGAAATCGCTCGAAACGATCTCTGGGCCATTCGGAACGGGCCTGGGTCGCGAACAGATCGGGTAAGCGGTGGCTGATGGCGAGAAGCATCATCACCGTGAATTCGGCCATTTGCGAAGCGGCTGCACCGCTCAGGGTGGTGGCAACGAGATTGGGGTTGTGAAGCAGGGGATGGTCGGCGGCGAAATCGATCCCGGCGTAATGGAACTGGATCCAGCGCAGGTTCTTGACCAGGTCAGGGTTAGGAAGGACGCGGTCCGTATAGAGGATCTCGCAGCGGGCCCAGGCATCCTCGAGGACCTCCTCATATTTACGAGCTGGGATGGCGTTGATACGCAGGCGGGGAGAAATCTCACGCAGCCGGTTGAGCAGCGCTTCGGAAAACGGGACCGTGATCAAGACTTCGATTACATGGTTCATAGGCCGCCGCTGCAATTATATCAGGAGTTGCGATCAGCCTTTCAGGTAGATACCCTGGGGATCGAGCTCCTCACGGAGAATACGCAGCTCTTCGTCCGTGGGAGCCTCTGTCCTGCGAAGCTGGGGAGCGCAACGCAGGTCCCAGCCGGTATTCGCACAAGCCTGTTCGACGGACGCCCCAGGATGGAGGGCGGCCAGGATCAGCTCGCCGTTCTCATCCGGCTCGAGGATGCCAAGGTCGGTGACGACGGCCTGGGGACCTTTTCCGCGGACGCCGGCGGCGTCTCTCTGGGCTTTTCCGGCCAGGAAACCCACTGAGGTAGCAAAATCCACCTTTTCGGGGAAGCGGCGTTTCTGATGAGGGGTCATAATATAACAGTGGTTGGCCCAGGCGGCGATTTCCATCGAGCCGCCGGAACCGGGGAGACGGACTTTGGGGTGGGTGTAGGGCCCAATGGTGGTGGCGTTGATATTGCCAAAGCGGTCGATCTGGGCGCCGCCAAGGAAGCCGACGTCGACGTTGCCGCGCTGGAGGTAGAGGGTGAAGATATCGTACATGGAGCAAACGGCGAGTGCGCCGCTGACCAGGGTCGGATCGCCGATGGAGAGGGGCAGGCGGGCGGGGCGGGCGCCGATCACACCGGCCTCATAGATCAGGCGGAGATGGGGAGCGTGGGTGCGCATGGCCAAGTTGCAGGCAAGGTTAGGGAGGCCCACACCGACGAACACCACGTCGCTATCGCGAAGGAGGCGGGCGGAGTTGATGGTCATCAGTTCAGAGGCAGAGAAGGTTGGGGTCATCGGGGTTACTCGGTTCGGATCAATAGCGGCCATAGTCGACGATAGAGCTGGGGTAGGAGGCTATCTTGAGGCGCTCGTGGACCTCCGGGCCGAGCTTTTTCCAGTATTCAGCGCGATCTTTCACGCCGTACACCCACTCGTCCAGGTATTTCTGGACGGTCTCGCGGCTCTCGCTGATCTGGTCCCAGGCCAGGTAAAACGCGTTGTCGCGATCATAGTAGCCCTGAGTGTAAGAGGGGTGTGCGCAGTAGGGGACGTGGACGACGGCGTCGACAATCAGATCGGGGATCAGGGTGCGGTTGGGATCGGAGCGGATGACTTCTTCGGCGACGATCTCCTCGGCGGTGAGGATGACCCGGTCGGCAGCGAAAGCAGATTCTTTCTGCTCGCCGAGGATGCCCCAGATCTGGGCGTTGCCTTCTGCATCAGCGCGCTGGACGTGGACGATGGCAACATCGGGTTGGAGCGGGGGAACGACGATCACCTCTTTGCCGGAATAGGGGTCAAACACGCGGCGGAAATTGAGGTTGGCTTTCTCCAGGTCGGTGGCAGCGGTGGGATTCATGGGCAGGAAGGGGAGGCCGGAGGCGCCAGCCTGGAGACGGGTGATCATGCTGAAATGGGAGTATTCCTCCCATTCCAGGCGGCCGGCCTCGATCTCGGCGCGGAGGATGCGCAGAGAGCCGACGCCTGGATTGCCCATGTAGGAAAAGATCACCTTGCGGGCACAGCCGGCGGCAACCATTTGGTCGTAGATCAGGTCGGGGGTAGCGCGGGCGAGGATGAGGTCCCTGCGGTTCTGGCGGATGATCTCGTGCCCGGCGGCGAAGGGGATCAGGTGAGTGAAGCCGGCAGCATAGACAATATCACCATCGTGGACGTTGCGGGCGATGGCTTCGGATAGGGTGGTCAATTTGGTCATAAGGTGGATTCTAAGTAGAAGGGAACAGATTTGGACAGAAGGTTACTTTTTGTCCTTGGGTCTGCCGCGCAAAATTCGAAAGCGGCCGGAGGGCGACGGAGGTGTATAGGCTGACTTCCAGAAGGCAAATCCAAGAAGAAGTAAGGTCACACCCCCGCACAGGTAGCTGAGACTGGGGGTGCCGGCGACGTCGGAGGCCAGGAAGACGACCAGCAACAGGCCAGCAATGAACATGAAAAAACAGCCAATGCGCGAGGCCATGGTGAGAAGCAAGGTAATTGTAATCGAGAAAGACGAGAACCGAGAACCGAGATTCGAGAACCGGAAGAGCGCTGAGAACAGAGAGTGGAGAACAGTGAAGGGCAGTGAATGATAGTGAAAAGCAGTGCAATGAGGATATAGGGGCCCACACCCCATCCATCCTACAATGGGGTTCGGAAAGATTAGGAATAAGGAAAGAAAACCCCAAGTTTGAGCTCGGGGTTTGCGAGTTGGGATCGAGGTGGGAATTAGCCCTTTTTAAGGCGGGTCTGGATCTGCTCGTGCATGTAGAGGGGGAGATAGTAAAGGCCGCCAGCGTTTTTGCCGGAGGATCCGGAGCCTTTCCAGCCGCCAAAGGGCTGGAAACCGGGCCAGGCGCCGGTGGTGGCGCCCTGCGGGCGATTCGCATAAGTAACGCCGGCCTGGATCCTATCGAAAAACCAATCCAGCTCCTCGGGAGCGCCGTAGAAACCGGCGGTCAGACCGTAATTGACACTGTTGGCTTCCTGCATGGCCTCTTCAAGGTTACGCACCGGGGCGACCGTGGTGATCGGGAGGAACATTTCCTCTTTCCAGAGGTGGTAGTGGAGGGGCACCCCAGCGACCAGCGTGGGAGCGCAGAAGTAGCCTTTCGCATAGTCACCATCGGTGAGAATCCTGCCGCCGGTGAGGAAATGCCCGGCCTGAGACAGCTCTTCTGTATAGTTCTGGAAGTCGCGGTAAGAATTGCGGTTGATGACGGGTCCGAGATAAACGGAGCGCTCGGTCGGGTCGCCGATGACCAGCCTGCTGGTCAACTCGACCAGGCGGTCAACCAGCTTCTCATAAACGGGCTCCTCGATGTACACCCGCGAGGCGGCGGAGCACTTCTGGCCCTGCAAGCCAAAGGCCGAACGGACGATGCCGGTAGCGGCCTCTTCCAGGTCCGCATGGCGGGAGACGATCGCCGGGTTTTTACCACCCAGCTCGAGGATGGTGGGGCGGACGTATTTGCCATAACCGAAGTCCCGGTAGATACTCATGCCAACTTCGAAGGAGCCGGTGAAAGTGATCCCATCTACATCTGGATCGTCGATAAGAGCCTGGCCGAGCGTGCCTCCGGGACCGGTGACGAAGTTAAAGACGCCATCGGGAAGGCCGGCTTCGCGGAAGCACTCGGCCAGCAGGCGGCCGGTCCAGGGAGTATCACTGGCGGGCTTTATCACGATCGTATTGCCGGCGACCAGGGCAGCCCCGGATGGACCGCCCAGGAGGGCGGCGGGGAAGTTGAAGGGGCTGATGACGAGCCAGACTCCGTAGGGACGTAATATCGAAACATTCATGGCAGTATAATTGACCAGGGGGTCGCGGCCCATTTCGACGATGTAGCCCTGGTTTTTCTCCATCGAGGCGCAGGCATAGCGGATCAGGTCAGCGGTTTCTGCGACATCGCCGAGGGCTTCCATGCGGTTCTTGCCGACTTCGAGGGCCATGGCGACGCCAATCTCGAAGAGGCGCCGGTCGATCACATCGGCGGCCGCGCGCAACAGGCGAACACGCTCTTCCCAGGGAGTGTGGCTCCAGGCGGGGAAGGATTTGCGCGCCGCGGCGACTGCGTCAGCGGCATCCTGAGCCGTCCCTTTCTGGAAAAGACCGAGAAGCACATCAGTGTTAGCCGGGGAGCG
>DATKLX010000204.1:0-11640 GCA_035542155.1 Anaerolineaceae bacterium
GTTGGCAATCAGGATGGTCAGATACACGCCGACCACGACAGTGATGGCCATGGTGATAATCCGGACCCCGGTATACCTTGCCACCCGGGTAAATGTATCGCTCGATCTGGCTCTTGCTTTGACCTTACGATCGGCGGGAGCAGATAGGGGTGAGCTTAACTCAGCCATAGTCTCTACTCACTTCCTTTTATACCATTTATATATAAAGTTATCGTATCTACTCACCAAGTGGGTGAATGAGCCCCGAATTTGAGGTGTTTGCGGGGGCGAAGCCCCCGCAAACACCTCAAATTCGGGTTATTTCCCCTCTGGGGTGAGTAATTCCAAGTTATCGATAGGGGCGGACCTGCCGCCCCTATCGATTTTAACACGAATCGATTAAGTGAGTTGAAATCTCCGCTACTTGGTCACCACGAACTCGGCGGTTTCAAAGACCGGGAGACTGACCGTCTTGGACGCAGCGGCGATGGTCAGCTTAGCTGTGCCCGCATCCAGCTTGGAGGTCACGTCCTTGCCCAGCGTCACCTTGTACGTCCCTTCACCGGTGTTCTCCGCGGCGCCGGTGGCGGCGATGTCGCCGTTGGCGTTGAAGAGCGTGTACGAGACGTTATCGATGTCCTTGGTCGGGTAGGGCTGGTCCTTGAAGTTGATCGTCACGTCGAAGGCGCCCTCGTCGCCGGCGGCGAGCGTGGTCGGGCCGTCCACCGCGACGGTCATCAGCTCGGGCTCAGCAAACTGGGAGAACTGGTCGGCGGGGAAGAGGTACTTGTCGTAGCGCACCACGCTGATCGACGCCTCGACCGGGAAGATCTGGTCGATCATGTACGGGCCGGTGCCCAGGGTGATGTGCTTGTGGGCTCCGTAGAAGGTCTTCAGGTTGTTGTAGGCGGTTACCGCATCATCCGCCTTGAGGAACTGGCCCATCGTCGGCTCGAACGGGATGTACTTGTCGGTGATGTCCTTGTCCAGGTAGGTCATCTGGACGTCCAGGGTCGGGCCGGAGGCCGTGCTGGCATAGTCGATTTTCTTGGCCGTCGAGGCGTCCTTGGAGAGGGCCATCTTCCCGTCGGCGACTGCCTGGAGCATGGGGGTAATGCCGTGCCAGGACATCATCCCACCCGCGAAGGAAGAGGGCTGCCAGAGGTTCGGATACCAGTCCTTGCCGAAGGTGTTGTTCTCGGCGTCGAGCTGGAACTGGTCATCGTAGGTCTCGATGGTCAGCGGGTCGGTGGAGGTGATCTTGACGCCCTTGAAGTGAGTCAGGAAGGTATCCACCGTCGCGCCCAGCGAATCGTCGAAGAGCTTGGAATCCTTTTTGCCCGGGTCGAAGTTCATGATCATGTAGAAGACGAAGTCCGCGGGCGAGAGGTTGGTGCCGTCGTGCCAGGTGGTCTTCCACAGGTCAGGCGTGTAGGTGACGGTGACCTTGGTCTTGGCGGTCTGGGTCCACTTGGAATCCTTGACGTTCTTCTGAGCCGCAGTCTTTTCGGCGGCGGTGATGAACTTCTGGGCCTTGGCGTCCCAGTCGGACCAGGCGTCATCCGGCACCTGGATATCCTTCTGGAAGCTAAGTGTGACCCAGTCGCCCTGCGGCTGGGCGATCGGCAGCCCTTCCTGGGCCACCACCTCAGCCTTGGTCACCAGCTTGGGCATCAACAGGCCGGTATAGGGGTTGTAGACCACGCCATAGTCCACGCCGGTGCCGCGCACGGCGCTGTCGTCGACCCAGTTGGAGCCGGCGATCGGGTTCCACGCGTCGACCAGGATGGCCGAGTTGGCCACGCGCATCGTGCCGCCTTCCTGACCCTTGAAGCGGACAGTGTAGGGGAAGAGCTGGCCCAGGGCAAAGCCGGCGGCCAGGTCGGACGCCCCCTGGACCTTGTTGCTGTAGGCCTCGAAGGAGATCGAGTCATTCACCCACACCCCCCACCAGGATTCGGTCATCGAGAGGTCAAGCCCGGTCTTGTACAGTTGCTTGCGCTCGTCCATGTTGGCGAAGCTGTTGGTGTACAGCTTGTGGGCGACGTCCAGCAGCTCCTTGGAAGGCTTGTAGGCGTTGAATAGCGGGAGACCCTGCAGCTCGCCGGTCTCGTACTGCACGAAGTTGAGGCCCTCGTCGCGGTAGATCTGCGGGGAGATCCAGCCGGCGGTGTAAAATCCGAATTTGCAGGGTTCGGGGTCGCCCTGCCAGATCGGGGCGGCTTCCTTGCGGACCTTTTCCTGGCGGTCCACGGTGAAGCCCAATTTCTCCAACTGGTTGGCGAAGTAGTTGCCGATTTCCTTGCGCTTGTCCTCGGTGCGGATCAGGCCGATGATGGTGACCGGCTTGCCCTGGAACTGCCACTTGCCGTCCGAGCCCTGGGTGGCGCCGAGGGTGGGCATTTCGGCATCGACCACGGCCTTGGCCTTGTCGAAGTTGTAGGCGTACTTGGTCTCGATCGCGCTGAACAGATCGGCGTAGCGAGCGTAATCGGGGAACGCGGTGGTGAAGGGGTTGTATTTGGGCTTGGCCAGGCCGCCGAAGATCTCCTGGACCACATAGTTGCGGTCCACCGCCCAGTTCATCGCCTCGCGGATCTTCGCGTCGGTGAAGGGGTTCAGGATCGACTTGTCGGTGCACTGCACCGTATTGAAGAGCAGTTGGTTGCTGGTCCCGTAGGTATTGGCGTACGACAGGTTCGGGTCAGCTTTGACCTTCTCGAACACGTCGGCCTTGTCGATCGTGGCGGTGTACATGTCCAGCGTGCCGGCCTGGATCTGAGCCACAGCGGGTTCCGGATCGGGTACGGCGGAGAAGACGATCTTATCCACCCAGCCGCCCAGCCGGGTCGACTTAGGCGCTTCGGTCGGCTTGGGGGCTTCGGTGGGTGGCGCTGCGGGTGCCTCGGTGGGCACCACTGCAGGTGCTTCGGTGGGCGCCGCTGCAGGTGCTTCAGTGGGCGGAGTCGTGGTTGGTGTAGCGGCGGTCGTGCAGGCGCTCATCACCATGCCAGCCAGAACCAACAGGCTCAGTAGAACGAACAATTTACTCTTCATTTTTTCTCCTCTGTTGTATCGTGAAATGGTTACAGCTTGGTGAGAACAGTTGATTTTAGACAAATCAGATTGATCTCATGCTCGCCAAAACGGGATGTTTGCTTCACCTCCTTTTTTCGCCAGAAGGATGACACATTGTTGTGTTGTGGCCTGGTTGGGACAAACAAACTCCTCCAGGAAATCAGCTTCCTGGCGCCAGAGTAATTATCATGTTAGCATACAAAAAATGTATAGTCAAGCCACCCGGTGGCACGCCACCCAGTGCCCGGGGCTGACTTGCTGGAACTTTGGCTCGATCTGAGCGCAGATATCCATGGCGACCGGGCAGCGCGGGTGGAAGCGGCAACCCGAAGGCGGCCGCAGCGGGCTGGGGACATCTCCCTTGAGGATGATTCGCTCGCGCTTCATCCGCGGGTCGGCGATCGGGATCGCGCTCATCAGCGCCTGGGTGTAGGGATGGAGCGGGTTGCGGAACAGCTCGTCGCGGTTGGCCATCTCGACCATCTTTCCCAGGTACATCACCGCCACCCGGTCGGAGATGTGCTCGACCACGCTCAGGTTGTGGGCGATAAACAGGTAGGTCAGTCCAAACTCTTTCTGCAGGTCGCGCAGGATATTCAAAACCTGGGATTGGATGGAAACGTCCAGCGCGGAAACCGGCTCGTCGCAGACGATGAATCGCGGGCGCAGCGTCAGGGCGCGGGCAATCCCGATCCGCTGCCGCTGCCCGCCCGAGAATTCGTGGGGGTAGCGCCGGGCGTGATAATCTTCCAGCCCCACTTTTTTGAGCATGCTGATCGCCATCTCGTAGCGCTCGGCGGGCGTGCCGATCCCATGGATCTTCAGCCCTTCCATGACCGAATCGCCGACCGGCATGCGCGGATCGAGCGAAGCATACGGGTCCTGGAAGATGATCTGCATGTCCCGCCGCATTGCCTTCAGCTCGCGCCCTTCCAGCGTGAAAACGTCTTTTCCCTCCAGCAAGACCTGCCCAGCGGTCGGCTCGGTCAGGCGCAGCATGGTTCGCCCGACGGTCGTCTTGCCGCAGCCTGATTCGCCCACCAGCCCGAGCGTCTCCCCCTGGTGGATGGTGAACGACAAGTCATCCACCGCCTGGACCCAGGCCTGGATGCGCTGGAGCACGCCGCCGCGGACCGGGAAATATTTTTTCAGGTTTTTGACCTGGATAAAATGGTCTGATTGCCGGACCTCTTCCACTGAACGCTCTTCCTGCTTGATGGTCATCAGCCAATTCTCCCAGGTGCCGCCGATGGGCCATGGCCATCGTGGTCCACGTAGATCCAGCAGCGGACAGTGTGCCCGGGGGCCACCTCGACCAGCTCCGGCTCGATCTCCGTGCATACTGTACAGTTATACTGGATCCTGGCCCGGCAGCGAGGAGCAAAACGGCAGCCAGGCGGAAGGTTGATCAGGTTGGGCACCGACCCTGGGATCACATCCAGCTTCTCGCGCACTTCCCCCAGGATCGGGATGGAGCCGATCAGGCCCTGCGTATAGGGGTGCAGCGGGTCGTCGAACAGGGATGCGGCGTCGGTCTCCTCCACGATCCGCCCCGCGTACATCACCGCCACCCGGTCGGCCATCTCGGCGATGACCCCCAGGTCGTGGGTGATCAGGATCACCGCCGTGCCCATCCGCTCGCGCAGGTCGCGCATCAGGCCCAGGATTTGAGCCTGGATGGTCACGTCCAGCGCGGTGGTTGGCTCGTCGGCGATGAGCAGCTGGGGGTTCAGCGCCAGGGCCATGGCGATCATCACCCGTTGCGCCTGCCCTCCCGACATCTCGTGTGGATAGGCGTGCGCTTTTCTGGCCGGGTCGGGGATCCCCACCAGGCGGAGCAGCTCGACGGCCCGTTCCCAGGCTTCTTCCTTTTTTACGTTCTGGTGGACCTGGAGGACTTCGGCGACCTGGTCGCCTACTTTGTAGACCGGGTTCAGGCTGGATTGCGGCTGCTGGAAGATCATCGAGATGCGGTTTCCGCGCATCTTGACCATCTCGTCTTCCTTCAGCCTGAGCAGATCCTGTCCCTCGAAGAAGATCTGTCCGTCCACGATCTTCCCCGGTATACCCACCAGGCGCAGGATGGAGAATGAGGTCACGCTCTTTCCGCAGCCCGATTCACCGACCAGCCCCAATACCTCGCCGGGCCTGATCGCAAAATCCACCCCATCGACGGCTTTCACCACACCGTCATCGGTGAAGAAATAGGTCTTGAGGTTGCGCACCTCGAGCAAAGGTTGGTTGGAAAAATCTGACACTGCTCTCCTCTAATTCCGCGTTTCCCTATTATATCGTATGGGTCGCTTATTTTTTACATCCCGGCCCCATGTCGAAGGCTTCCAGGTTCCACAGCCCCGAGCGGGTGGTTGGGTCGAGCGTGTACCCGCAGAAATCCGTCCGCGCCGCTCCCACCCAGACCATCTGGTAGAGCGGGAGGACCGGCAGGTCGTTGGCGAAGATCTCCTCGGCCTTGTACTGGCTCTGCGCATACCCGCCGGTCCCGGGTAGGGCGCGCAGCGCCGGGATGCAGGCCTGGTCAAACTCCGGGTTGGCGTATCCGATCACGTTTGCCCCGATCCATTTATTCGCCGCGGTGGGGATGCTGCTGCTCAGGTAGAGCGAGCAGGGCGGAACCGCAGCGCTGTTCCAGGAGAACTGCACCAGGTCGAAAGCTCGCCCGAACACCGGCCCCTGCGGACCGGCCGCGAACAGATCCGCCGGGCTGTAGTACTTCACGTTGACCTGGATGCCGCACTCCGCCAGGGTCGAAGCGATAAATGCGCTGATCTCCTTGCGCAGTGGGGCCTCCGTGGTCCAGTAGTCGATCACGAAGGGAGTCCCATCCTGTACGCCCTGGATCCCCTGGGCCGTGCGCGGGGTTGCCGCGTTGCCGTCCTGGTCTTTCCACCCGGCCTGGTCCAGCAAGGCGCGCCCCGCATTCTGGTCGAAGGCGTACTTCTTGACGTTCGGATCGAGGAGCGGGTGGCCCGGCGGGAGATATGTGTTCGGGATCCCGGCCTGGGTGGGAAAATATTTTTTGGAGATCTTATCGCGGTTGATGCACTGCGCCACCGCCTGGCGAGTGCGTGGATCGCCAAACCAGTTCGGGCGCAGAGTCGCGCCGGGGGCCGGCGAGTCGTACGCAGCCGGCCGGATTCCAAAATCGAGGTGTTCCCAGTCCGGACTGAGCGCGAAGGCAGGCTGGATCTGTTTGGCCGCGACCATCTCGTTAATGCGCTGGACCTGGCCTTCCAGGCTGGTGTTCTGGTCGAGCACGTCGCAGACGCCGGCCTGGAGAGCGCTCAGGTTGGCGTCCCCGTTGCTTTCCAGGAAGCGAAAGACCAGGTTATCGAAGCGGGGCAGACCCTCTTTGGCGCGGAAGTAGGCCGGGTTCTTGCGCAGGGAGATGTGGTCGCCCTTGACCCATTCTGTAATCACGTACGGCCCCCACCCCAGGGGTTTCAACGCCGCGTCGTCCCCGGTCCCAAGCTGCGCCGCGGGAATTTTGCCGTAGGCGTGCTGCGGCAGGGGGATCCACAGGTTCGACTGGTACCCCGGGTCCAGGAAACCGGGCTTGCCCACCCATTCCACCGTGTTGTTGTCGATCGCCTTGTAAGAGGCGGTCCGGTCGATCTTATATTTGTCCACCGGTGTTTCCGGATCGGCGGCGACCTGGAACGAATAGACCGAATCGGCCGCCGTCAGCGGCGCCCCGTCCGACCAGGTCAGCCCGTCGAGCAGCTTAAAGGAGACCTTGAGCTGGTCCATCAGCAGCTCGCTCTGGCCGTCGTAGGTGACCGCGCAGTCGGTGGAATTGCACCCACTCGGGTACACCCGCGTCCCCTCGCCCAACTCCGCCAGGTTGCCGTCCGCATCGACCACCTCGTCCCCGGCCTTTACCCCCACCGGCGCCAGGGCAGCGTCGCCATCTTTGAGGCTGGGAATCTTTTGCACGATCACCGCCTGCGGCGTGTAATTGCGCAGGTCGATCGGACCATCGTAAATCGCTTCCAGCACGCTCCAGGTCGCCGCGGTCGCGCTGCGGTACAGGTACAGCGAATCGGGCTCGGCTCCCAGGCAGACCACGAGGGTCCTGGGGGCAGCGGTGGGGGTCAGGGTGGGTTGGGGCGGTACGGCTTCAGTCGCTTTGACCGCTGGGGTCGGCGTATTCCCGACTGGCGCGGTCCCCTGGCAGGCCGCCAGCGCGAAAACGGCCAGGGAGAAGATCATCAGAATGGAAAATCGACGGGACAAATTGAGACTCCGTAAACGTTGGTCAGCCAATTATAACGTAGGGGTCGACCTGCGTGTCGACCCGTTCTGCGGCCGGTAGGCAGACACCCGGGTCTGCCCCTACCATGCCCTGGTCGACCGGGAGGGCCAACCTACCCCTCTTCCTCCCCGTACCGCAACCGCAGGTAAGACCGGTAACGCTCCGGGTGGATCGCGCCCTCCTCGACGGCCTGGCGCACCGCGCAGCCCGGCTCATCGCGGTGGGTGCAGTCGTTGAACTGGCAGGCTGCCACCCGCGAGCGCAGCTCCGGAAAATACCCGTCCAGTTCCTCGGGTTGGGTATCCCACAGCGCCAGCGACCTGATCCCCGGCGTGTCGGCTACGAACCCGCCTTCCTCCAGCGGGAACAGCTCGCGGACCACGGTGGTGTGCCGCCCGCGCCGGCTGGCCTCGCTCGTCTCGCGGACCGCGAGCCCCAGGCCGGGCTGGATCGCGTTCAGCAGGCTTGATTTCCCCACCCCGGAGGGCCCGCTGAAGGCGGAGATTTTGCCAACCAGGGCCGCGCGCAGGTCATCCAGCCCGCGCCGTTCCCTGACCGAGGTATACAGCACCGGGTACCCCAGGGGAACGTAATGCCCAAAGATCTCACGAGCGCGCTCCATCCCCACCAGGTCCACCTTGTTGGCCACCACCAGCGCAGGCAGCCCCTGCTTCTCGGCGATGACCAGAAAACGGTCCAGCATGCGCAGGTGCGGCTCGGGATTTGCGCAGGCGAAGAGAAAGATTGCCTGGTCCGGGTTCGCGATCAGCACCTGGCGGTACTCGCCTTTGGGGGCGGGCGCTAGGCGCTCCAGGCTCTTCCGGCGGGGAAATACTTCTTCGATGGTCCCCGTCCCATCCGGCTGGAGGTTGAAGCGCACCCGGTCGCCCATGGCGATGAAGTCGCCCTGGGTCTGGCCGAGCTTGAGCCGCCCGCGCAGCTTGCAGATCACCGCCAGGCCGCCGGAATCCGGCAGGACGGTGTAAAAACCGGATTGGCAGCGGGTGACCAGGCCTCTGGGGGTCTCCATCGTGTTCAGGGAGTGGTGGTGGAGGTGGGTACCCCCGCCGGGACCGGCGTACCGACCAGCGTGGGCACCGCGCTCGGGGTGACGTTGGGCTCCGGCGCGGCCACCGAGTAAAAGGTGGTCTCCCAGGGCATCAAAGCGCCCGGGTCCTGGTTATCGGAGAAATAGAGTTGGACCACGCGGCGGAAGAGCGGCGCGGCGACCAGAGAGCCTTCCCCCGCGTTCTCCAAAATGACCACCACGGCGATATCACTCTTGCCTGGCTGGTTCGCTGCCGTGTACCCGGCGAACCAGCCGTGTGGATCGGTCGCGGTCTGCGCCGTCCCGGTTTTTCCTGAGACGGGGATGTCCAGGTTCGCCAGCACGAAGTGCGCGGTGCCCTGCGGCTTTTCCGAATGGACCACGCCATACAGGGCATCCTGGATCACCTTCAGGTTCTCGGGTGAGACAGGTAGCCTGCCGCGGATCTCGGGTTTGAAGGTATACGCCGCGCTCCCATCCAGGCGGGTGACCTTTTCGACCAACTGCGGGCGGTAGAGCGTGCCGCCGTTGGCCACCGCGGCGATAAAATCGACCACCTGCAGCGGGGTCACCAGAACATCTCCCTGGCCGATCGCGTCCTGGACTGCCTTGTTCTCGTTCGCCGGGTCAGGGATTGAGCCGCTGGCCTCAGCCACCTGGTCCAGCCCGGTCGGGCTTCCCAGGCCGAAGGCGCGCGCCATTTTGGTCACGTCAAACTGGTGCTGCGGATCGCGGTAGAGGGTCAGCCCGATGTGCCAGAACCACGGGTTGCAAGAGCGGATCAACCCGCCCGGCAGGTCCAGCAGCCCGCTTGGCGCCACCCCAAAGGTGTACGTCCAGTCGTAGAGGGGATAGTCCAGCTCGGTGAAGACGTGCCCGCAGATGTACTCGGAGCTGGGTTTGAACAGCTTGCTTTCCAGACCGGATGCCATGGTGACGATTTTGAAGACCGAGCCCAGGGGATACTGGCCCTGAGTAGCCCGGTTGTAAAGAGGGCTATCCGGGTTGGAATAGATCTGCTCGAGCTCGGCGCTGTTGCGGTTGGCCGGTTGGAACCAGTTCGGGTCGAAAGTCGGGTTGGAAGCGATCGCCAGGATTCGCCCGCTGTTGAGTTCCATCACCACCACCGCCCCGCGGTAATTGCCCATCGAGCGCTGGATCTTGAGCTGGAGCTCCTTGTCGAGCGTGGTCACCATCGACTCCGCCGGCTGGGCATCCATCTGCGCCAGGCGGGTGATCGTCTCCCCCTGGGGGTTGACGACGTACAGCGCGGCTTTGGGCCGCCCGCGCAGGTAGGCTTCCCCCCACTCTTCCAGCCCTGCCGCCCCGACCATTTCGTCAGGCAGATACCCGTTCGCGCGGTACTCGTCTGCCTTTTCGGCCGGGATCGGCTGGACGTAGCCCACCGCGTGCGCCGCCGCGCCGTCCTCGTAGTAGCGCGAGCGGAAGGTGTTCATCTGCAGGCCCGGCTCCAGCGATTTCAACAGCTCCAGGTCCGGCTGGACCGCGCCGGCTGAGACCTCGCCGATGGGCACGTACCAGCTCGGATCGACGCCCGCGTACGCAGCACGCACCTGTTCGGGCGTTTTGCCGGTCAACCCGGCCAGCTCGCTGACCAGGGTCTGCTCGCTCTGCGGGTCGATTTTTCCGGGGACAACCCCCAGCGCCACCGCGTCGGTGAAGGCTGCCAGGGCATGGCCGTTGCGGTCGTAAATGTTCCCCCGCGAGGGAGGAATCACATCCAGGAAGAAATGGTTGCCGCCCTTCAGTTGGTCGTGGATCAGCCCATCCTCCCACTGGATCCGCCAGGCATCGTTTTCCATCACCAGCTTCATCAGGATCTGGCTCTGCAGGTCGCCGAGGATGCTGGTGTGGTAGGTGACGCGCAGGTTGACCTGCGCGCTGGCCTGGCTGGCCAGCATCCCCAACACCTCTCCGTCCAGCGACGCCAGGGTCAGCTCGCGCTCCGCTGCCTGGTAGCGGCGCTGATATTCATCCAGCGGGATAGCGTCACGGGTGACCGCCGTGGTCAGCGCGTACATTCCCGCGTAATCGTGCTTTTGCCAGGCGGCGAGGAAACCGCTCACGGTTTGCTCCAATGCGGCGGGATCGCGCACCCCACTGGAGTTGAATTGGAACGGCGTCGCGCTGGGGTATGGGGCGGCGCCCAGCCCAAACTGCGGCCCGCATGCGGCGAGCAGGATGACCGCGAGCAGGCACAGGGGCAGGATGCGCTTGATCCCAGAAAAGCTCATTGGATTTCCTCGGGGACCGGGCAGGCGTATTCCAGCCCGGCCTGGCATGCCGCGGGGATGTGACTGCCCGGCTCAACCCCGGCGCGGCTCAGCAGGTGGCTCAGGAGGCAGAGCGGCAGGCCCATCACGTTGGCGTAACAACCCTGCAGCTTCTCGACCGGGTGGAACCCCGCATGCTGGATCGCATACGAGCCAGCCTTGTCCAGCGGATCGCCGCTGTCCACGTAGGCCTGAATTTCGTCCTCCCTATACTCTCGCATCGGCACCAGGGTGGAGCACAGATCCTTGAACAGCGCTCCATCGCTCTGGCGCAGCAACACCAGGGCCGTGTCCACCTCGTGGACCCGCCCGCGCAGCCGGCGCAGCACTTCCACCGCTTCCGCCGGGCTGGACGGCTTTCCCAAAATGCGCCAGCCGTCTTCCACCACGGTCGTGTCCGCCGCCAGCACCAGCCCGGGCGCCTGGCCCGCTTCCACCAGCCGCTGTGCCGCGGCGCGCGCCTTTTCCTCCGCCAGACGGAGCACATACTCGCGCGGCGCTTCCCCGTCCAGCGGCGTCTCATCCAGATCGGCGGGCGCCACCTGGAACTCCCAGCCGGTCAGCCCCAGGAGCTGCTTCCGCCGCGGTGAATTCGATGCAAGATAGAGGATCATCTTCTCCAAACCAACTCCATTCTACCGGGCTCTCAGTCTCCCGGCAAGGCCGGAAAAGCAGGAAAGAGCAGTGAAAACAGTTATCGGCGTCGTCCTGACCTTCCACTAAGGCTGGCTGCTGTCCGACCCCACCGGCTCCCTCCTGAGCAAGGGCAAACACCTGCGCCAGATGGTCCCTTACCTCTGGTTAGATCAAGCTTTTCTCCTTTGTCAATCCGTCAAAAATGACGGATATGGCTTTCTTAAAGATACTGTTGGCAAACCTGAGAGGGGGTTGTAAGATAAGGTTGGAGGCAGAAATGTGTTTAAAGGTACAACCACCCTGGTCGATGCCACCCGAAACGGAACGGATCG
>DATKLX010000205.1:0-4073 GCA_035542155.1 Anaerolineaceae bacterium
TCACGGATCAAAGCCTGTACGCAGGTCGATCCCTTGCTGTCAATCGGCATTGGGCGGTTCAGTTGCCTTTGCCGTTTGTTCAAAATGCTGTTTTTTGACGTTTAAAGCACTTTGCTCGCTGATTGCACAAAAGTTACGCTAAACCACTATTTTCAGGAGTATAGCTCATTCCCAAAATCCCGGTTTTCGACTTCGCCAACAAACTCGAAACCTTGCACTATCTTCGCCGTTCATTGCTTTGGCTGCTCCTGCATGACTTCGCCAACAAACTCGAAACCTTGCACTATCCTGATAACAGTTACTGTTTAATGTCCAATAGGCAGTAACTCCGCCTGGGTTGTAATGAACCCCGTTCCTTATGTCATTAGAATATACGTAGTTCCAGGAATTTCGCATATCTTCAAAGATCCAGACGGCTTGATAGTTTGGCAAAGTATGCCCGATCGCAAAGTCTTTTGTCCAATCAGTAATAGTGTCGCTATTAAGTAACGTAGGCGAGCTATCATAAGAATATGGATCCGTCAGGTTTGGAGGATTATACACAACGGTAGACGGATAATTCAATTTAACCCGATAAAAAATATTTAGATGAGGGTCAAACGGTCCCCAATAGTTCGTGACCGAAAAAGAAAAATTGCCATTGGAATTCGTATAGGTCGATGCTATGAAAAAAATGGCGCCGGTGTGATCCTTTTCATAAAGATCGATTTCCATTTCTTTTCCAGCAAGCATCGTATGAGAGGTATTCCAGTTTCTTGGCTCGAATGTTATCTGACCATGTACGGTTACCGATAGTGGAGTGGCGTATGCGGGATATGGAATTGTAACATCCATGGCTAACCAGACGATCAGAAAGGCAACGATAACCATCTTGATGCGCCGTTTTTTCATACCCCCTCCCGGTATAGTTAGATTGTAGAAGAAATGAAAATGGCTCAAATCCAAAGCGCTGCAATACGTCCCACTACGATTAGAATAATAAGGTCTAGCTGAAAAGAAAATTGACATTTATCACCCCCCCCCGCGTGATAAATGTCACTAGTATTCAATCACTTCTTTTCCCCCATCAACCAGATCTGCTTCCCATCAGTGGAGATCGCAACTCAACTATAATGGTCGGCAACAGCAGCCGGAACATCGTCTCCAGGAACGCCCTCGCCTCCGCGAGGTGGTCCATCAGTTTCCCGGCGTGGCTGACCGTGCGTGGCAGCTTGGGGCAGAAGCGAAAGGTCTCGGGGGTTTCTTCGACCCAGCGTTGCAGCGTTTCCGCGGCCGGGGTCGCGTAAAAGGTGGTGTTGCCCTCGACCGTGTTCAGACACCGGGCGTATTCGCACAGGAAATCCCGTGTTTTGGTCCCCTCCGGGAACAGGGAGCCAACCCAGCTTTTATTGGCCCAGATCGGGCAGCCGATGTAAAACGTCATGGCCCTCTTCTCCTCCCAACCGGTCACGTCTGCAAGACCACTGGTTGGCCCATCCAGTCTGCGAACGGCCCGGGGTAGTCGTTCAGCAGGAAATGGAGCAGGCGGTAGACCATGCGAACCTCACCCAGTCGTGGTGGGGCGAGGTGGCGCCGGTAGCCTTCCAGAAAAGCCGGCGCGTCCTTAGGGGACATGGCGAATTCCAACGCTGTCCAGGCCAGCTCCGGCGGCCCGATCACGTGCGACTCGAGGTCCACGATGGCCTTGAGGCGGCCTTTCTCGGCCAGGAACTGCCGGGGGTGCAGATCGAGCATGATCAGGGAAAAGCGGTTGGGCAGTGGGAGTCGGGGAATACGTTCCACCGCTTCATCCACTGCGCGCTGGACCTGGCGGTCCTCGGGGTACTGGCGCCCGGCCAGCCGCCGGATCGTGCCGGTCAGGCGTTCGGGCCACGCCTGGGGCTCCTGGAGGGCGGCAGCCGAAAAACTTCCCCACCCCTGGAAAGGGGCCTCGTCCAAACCGCCCAGGTGGTCGCCCAGGTCGCGCAGCAGCGGCCCATGACCGGCCTCATCCGTGAAGTCGGCCGGTTCCCCACTAACCTTTTCGGAGACCACGAAGGGCAGGTCGATTTTCTGGCTGGAGGCGTCCACCTTCATCATCCGCGGAACCGCTAGCATGCTGTGGGCGACGATGAAATCCGCCAGCTCCGCGTATTTCTCGATATTCTCCCGCAGGTCCAACCCGAACAGGGCTTTCAGCCCGAACCAGAACCCTTTCTCCGGATGGGGGAGGGCCTGGGTGATTTTGACGATAAACTCTCCCCGCTCCGTACGCACCTGCCAGACCGAGTTGGTCTCCCCGCCGCCTTTCTCTTCCGCTGAGAGGACCGGCTCCTCAAAAATCCCCTTCCAATCTGGGGTTTCCAATGGCGTTTCTCTCCTTACCGGTAAAATGAACTCCGGTTTCGCGGTATTTGCCCATCCTCGAACCGGAGCCGTTGATGAATTTTAGCAAAAATCACCAAATTCGCTCAACCTCGGTCAGGATTGCAGGAACGAGATCACTTCCTTTGCAAACAGGTCCGGCGCGGTCAGCATGGCGCTGTGCTGCTGGTCGGGCAGAACCACCACCTGGCTGTCCGGCAGCAGGCCGTGCAGCGTTTCGGTGGTAACTTTGAAGCTCTCCTGGCTGGCGCCGCCCAGCAGGAACAGGGTCTTCGCAGTGATCTTTCTTAAAGCTTCCAGGTCCGCTGTATACGCATCGCTCGAGCGCAGCTCGCGCGGGATGGTATGGGCCGCGGCGAGCTGGCCGGCCCAGTCAGGCGTCGCCCGGGCTTTCTCGATCATCGCCATGGGGATGCGCAGCATCTCGTTCATCAGGATCAGCACCACCGCTTCACGGTCCCCGGCTTCCAGGGCCCCCTCCATCCTCCGGAGCAATTCCTCACGCTGCGGCATCTGCTGCGCGCGCAGCACCGGCGGCTCGTACAGGACGAGGCGGCGCAGGTTGGGGATCTGCGGCGCGGCGCCCAGGGCGCAGGCCGCCCCGAACGAGTGGCCGAGGATATCCACCGGGCCCTCCATCGCGCCGGCCACCGCGGCGATATCCGCGTACTCGCGCTGAACGTCATAGCCGGCCGCGTCCCCGCTGGCGCCGTGCCCGCGCCGGTCGATGCTGTAGACTGTGAAGTGCTGAACCAGCAGGGGAAGCACCCCGGCCCAGCGCGCGCCGTCGGCCCCCGTCCCGTGGACGAGGATCAGCGCCGGTCCGTTCCCGGCCCTCGTAAACGCGATGCGGGTTCCATCGCTGGATAGAATGGCATTTCGAGGAAACTCTTGAATGTTCATGCTCCGGTTCCCTTCGTTTCTACATTGCGTCCGCCAGGCCGACTGTTCCGGCCAGCACGTCTTCGCGAAAGATCTGGCCGATTATGCTCTCGATAAAGGATATACGCTAATACCTTCACTACGGTTCCAACCGACAGGTGGAATAACCAATAGAACCGCCGAAGCGGTTCCTTTTCGGATATGGAGATATTCAGCTCCCGATGCGTTTTGATCTCGCCGGAAACTCAGATAACGTAGTAGAAGAGCAGTGACGCCAGGATCGTCAGCAGCCCGCTGGCAATCAGGCGCATGGAAAACGAGCGTTTCTCGATGTACTCAGCGATCGCCTGTTCGCGCCGCTCCCGCTCGGAGGGCTGCACCGAGGATGATAGCACTCCCCAGGGGCTATTGGACACCTCATAAGGCCTGCCCATCATCCCCACGCTCGCGGCCATCACTTCTAGCACGCCGACCAGTAACAGCACGTCGCCGAAATTCTTCAGCCAATGCAGCCAGCGGAAGAGCAGCCAGGACAGCATCAGAACCACAGCTTCCCAGACGACCATTTTCAGGCCCAGACGCAACCAATAGGATTGGAAAAATCGGCCCTTGAACATTCCCGTCTCCAGCGATAAGACCAATAAATATTGTACCTATTTGTGCTAAAAAGTACAATATATTGCCCAGATTGTGTTTGTCCCAAGATTGGTAGGCGAATTTGGAAAAATCGCCCAGGCAGTTTTTCTCCAGGAAACAGGATGGTGAGCTAAGCCACGCCTACTCCCGCTACCATCAGGCCGCTGGTCATTCCCGGCCAGGTTTTGTAG
>DATKLX010000206.1:0-8404 GCA_035542155.1 Anaerolineaceae bacterium
AGGTGATGGTGTCAGGTTGTTTTTCGCTCATGAAACCCTCCTGGGTAGTCCATGAGCATAATGGATTTTGCTCAATTGTTAAAGTGCTGGTTTTTGCGGTTTAAAGCACTTTGCCTTCTAGTTGCACAAAAGTTACGCTAAGATCTCTGTGTGCTCTGTGGTAAAGCTGTTTATCGTCGCTCCGGCATCAAGCAGCGACTCGAACAGCGGGTCGCCTTCCAGGTCGGCGGCGGATTGGACCGGAGGAAGCACCCGGTGCAGGCTTTCGAGGGTGACCATCACTTCGGGGACGGTGAGAGTCCGCCCGGCTTCTCTGGATGGGCGGCGGACAAAGAGGGCATGCTGTGTGCGGTAGCAGAGGGCAGCCTGAAGCTTTTGATCTACGGTCTGTCCGACGTCAATTACCAGGTGGGCGGGGATGTCCTTGTTGGCCAGGCGCGGGCGCGGATGCTCGGGGAAGTTGGCCTGGACGGTATACAGGGCTGGGATTCCCGCTCCATCCCGGGTAGTAAAAGATTCCACAGCGAGGCGTGCCGCCTGGTGGGTCAGCACGTGGGCCGGATGGCCGTACTCGCCCTGCGCCCCGTGTGTCATCACCGCTTCAACCTGAAACTCGCGGATCGAGAGGGCTGCCTGACCGGCTACCACGGTCAGGTCGTCCGCATAAGGGTACAGCGTATCCTCCGGGCCGACGGTCGGATCGATGTAATCCAGGAAGGTCAGGCTGACGCCGCCCAGGGCTCCCACCGCACAGACCATCTCCTTTTCTCGCACCGCCCCCAGTTCCTCGCGGGTAGTGAGCGGCGGATCGCCCATCTCGCCGCCTTCGCCGCGGGTGGCGCAGAGGTAATGAACCCTGTGCCCCAACCGGGCAAGAAGAGCCAGCGTGCCGCCAGCCAGCATGGTTTCGTCGTCGGGATGTGCGAAAAAAGCCAGGATCTCCATAATCACCATTCCAGTTCGGAAAGATCGAATACGGGGCCATCCTTACAGGCCAGCCGCCAGCCCGAGCGGGCGCGGACCGCGCACAGGCCGCACTCTGCCCCCACCGCGGCGCAGGGCATGCGCCCGGTGAGCAGCGACTGGGCCGGGAAAGGCAGGCGCAATTCGGCGGGCAATCCCAGCCTGGATCTGAGCTCGCCCAGGTCGGCGCGGTCCAGGTCCACAGCCAGGAAATCCGGCCAGGATAGGGAATCGCCGAGAGCGGCAAGGGGGGCGGCCTCGACCTCGGCAGGCAGACTCTCCGGGAGGGGCAGGTCGCTGAACAGGGTCACCTCGCCGCTCTGGGCCAGCACAACCTGGGCCAGGGGCAGGAGGCGGGAGAGGCTGTCTCCGGCGGCTGCCAGCGCCAGGCGGCCCACCAGGCCGGGCAGGCGGAAGCCGGTCCCAAATGGACCGCGCAGGTCGAGGAGCGCCCCCGGAAGCCAGGTGGAAGGCAACGGCGGGGATACCACCAGGCCGCCTGCACGGATTGGCCCTGCTGCGTAGCCGGGGAACAGCTCCAGGGACAGCGGCTCGGCCGGATCGTCCTCCGCGGAAGCGGCCAGGACGTACTGGCCCGGGGCGGGTAAAATATTCGGTGGGCAGTCGATCCATCCCGCGGCCTGGTCTCCGTCCAGCCAGATTTCTCGAATTTCTCCCCTGACGTGCGGCATGTGAAGATGGTAACATAAATTTTCAATTTTAGATTTTCGATTTTCGAGACTCATTGGGAATCGCCGTAGAAGAGAGAAGATGATGGTTGACAGGAGGTACAGTATAATCGAATGATCATTTCGTGAAATGTGTTTTTTGTCGTACTTTTTTGACACTTTTGGAGCATGCCTTTCCCTCACGAAAAGGGTATCCTTAATTTTGTAAGCGACCTACAGGACGATAAGTTGAGCACTTCATTTCGGAGGAAGAATGAACATCAACGTAATTTTTTCTGGATTAGCCACGATTCTGTGGATCATTTTTTTTGGGCTGATCGCGCTCGCTGCGGTGCGCTCCTCGCGCGGCGAGCGGGTAAGCCCCTCGACGCGGACCAATATCATCATCGCCGGTGTGCTGGCCCTGCTGTCCACCTTCACCAGCGCCGGGCTGGTCTTCATCCAGCCCAACGAACGCGGCGTGGTGATCTCTGCCGTGGCACCGGGTGGGTATCGCTCGAAAGCCCTGGAGCCGGGCGTCCACTGGATCATCCCCTTTTTAGAAACCGTCCAACGCTACCCGATCTCCAAGCAGACCTATACCATGTCGGGCACCGCGACTGAAGGCCAGGTAAGTGGGGATGATTCCATCTCGGCCCGCACCGCCGACGGCCAGCAGATCTTTGTCGACGCCTCGGTGATTTACCAGGTCGATCCTGATAAGGTGGTCAACCTGCACATCAAATGGCAAGACCGCTACCAGGACAGCCTGGTGCGTCCCCAGGCGCGAGGGATCATCTACGATATGGTCTCCAAATACAAGGTCGAAGAGGTGATCAGTTCCAAGCGCGACGAGATGAGCCAGAGGATCAGCGGCGAGCTCAGCCAAAAGTTCGAGGAGAACGGCCTGCAACTGGTGGACTTCGTCCTGCGCAACATCACCTTCTCGTCAGAGTACGCAGCCTCGGTCGAGCAGAAGCAGATCGCCGACCAGCAGGCGCAGCAGGCCAAGCTGGTGGTCGAGCAGCGCAAGCAGGAAGCCGAGCAGGCCCGCCAGGTCGCCCAGGGCGCCGCGGACGCCATCGTGATCCGCGCCAAGGGTGACGCGGACGCGCGGGTGATCCAGGCCGAGGCGGAGGCCAAAGCGCTGGAGACGATCAACCAGGCGCTGAAGGGCAACAACGAGCTGCTGACCTACCAGTACATCAATAAGCTCTCGCCCAACGTCCAGGTTATGTACCTGCCGAGCAATTCACCTTTCATCTTTCCTCTGCCGCAGACGCAAACCGTGACCGGCTCCCCAACTGCTGCCTCCACCCCCACTGCCGTACCAACCGCGGTCCCCACCGCGGCTCCAACGGCCAAACCATAAACAAAAATGATGAGCCAGCCGGCCGTTCCGCCTTCGGGAAAGCAGATCCGCCTGACCAGCCTGTCCAACTGCGCGGGTTGAGCGTCTAAGCTAAGCGCGCAGGCGCTGGCGCAGGTGCTGCGCCCCTTAGGCGAAGTCTTTCAGCCAGAAAAATACCCGGACCTGCTCGTCGGGTTAGCCTCGCCCGACGACGCCGCCGTCTGGCGCCTGGACGACGACCGCGCCCTGGTGGCAACGGCGGATTTCTTCACCCCAGTGGTCGACGATCCCTACGATTACGGCGCGATCGCGGCGGCCAACAGCCTGTCAGACGTCTACGCGATGGGAGGAATGCCGTTCCTGGCCCTCAACCTGGCGGCGCTACCGGCAGATCTGCCGGCGGAGATTTCGGCCGAAATTTTCCGCGGTGGGGCGGAGATGGTCCGCCGGGCAGGAGTGGTCCTTGCCGGGGGGCACACGATCCAGGATAAAGAGCCCAAGTTTGGCCTGGTGGCCCTGGGTTTCGTCGATCCGCGCCGCATGCTGTCCAAGGGGGGGCTGAAACCCGGCGACCGGCTGGTGATGACCAAGCCGCTTGGGTTTGGCCTGGTGACCACGGCGCTCAAGCGCGATCAGGTCCAACCTGCCGATCTTGCGGAGGCGGTGCAGTGGATGAAGCGGCTGAACGACCGCGCCGGCCAGATGGCGGTCGATTTCGGGCTGAAAGCCGGCACCGACATCACCGGTTTCAGCCTGTTGGGTCACGGCTGGGAAATGGCTGCCGCGTCCGGCCTGGGTCTGAACATCGATTACAATGCGATCCCCTTCCTCTCCTCGGCGCGGAGCTACGGCGAGCAGTGGACTTTTCCGGGCGGCGCGCTGGACAACCACGCATATTTCAGCGAGTACGTCACATTCGACCCGCGCCTGGACGAGGTTGCCCGGATGATGCTCTTCGACCCGCAGACCAGCGGCGGCCTGCTGCTGGGCGTCCCGCCGGAGAGGCTGGACAGTTTCCTCGAGAAAGCCGGGGAGCTGGAGCAGCCGGTCTGGGTGGTGGGCGAGGCGGTCGAAGGGGAAGGGATAGAAGTGGGGGGTTAGGTTTGTCCTCCGACTTTCCCTTCAACTCCCGCCGCTCCCCCGTCCTGGGGCGGGCGGGGATGGTGGCAACCTCGCAACCGTTGGCGGTCGCGGCGGGATTGGCGATCCTCGAAAAGGGCGGCAGCGCTGCCGATGCCGCGGTCGCGGCGGCTGCCGCGCTGAACGTGACCGAGCCCACCTCGAGCGGCCTGGGCGGGGACTGCTTCGCCTTGTATTACGACAGCGGCTCGCGCCAGGTCAGTGCGCTGAATGGCTCTGGGCGCGCCCCGGCAGCCCTGACCATCGAGCGCCTGCGGCGCGAGGGGATCCGCGGGGAGATCCCGCCTTTCCATGCCTATGCAGTCACCGTCCCGGGCGCCTGCGCCGGGTGGTGCGATCTGGTCGAGCGCTTTGGGCGCCTGTCCCTGGGCGAAATTCTCGCCCCGGCCGAGCGCCTGGCTGAAGAAGGCTTCCCGGTCTCCCCGGTCACCGCGTATTACTGGCAGCGCGGCGCCGAGCGCCAGTTGCGCACTGCACCCGGCGGGCAGGAGCTGACCATCGCAGGCCGCGGCCCGCGCCCGGGCGAAATCTTCCACAACCCGGGGCTGGCGCGCACCCTTCGGCGCATCGCCGGGGGTGGGAAGGCCGCCTTTTACGCCGGGCCTATCGCTGAGGCCCTGGTCGCGGTCGTTCGCGAGGCGGGCGGATGCCTGGACCTGGCTGACCTGACCAATCACACCAGCACCTGGGAGCAACCGGTCAGTGTGGATTACCGCGGGGTCCGGCTGTGGGAATGCCCGCCCAACGGCCAGGGGCTCGTGACCCTGCTGGCTCTCAACCTGCTCGCGGGATTCGACCTGGCTGCCCTCCCTCCACTCTCCACGGACCGGTTGCACCTGGAGATCGAAGCGCTGCGCCTGGCGTTTGCCGACGCGCGCTGGTACGTTGCCGACCCGGCCTTCGTGCCGGCTCCCCTGGAAGAGCTGCTTTCCAGTCATTATGCCAGCCGCCGTCGCACCCTGATCGACCCGCGCCGGGCTACTCTCAATCAGGTCCGTGGGACGCCCGTGGCGAGCAGCGGCACGGTCTATCTGACCGCTGTCGACCGGGAAGGCAACGCCTGTTCTTTCATCAACTCCAACTATATGGGCTTTGGCACCGGTCTGGTGCCGCACGGGTGGGGTTTTTCTCTGCAGAACCGCGGGTGCAATTTCAGCTTCGACCTGCATCACCCCAACGCCCTGGCCCCTGGCAAGCGGCCATACCACACCATCATCCCCGCTATGGCCACCTCCTCTACGGATGGCGGGCTCTATGCCAGCTTCGGGGTGATGGGTGGTTTTATGCAGCCCCAGGGCCACCTCCAGGTGTTTTCCGCTCTGGTCGATGACGGCCTAGATCCGCAGGCCGCGCTCGACCGGCCGCGCTTCTGCATCGAATCGGGAGAGAGCGGAGGGAAGGTCGCGCTGGAGGAGGGCATTTCCGTGGAGGTGATGGCCGGGCTGGAGGCGCGCGGGCACCCGGTTTTCGCGGTGCACGGAATGGAGCGCGCCCTGTTTGGCCGCGGGCAGGTCATCTGGCGCGACCCGGCTAACGGGGCGCTATGGGGCGGCTCCGACCCTCGCGCCGACGGATGCGCCATGCCGACCCTGTAGCGCATGCCATCCGGTAGGTTGGCCGCAGAAATGGGCGACTAAAGTCGCGGCGACCCTCACGAAGTCCCGTCTGGCGCCGGGGGTGGTTGACCGGCTCCTGTGGTTGTGTTACGATTGTCCTGGAGATGCGCATGCAGGCTCAATCCGACAACGATAACCCATCCTCTGACCCCGGCTCGAACGGCAAAAACAGCCCCACCCAGGAAACCCTCTTCCGCGTAGCGGCCATTCTGGCCGGCGTTGCCCTGCTCCTGGCCGTCGGCTGGGCCGTTTCTCATTTCATCCTGAGCCAGAATCTATCCAGCGGCCCGCAAGCCCAGGCCGCGGCGCAACAGCAGCCCACCCCACCCGTCGAGGACTCCCTGGCTGCGCTCCCAGATTTTGCCTTCCGAGGCGGCGATTTCCTCCTCTCAGGCATTGGCATTCCGCGCCGCACCGACTTGCATACGATCATGCCTTCACGGGCGCGGCTGGAAATCATCGAATATACCGTGGTCAAAGGCGACACGGTCTTTGGCATCGCGGAAAAATACGGGCTCAAGCCGGAGACGATCATGTGGGGGAACTTCTATACCCTCAATGGCGTCCCGGACATGATCACCCCCGGGATGAAGCTCAAGATCCTCCCAGAGAACGGCACCCTGCACAAGTGGAGCAAGGGCGAAGGCCTGAATGGCGTGGCCCGGTTTTACGGGGTCAAGCCCGAAACGATCATCAACTACCCGGGCAATAATCTGACCTTCGAGAGCGTCGGAGACTTAGCGCATCCCAACATTCCCGAGGGGACGTACCTGTTCGTGCCGGGCGGCACTCGCCCCAACGACTCCCCGGCCACGCCGGTCATTTCGCGCAATAGCCCGCAGACCGCCAAATACCTGGGCGCCGGGTTCTGCGCCAATGCTGTGGTGGGCGCGGTCGGGACTGGTTCCTTCGTCTTCCCAACCACGGATCACAGCATCTCTGGATACAGCTTTTCAGCCGTGCACCCCGGCGTCGATTTCGGAGGCGCACTGGGCAACCCGATTTTCGCCGCCGACTCGGGCGTGGTGGTCTATGCCGGGTGGACCAACCTGGGCTACGGCAACCTGATCGTCCTCGATCACGGCAACGGTTGGGTGACCTACTATGGCCATCTCAGCTCGATCCTGGTCGGCTGCGGGCAGGGCGTCTTCCAGGGGGCGCAGATTGCCACCCTGGGTTCGACCGGCAACTCCACCGGGCCGCACCTGCATTTCGAGATGCGCAGCGCGCAGTACGGCAAAGTCAATCCGATGGATTTCCTTCGCTGAGAAGGGTGATCTATTCGCGCAATCTGGCTCCATGGATGACTTAAGCGGCAAACCCACCCCACAGGATAAGCCAAAAACTGGCTTCGCGCGGGTTTTTTCCCGCAAGGCAGGCCAGGATCGCCACCGCGAGGGGGGCGTCCCCCTGCTGGACGAGCGCCCGCCGTCTTCGGCTGGCAGCCGGCGAGGGCGGCTGAGCTCCCGTTCACTACCCGGCCTCGAGCGAATCTGGGAGGATCTGGTGCGGGCCGGCCTGGGGGAAACGACTCTGCGATTGGGGACCGCCGTGGTCTCGATCGGTTTGTTCCTGATCGTGATCTGGGTGATGAGCAATTTCTACCTGGGGGAGACCCATGAATCGAACGGGCTGGGCGCGCTGGCAGCCGGGTTGCCCACCGTCACTCCGACCGTCGCCCCCCCGCAGGTCTCCTTCGCGAAGGAGGTCGCGCCTGAGAGTGGGATCGCGCGTGGAATCTCGCTGCACACCTCGCTGCCCTCTTTTTCTCGTTTTGAGGTCATCCAGTACACCGTCCAAAAAGGCGACACGATCTTCGGCATTGCCGCCAGGTTCAACCTGAAGCCCGAGACGGTGCTGTGGGGCAACCTCTACGTCCTGGGGGACAACCCCGATTTTCTCAAAGAAGGCCAGCAGCTCAACATCCTCCCTGTGGACGGCGTCTATCACAAGTGGAGCAAGGGAGAGGGCCTGAACGGGGTGGCCAAATATTACGGGGTCAAGCCCGAAGACATCATCAACTGGCCGGGTAACGACCTCTCGACGGCGACCATTGGCGACCTGTCCAACCCGAAGATCGAGCCGGGCAAATTCCTGATTATTCCTGGGGGACGGCGCGAGTTCAGCTCCTGGGCCACTCCGCGCATCACGCGCACGGACCCGGCAACCGCCAAGATCCTGGGCCCCGGCTACTGCAGCTCGGTGGTAGAGGGGGCGATCGGTGTGGGCAGTTTCGTCTGGCCGACGACCGAAAAGTACCTCTCAGGCTATGATTACGCGCCCAACGCCAATCACTTCGGAATCGACATTGCCGGGAATGTCGGCAACCCTATCTTTGCCAGCGACCATGGGGTGGTGGTCTATGCCGGGTGGAACGATTGGGGGTACGGGAACATGATCGTCATCGACCACGGCAACGGCTGGCAGACCCTCTATGCTCACCTGAGCGAGGTCAGCGTTTCCTGCGGGCAGAGTGTATACCAGGGGGCGCAGATTGCCACCCTGGGTTCGACCGGAAACTCCTCCGGGCCCCATCTGCACTTCGAGATGCGCTCCGATAAGTACGGCCGCCCTAATCCCTGGGATTTCTTACAGCGATGAGAGAGCAGAGAACGGAGAACAGTCCTTTCTTGTGATTGTTCTCCGTTCTCTCTTTTCTGTTTTCA